>NZ_WWEQ01000139.1 GCF_009857845.1 Brevibacterium rongguiense | reverse complement strand
ACTGGACTCCGCGGTCGCTGTGATGCACGAGCCGTCCGCTCTGACGCGCCGCCGGGGTCGTGGTGATCGCCTGCTGCAACGCGATCATCGGCAACGCCTGCGTCGTCAGCGACGACGCGACCGACCAACCGACGATCTTCCTTGTGCACGCATCGGTGATGAACGCCGTGTACGCGAACCCACCGACGGTGCGCACGTACGTGATGTCCGCCACCCACAGCTCGTTCGGCGCCAACGCGTGGAAGTCACGCTCGACCAGGTCCGGGCGGTGATCGGGCAGCTTCGACGCGACGGTCGTGAACGGGCGACGCCCGCGCCGAACACCGTGCAGCCCAGCGACTCTCATGAGCCGGGCGGTCTGGTCGCGTCCGATCATCCAGCCCTGGCGGCGCATCGCGTGCCACATCTTGCGGTGGCCATACACGCCGTAATT
>NZ_WWEQ01000138.1 GCF_009857845.1 Brevibacterium rongguiense | reverse complement strand
TGAAGCGCCCTGGGTTTCGTTCCGCGCTTATGTGGTGACGAGGGCTCTCGCCTGGGATTGATCGTAGGCCGCTTCGACCTCGGCGGGCGTGCGGTAGTCGAGAGCTTCGTGCAGGCGTTGACGGTTCCACCAGCTGACCCACTCCAGCGTCGCCAATTCGACCGCCGATGTCGACGGCCACGTCGTGCGTGAGTAGATCAGCTCGGCCTTGTACAAGCCGTTGACCGTCTCAGCCAAGGCGTTGTCATACGAATCGCCTACTGTCCCAACCGAAGGCGCGACGCCGTGCTCGGCCAACGTGTCGGTGTACGCCAGCGAAACGTACTGGACTCCGCGGTCGCTGTGATGCACGAGCCGTCCGCTCTGACGCGCCGCCGGGGTCGTGGTGATCGCCTGCTGCAACGCGATCATCGGCAACGCCTGCGTCGTCAGCGACGACGCGACCGACCA
>NZ_WWEQ01000137.1 GCF_009857845.1 Brevibacterium rongguiense | reverse complement strand
AGGAAGCTGCGGTTGGGCGAGAGCTCCTCCCGGTTGGTCAGGTCGTAGGCGCGGAAGTTCGCGGAGGCCTTGCCGGAAAGAATCAGGCCTGCGCGGCCCCGCGCCCGGCCGCGGCCACCGCGATTGCGCTGCCCGCCGGCGCGCGCGAACAGGCTCCACTCCCCCTGCGCCCGGCTCAGGGCCGTGCGCACCGCCGTGAGCGCTGCGGCGGAGGGCGCGCCGCTGACGATGACCGCCCCGGTCGGCTCCGGCCCGCTGCCCACGGCCATCTCGACGCGCTCGGCACCGGGCAGGGAGAGCCGGTGGAGGCCCAGCGCCTCGAGTTCCGGCACGGCCAGGGGCAGGGTGGCGACCGGGACCACGTCGTGCGAGCCCGCGGCATGGGCCCCGGGCGTGCCTGCGGGATCCACGGCCAGCTGGACGCGCGTGCGCCACCCCAGCCCGGCCCGCTGCGCCGCGGGCGCGCACGACGTGGTCCC
>NZ_WWEQ01000136.1 GCF_009857845.1 Brevibacterium rongguiense | reverse complement strand
CCCCGGCCGGGCTCGCCGACTGGTGCGCGCTCCTGCGCGCGGAGCTGGCCGCGGCCCAGCTGCCCGCGGAGCTGCTGCCCGAGCGCCTGCCGCCCGCCGAACCGCCACCGGGCACGGACGGTGCGGGCGCATGGGCCGGTATCGCCGCCCGCGCCGCGACCGTGCGCGCCGCGTTCGCGGACGAGGAGGCGACCGGCCTGCGCGTGTGGGATGCGCCGGCCGATCCGCTCCTGCCGGCGCGCAGCGCGGACCCGATCGACGGGGCGGGGCCCGCCGCGCGCTCGGCGCTGGCCGAGCTGGCGCTGCTGCTGGGCGAGGGGGACTGCGAGCCCGCCGCCTGGACGGACTTCGCCCACCGGCTGCTCGGCGGCGGCCGCCCGCTCATGCACGCCGCGCCGAACGGGGCGGGCTGGCTGTGCTGGGTGGCGGAGTGCGCCCTCGCGCCCGTCCGGGTGGCCACCGCGGACCCCGCGCTCGCCCGCGCGGCCGCCGCG
>NZ_WWEQ01000135.1 GCF_009857845.1 Brevibacterium rongguiense | reverse complement strand
GTCGGTGAACTGGTGGCGTGAGAGGACCTCCCACTCCAGGCTGGAGAAGAATGCCTCGGCGGCGGCGTTATCGAAGCACGAGCCGACGCGGCCCATGGACTGCCGGATGCCCATCGTGCGGCACAGCAAGGTGTGCGAGTTCGCCGTGTAGGTCGAGCCGCGGTCGGTGTGGAAGATGACCCGCTGGCTGTCGTCCTCGCGCCAGCCGGGGCCGTTGACGGCATCGACACCGCCACGGGCAGCGACGGCCATCTTGATCGCCGAACAGGCCAGCTCGGCGTCGGGATGCAGACCTGTCGCTGCTCCGAGGAGTCGGCGTGAGTAGAGGTCGATCACGCTCGCCAGGTACAGCTTCGGGCCCGGCCGGCCGTGCTCGTCGACGGTGGGGATCTCGGTCATGTCGCCCACCCAGCGGGCGTTTGCACGGTCTGCGGTGAAGTCCCGGCGCAGCAGGTCGGGGAACTTCGAAGCTGTCTTGTCCTGCCGTGTGAGCCCGTTCCGGCGCTTGATCCGGCGCGCGACCAGCCCCTGGCGGCGCATGGAGTCCGCGACCGTCTTCTCGCTGACCTCCCACC
>NZ_WWEQ01000134.1 GCF_009857845.1 Brevibacterium rongguiense | reverse complement strand
TGAGGTTCCCCCCGGACCGTAGAGGCATCGACAATGAGGATCGAGATGCCAGAGAAGCGGAAGAAGTACGACCGGGAGTTCCGTGAGGGAGCTGTCCGGATCGTCGAAGAGACCGGGAAGCCGATCGCGCAGATCGCGCGCGACCTTGGCGTGAACGAGGGCACCCTGGGCAACTGGGTGAACCGTGCGCGGGCGGAGCGGGACGACTCATCGAGCCTGTCCAAGAACGACTCCGACGAACTCAAGCGCCTGCGGGCCGAGAACGCCGAGCTCCGCATGGAGCGTGATGTCCTCAAGCGATCCGTGGTCCTGTGGGTCAAGGAGGCGACGAAGTGAGCGTGGCACGCTTCATCGCCGACCAGAGGACCAACTACCGGGTGCCACACACCGTGACCTGCCTGCTGCTCGGCGTCAGCCTGGCGTGGTTCTACAAATGGCGCGACCGAGCACTGGGCCCGGCCGCGTCCAGCGGCCTGTTCACCGCGATGGACCGACGCCGCGACACCATCGACCGGGCCGTGAAGGTGATGTTCGCCAAGAAGCGTGGTCTACACGGTTCGCCTCGGCTGCACGCCGACCTGCGCGACGAC
>NZ_WWEQ01000133.1 GCF_009857845.1 Brevibacterium rongguiense | reverse complement strand
GACGCCCGCGCCGAACACCGTGCAGCCCAGCGACTCTCATGAGCCGGGCGGTCTGGTCGCGTCCGATCATCCAGCCCTGGCGGCGCATCGCGTGCCACATCTTGCGGTGGCCATACACGCCGTAATTCTGCTGGTGGACGCGCCGGATCTCGTCGATGAGGACCTCGTCACGGATCGCTCGCGCGCAGCGCGGGCGGGCTTTCGCTGCCCGGTAGCCGCGCGACGTGATGAACCCACACTCCGTCGCGCCCAGCACGCGACAGATGGACTCGACCCCGAACTGACCCTTGTGTTCGTCGATGAACCGGATCATCTCGTCGTGGGGCGGTCGAGTTCCGCTGCGAAAAAAGCCGATGCTTTCTTCAAGATCTCGTTCGCGCGCCGTGTCTCTGCGAGTTCGCGGCGAAGGCGCCGGTTCTCTTCCTCGAGCGACTCACGCGGCGCTGCCGCGCCCGCCATGGCTAGTTGTTCGCCGGCACGGGGCATCCAGTTACGGATGGTCGCCGGCGCGATACCGAGCGAGGCTCCGACGGCGTCCATCGCGACGCGCTGTGAGCATGCTTCGGCGGCGCGCTTGTCGAGCACCATCCTGACGGCGTGCTCACGCAACTGCTGGTCGTACTTCTTGGGCATGATCCGATTCTCCTTCAGATGAGTCGGAACCAAACCCAGGGCGCTTCA
>NZ_WWEQ01000132.1 GCF_009857845.1 Brevibacterium rongguiense | reverse complement strand
GCCAGCAGCCCGGTGAACCCGCTCATCCGCTCCACCAGCGTCGCCGCGCACGAGGTGCCGTTCTTCCCGATGATCAGGTCACCCTCCCAGTGCCCCGGCACCCGACGCTGGGCGGCGTCCTCACCTCGCTCCGCGATCGGGACCATACCTACGATTGGGCCACCGCGCGTCCGCCCGGTCGTACGTGGTCGGCGCTTGGTCCGCTTGGACTGCAGGAAGATGCCCTTGCGGGCGAGCTCACCCTTCGGGATTGCGTAGATGTACTGGTAGATAGCCTCACCGGAGACGGTTCGGCCGCGTGCGTCAGGAGAGTTCGCCATGCGTTCAACGGTCGGGTCTGCGGCCTCCAGACGCAACCGGCCCGCTATCTCGTTCGGCGTCCACGACGCGGCCAGATCCGCCTCCACCCTCGCCTGCAGCACCGGATCCCCCGCGACCTTCCGCAGCTGCGGGCGAGCCCGCCGACGCTGCGCTCTGACGTCTGCGGTCACGGCCTGGTAGCCGCGGGTCTTCGTCGAGTTCCGGTGAAGCTCCCGCAAGATCACCGACGGGCAACGCCCCAGGTGACGGGCGATCCTCCGCACCGACCAGCCCGCTTTCGAGGCCGTCGAGATCTCCGACCTGTCACTGAACGACAACCCCACCCGCGCCATCCGCACACTCCACCGATCAGACCCCCGCCGACCGGGAGTGTTGCTTCGACGCTATGACACCACC
>NZ_WWEQ01000131.1 GCF_009857845.1 Brevibacterium rongguiense | reverse complement strand
GGCTCTTCACAGATGAGGGTGTAGCTGTGGTGCGACCTGGGGCGGCGCGTCGGTGTCGGGGTGAGGGTCGAGGTCTTCCGATGATGGGAGTTCTCACACAACCCGTCCGGAAGACCTCGACGTGCCTGACGCTACCTTCACGCGCCCTGACCTGACTACCTTCACCCGCCTCGACGGCCTCGGTCTGGAGGTCACCGGCCAGCTGCTCGAGCCTGACCGGTCCGTGCTGGCGTGCCGGGTCGTGGAGCCGGACGACTGGTGCAGGCGGTGCGGCTGCCAGGGCGTGCCCCGTGACACGGTGAGCAGGGAGTTGGCGCACGAGCCGTTCGGGTGGCGCCCTACCACGCTGGTGCTCACCGTGCGCCGCTACCGCTGCAAGGAGTGCTCGCACGTGTGGCGTCAGGACACCACCGCTGCGGCGCCGCCGCGGGCCAAGATCTCCCGCGCCGGCCTGCGGTGGGGTCTGGTCGGGATCGTCGTCGGCCACCTGTCGATGGCCCGAGTTGCCGAAGGACTGGGCGTGGCGTGGAACACCGCCAACGACGCGGTCCTGGCTGAGGGCCGGCGTCTGCTCATCGAGGACCCGACCCGCCTGGACGGTGTCAAGGTCGTCGGGGTCGATGAGCACGTGTGGCGGCACACCCGGCGCGGTGACAAGTACGTCACCGTGATCATCGACCTCACCCCGGTCCGGGACGGCACCGGGCCCTCGCGCCTGGTGGACGTGGTCGAAGGTCGGTCGAAGAAGGCGTTCAAGGACTGGCTGGCCGAGCGGGACCAGGCTTGGCGCGATGGGATCGAGGTCGTGGCCATGGATGGGTTTGCGGGCTTCAAGACCGCCACCACCGAGG
>NZ_WWEQ01000130.1 GCF_009857845.1 Brevibacterium rongguiense | reverse complement strand
CCACCAGAACACTCCTCCAGCGGCGCGAAGTCGGCCGGTACCGAGTCCGCGGCGGTGAGGATCGCCCGGTTGGAGGCGGAGAACGCCCGGCTACGGGCCGACAAGGTCAAGGTCGAGACCGAGCGGGACATCCTGCGGAAAGCGGCCAAGTATTTCGCTGGGGAGACGAACTGGTGAACCGCTTCCAGTTCGTCGCCGACCACCAGCACGCCTTCGAGGTGAAGCGGTTGTGTCAGGCTGTGGAGGTCTCCCGGTCATCGTTCTACGCCTGGTGCGCCGCCGCACCGGCCCGGGCCGAACGGGTCGTGGCCGATGCCGAGCTCGCCGAACGGATCCGGACCGTCCAGGACCCGAAGACCGGTGGTGACCCCGCCTACGGGGCACCCAGGGCGACCGCTGAACTCAACGACGGCGTGCCGGCCGAGGACCGGGTCAACCACAAGCGGGTCGCCCGGGTGATGCGCCACCACGGGCTGGCCGGGATCCGGCTCCGCCGCCGGGTCCGGACCACGCTGCCCGAGCCAGCCGACCAGAAGTACCCCGACCTGCTCAGGCGGGACTTCACCGCAGAGCGGCCCAACACCATCTACGTCGGCGACATCACCTACCTGCCGCTGCCTGAGGGCCGCAATCTGTACCTGGCCACCGTGATCGACTGTTTCTCCCGCAAACTCGCCGGCTGGGCGATCGCCGACCACATGCGCACCGAACTCGTCGAAGACGCACTCAAGGCTGCCCGCCGTGACCGGGGCAGCCTGGCCGGGGCGGTGTTCCACAGCGATCACGGGTCGGTCTACACCTCGGCTGACTACGCCAAACTCTGCGGCCAACTCGGCGTCACCCAATCCATGGGT
>NZ_WWEQ01000012.1 GCF_009857845.1 Brevibacterium rongguiense | reverse complement strand
AGCCGCCGCAGATGCACCGGCCGCGGCGGACCGAGCCGCCGGGGGTGCGCAGCGGCGCAGCGCCCAGCGGGCCGGGGCGGCGTCGTTGCGGGCCAGGGCCGCATCGGCGGCCTCGCCCCACAGCTCGCGCAGGCCGGATTCGGAGAAGCCGGCGTCCACGAGCGCCTCGCGCAGGGCGGTCAGGTGCTCGGGGGCCAGGCGGGGCAGGCCGGCGGGGATGTTCTGTGCGCTCACGGCACTCAGCCTACGGGTGACCGCCCACAGGCGCGGCGAGCCGGCGAGCCGGCTGTCTGCTCACAGCGCACTCGCGAGGCCGCCGCGCACCGGGCCCGGGTGGGACAATGGAGTCCATGTCCGATTCCGCGCTGTTCGACCTGCTCTCCGGCTACGGCCAGCGCGCCGATCGCATCACCCACGTCGAGGACATCCCCGGCCGGCCCGGGGAGCACGCACCGTGGCCCGCCTGGCTGAGCCCGGACGTCGTCGAGGCCCTGCGCGCCACCGGGGTCGACGCCCCGTGGGTGCACCAGGCCGCCGCGGCGGACGCGGCGCACACCGGCGAGGACGTCATCCTGTCCACCGGCACCGCCTCGGGGAAGTCGCTGGGCTTCCTGCTGCCCATCCTCCACGCGATCGCGACCACCCGCGAGGAGGTCCCGAGCAGGCAGGCCACCGCACTGTACCTCTCGCCCACGAAGGCGCTGGCCCATGACCAGTTCGGCAAGGTCCGCGCCCTGCCCCTGCGCGGACTGCGGCCGGGCAGCTACGACGGCGACACCTCGAAGGCGGACAAGGACTGGGGGCGCCAGCACGCGAACCTCGTCTTCACGAACCCGGACATGCTCCACCGCGGCATCCTGCCCGGCCATCCGCGGTTCTCCCGCTGGCTGAAGTCCCTGCGCTACATCGTCGTCGACGAGGCGCACCGCTACCGGGGCGTGTTCGGCTCGCACGTGGCGCTCATCGTGCGCCGACTGCTGCGCGTGGCCGAGCACTACGGGGCGCAGCCGGTCGTCATCGGGGCCTCGGCGACCATGGCCGATCCCGCCGCGGCGTTCGCGCGCTTCACCGGGCGGCCCGCGACCGCGATCACCCAGGACACCTCGCCGCGCGCCCCGGGCCGGTTCCTCCTGTGGGAGCCCCCGCCGCTGCCCGGTTCGGAGCCGGGCGCGCTCGCCGCGGTGGGCGCCCCGGGTGACACGAGCGGACCGGTCGACGGGCGGTCCAGTGCGGGCAGTGCGGATGCCGGCGCCGAGGCGGCGCGCGCCCTGCTGGCCGACGCGCAGGCCGATCCGTGGGCCGACAGTGCGCTGACCGCCCTGGGCGTCGCGCCCGATCCCTTCGGCGACTCGGCGCTGGTTGCGCCGGCCCCCGCAGGCGGCGGCGCGATGGGCGGTGGCGCGACAGGGGTCGGTGCTGCCGGGGGTGGTGCCGCAGGGCGCGAGGGCGGAGACGGCCCCGGACCACAGGGAGAGGCGGGAGCCGTTGCCGACGCCAACGGCCTGGCCCCGGCGCGCCGCTCCACGATCAGCGAGGCCGCGGACATTTTGGCCGACACCACCTGCGCGGGCTACCGCTCGATCGCGTTCATCGCCTCCCGCCGTGGCGCCGAGGCGCTGGCGGATGCCGTGCGCGACAACGTCGCGGAGGTCGAACCGGAGCTGAGGAAGTCGATCGCCGCCTACCGGGGCGGTTACCTGCCGGAGGAGCGGCGCCTGCTCGAGACCGGCCTGCGCAGCGGGAAACTGCGCACGGTCGCCTCGACGAACGCGCTGGAGCTCGGCATCGACATCGCCGGACTCGACTCGGTTGTCATGCTGGGCTGGCCGGGCACGCTGGCCTCGCTGTGGCAGCAGGCCGGCCGTGCCGGGCGCGCGGGCCGGCCGTGGATCGCGGTGCTCATCGCCCGCGACGATCCGCTGGACACCTTCGTCGTCCACCATCCCGAGTCCGTCTTCGGGGCGCCCGTGGACGCCGGGGTCATCGATCCCTCCAATCCTTACGTGCTGGGCGGCCACCTGTGCGCCGCCGCCGCCGAGGCGCCCCTCACCGAGGCCGATCTCACCCGGTTCGGCCCCACTGCCGCCTCCGTCGTCGAGTCGCTCACGGCCGCGAGGATGCTGCGCCGCCGCCCCCACGGCTGGTACTGGGCGAAGGGCGAATCGGCCGCCGCGCTCACGGGCATCCGCGGCGACGGCGAGGCGCAGGTGCGCATCGTCGAGCAGGCCACGGGCACGCTGCTCGGCACCATCGACGATGCCGGGGCGCACATGCAGATCCATCCGGGGGCGGTGTACCTGCACCAGGGGATCTCCTACGTCGTCAGCGAGCTCGACCTCGAGGCCCGGCTCGCGATGGTCGAGCGCAAGGCCGTCGACTACACGACCCAGGCGCGGGCGGTCACGGAGATCCGCATCGAGTCCACGGACACCTCGCGCGGCCTGCCCTCCGGTGGGCGGGTGCACACCGGCACCGTCGAGGTGACGGACCAGGTCGTGGCGTACGCGATGCGCCAGAAGGGCAGCGGGGTGCGCCTGGGCGAGTACCCGCTCGAGCTGCCCGCGCGCACGCTGCGCACCCAGGCGGTGTGGTGGACCGCGCCCGCGGACGTCCTCGAGGCCGCGGGTGTGGGGCGGGCCGATGTGCCCGGTGCCGTGCATGCTGCCGAGCACGCCTCGATCGGCCTGCTGCCCCTGTTCGCCGGCTGCGACCGCTGGGACATCGGCGGCGTGTCCACCGCGGTGCACGCCGACACCGGCGTCGCCACAGTCTTCGTCTACGACGGCCAGGCCGGCGGGGCGGGCTTCGCCGAGCGCGGCTATGCCGTCTTCGACGAGTGGCAGCGCGCCACCCTCGAGGCCATTGCCTCCTGCGGCTGCGCGGCGGGCTGCCCCGCGTGCGTGCAATCGCCCAAGTGCGGCAACGGCAACGAGCCGCTGGAGAAGGACGCGGCCCAGCGCCTGCTGCGCGCACTGCTGGCCTGAGCCGCGGGCGCAGGCGCCGCAGCGGGCCGCGTGGCTCACGGCGCCGGTTCCGGCCCGCCGGCCACGGCCGTGGCGCGTAGAGCGGGCAGCGGGGCCGGTGGCTTCGCCTCCACCACGACCTTGACGGTGCCCAGATCAGCGCGCGCGATGCACTCGCGCAGGGCGAGCCCACGGCGCTTGACCAGGTCGGCGGCGACCTCGCAGGGCTCACCGGGTGCGGTGGCGCGCACGGCGTCGGCGGCGGCGAGCGCGGCGAGGTCGGCCGTGCCATCGGCGCGGGCATGGACGAAGAAGGCGCGCCCGGCCACGCCCACCCCCAGCACCAACACGAGGGCCCCGACCATGAGCCCGACCCCCACCACGGTGGTCGAACCCCGCTCACCGCCACCCCGCCTCTGGCGGCACCGCAGCGGGCCGCCGGTGCTCATCCCGCCCCCTCGGTGCGCGCCTCGGCCCGGGCGCTGACCGTGCGCATGACGAAGCGGAGGGAAGCGGGCAAGCCGATCTCGACGCTGACGGCCGTGTACTCGCCGGCCGTCGAGATCTCGACCCGCGCCGCCGAGCCCGCGCGCTTGTGCGCCGCCTGCTCGACATCGCGGGCGGGTTCGCCCCGGGCCGCCTCACGCGCCCCCGCTCGGGCCGCATCATAGGCCCGCAGCTGCGTCAGCCCGATCGCTCCCGCTCCCACGACCACCAGGATGAGGACAACGAGTGCCGGCATCATCATGGCGAACTCCGCCGTGGCGGCGCCCCGCTCACAGCGCAGGCGCGTGCGGCCCCGGGCGCCGGGTTCGGCGGCAGGGAGCGCACACACCCGGCTGCGCCGCCACCGTGAGCGGCGGGCCGCGGGAGCGGGGGCCCTGCTCATCGCCGCGCACCGGTGCCCAGGGGGAGGGCGGCACCGGTGGGCGGGGCGCCGTCGTGGGCCGCCATCACTGCCCCATGCCGAGCGCCGTGGAGATCACCTTGGTGATGAGCTGGCGCACCGCGTCGGATTTGAGGATGACGACGAGCAGCGCGGCGAACCCGCAGGCCGCCAGCGTCGTGATCGCGTACTCCGCGGTTGTGGCACCGCGATCGCAGTGCCACCGCACGAGCTGCCCGCGCCTGGTCCGGCCGCTGCGAGCGCACACGAGTGCGCCCTGCCCGCAGTCTCCGTCCCCTGTGCCGGCTGCCGTGACCTGTGTACCGGGTGCACCAGGTGTGCCCGCGGTTTCTGCGGTGTTCGTATCCATTGCCTTCTCCTTCGTCGCTGCTACCGCCGCCCCGGCATCATTGCCGGAAGCGGAGGTCCGGAGACCGTCTCCGGGGGTGGTGCTGCGGTGCATTCCCGGGCCCGGGTGCGCCGGTGCCCTACCGGGTCACCGTGGGCCGGCCCCAGGCCGACCGTGGACTGACCGCGTTCCGGTTCTGTCCGGTCCCGTCCGTCGGGTCCGGTCCCGGTCCGGTCCCGGTCCCGGTCCGGTCCTGGTCCCGCCCGTCCGGTTCCGTCCGATCCGGTTCTGGTCCCGTCCGTCCCGTCCGGTCCCGGCCCATCCGTCCGGTCCCGTCCGTTCGGTCCGGTCCGGTTCCGAGTCGGTTGAGTTTCCGATCCGGCCGCACCCGCCGCCGCGGGAATGCCCCGAGCCTGCCGCGGCCGGAGGCACAGCGGGCGGTGCCGGCGGATCCTGTGGACCCTGTGGCCCCAATCCACAGACCCCGGTGCGCCGGTGACCGGCAGCGGTGACCTTCGCGCGGTGGCCCGCCCAGCGCGGGTGCGGTGACCGGGTGCTCATCGGAACAGGCCCGCCATGTCGGACACGAGGGTGAGCAGCACGGGCACCACGCCCAGGAGGATGAAGGCGGGCAGGATGCACACGCCCAGCGGGATGACGAGTTGCACGCCCAGCCGGGCCGCGGCGAGCTGGCGGCGCCGGTGCTCGGTGCGCCGCAGATCGGAGGCCAATCCGCGCAGCAGCGGCGCCAGCGAGACGCCTGTGGCCCGCGAGAAGCCGATGAGCGCGGCAACGGACTCGAGCGCCTCGGCGGTGGCCGAGGGGCCGTCCCGGCCGCGTTCGGCGCTGTCGGCGGGGTCCTCGCCGCCCAGCTCAAGCGCTCGGCCCAGCCTGCCCAGCCCGCTGCGATCGCCGCCCGCCTGCGCCGCGAGCTCGAGGGCACGCTCCGTGGGCAGTCCCGCCTGCAGGCAGATCGCGGCGAGGTCCAGGTCGAAGGCGAGCAGGTCGATGTCGCTTGCGCGCGCTCCGCGCGCCCGGTGCCCCCGCCGCGCGGGGCCCGGGGCCGCAGCGCCGGCGGACGACGGCCGTGAGCGCCCCAGCCGTGCGCCAGGCGAAGCGGGCTCGCCCGCTCTGCCCAGCAGGGTGCGCAGGCGGCCCGAGGGCTCGGCGACAAGCAGCCACACGGCAAGCCCGGCGAGCCCTCCCGCGATGATCGACACCAGCATGGCAGTCTCCTCCCACTCCCTGCGGCACGCAGCGGTGCTACTGCGCCCGGCGGAGCATGATGCGCATCCACGCCCTGCCCGCCAGCAGCAGCGCGGTGCCTCCCAACAGGGAGACGAGCCCCGGTGCGCTGCCGAGCAGGCGCACGGGGTTGGCCCCGATGAGCATGGCCAGCCCCAGCGAGAGCAGCGGCAGCCACGTGAGCACGCGCACGGTGGACGCGGGACCGGCGAGCGCAACGGCGCGCTCGCGCGCGGAATCGGCGCGCTCGCGGCAGGTCCCGGCATAACGGGCGAGCATGTCCGCGGCCGGCGCTCCGGCCGTCTCCGCGACGTGCCAGACGGCGGCCATGCCGTCGAGCACCTCGGCGGCCTCCGCATCCACGCCACCGAGGTGGCGCCGGATCGCGGTGTGGGGCGAATCTCCCAGCTCCAGGGAGCGCCCGCTGCGCGCCAGCGCCTCCGTGAGCCGCGCGTCGCCGGGCAGGGCCGCCAGGTGCTGCATGACGCCGGCCGGTGGGATCCCGGCCCGCAGGAGTTCGACGGAGCGGTCCACGGCTGCCACCGCCTCGAGGCCCGTGTCTGCGGCTCGGCGACGGATGCGCCTGCGATCCGGGGCCCGGTCCGCGCTCAGGGCGCGCAGGCGCCGCGCTGCCGGGGACCATGTGAGCGCCCACCAGCCCACACCCGCGAACAAGCCCGCCAGCAGGGCGAGGGCGCTCACGGCGTCCCCGCCCGAGTGCTCAGCAGCGCATCCAGCCGCGCGCGGTTCTCCGCACTGAAGCCGGCCTCCGCGCTCCACACCTGGGCGACACTGGGCCCGCTCGCAGAGACCGCGGGCAGGCAGACCTGGCACACCTCGCGGGTACCGGAGTGCCTGCGCACGTGGATGACCACGTCGATGGCCGTGGCCAGCTGCGAGTGGACGGCCGCCGGGGACATGCCGGCAAGAGCGCCGAGGGCCTCGAGGCGGGCGGGGACGGATTCCGCGGTGTTGGCGTGGACGGTGGCGCAGCCGCCCTCGTGTCCGGTGTTGAGGGCCGTGAGCATGTCGCGCACCTCGGCTCCGCGGCACTCGCCCACTACCAGCCGGTCGGGCCGCATGCGCAGCGCGTTGCGGACGAGGTCGGCCATGGACACCTCGCCGGCGCCCTCGATGTTGGTCTGGCGTGCGGCCAGCTGGACGACGTGGGGGTGGTCGACGCGCAGCTCACGGGAGTCCTCGACGATGAGCAGGCGCTGGGCGTCGTCGACCTCTGCCAGCAGCGCCCCCAGGAGGACGGTCTTGCCCGAGCCGGTGCCCCCGGAGATGAGGAAGTTCGCCCGGGCCCGGAGGACCCGCAGCAGCAGGTCCGCGACCGCCGGCGTGATGAAGCCCCCGGTGACAAGCTCCTCCATGCGGAAGCCGCGGGTGCGCGGCACGCGGAAGGACATGACCGTGTGCTCCCCGGACAGGGGCGGCAGCACCGCGTTGAGGCGCACCCCGTCAGGCAGGCGCACGTCGACGAGCGGCTGGGAATCGTCCAGCCGCCGCCCGCCCAGGGCCGCCAGGCGCACCGCGAGCGCGCGCACATCTGCCTCGGTGCCCAACGAGATGTCCACCGGCTCGATCCCCCGCCCCCGGTCGGTCCAGATCTCCCTGGGTCCGTTGACGAAGAGATCGGTGGCGCCCGGGGCGTCGAGCAGCGGCTGGAGGGGCCCGGCCCCGGCGAGCTGGGCGGAGATCCGCTTGACGAGCTCGAGGAGCGCGGCCGATCCCAGCACGCGACCGCTGCGCTGAAGGGCCGCCGCGACCGCGGAGGTCGTCACGGGGCCGGGGTTCTCCAGCAGGTGGCCGCGCACCTCGGCCACGAGGGCGGCGTCCAGCCACGGCCCACCGGCGGTGCCCGCGCCCGGTGCCCCCGCCGCCTGCGTCTCCGGGGACTGGCGCCCGACACTCTGCGGGCCGAGCCCCCTCTCCCCGAAGCGCCGCGTTCCCAGCCCCGCGGTGCTCACGGCCCCACCCGCTCGAGCAGCTCCTCGGCGAATCGGCCCACGTGCGTGCGCCCGCTCGGAATGCCCTCGCCGCGATCGACCTGCTCGGCGAGCGCCGCGTCGTCGCGCAGCATGCCCACCAGTTCGATGCCGATGGTCTGGGCGAGCAGTTCGGGGTCGAGGGCGGAGCGGCCGGTTTCGCGCACCACGAGGCCCAGCGACGAGTTCACGGCCTCGAGGCTGCGAGCCACGCGGGCGGCGGCCACGGCGGCGCGCACGCGCGCGGGGGTCACGAGGGCGACATGGTGGCAGGCCCTGGCGCGGGCGGCCGAGGCGTGCCGCGGCACGTCGACGACGACGAATTCGAAGGCCTGCTGGGCTGCGGCGAGGACGGCATCGAAGACCTCCTCGTCCAATTCCTCGCGCCCCTCGCGGTCCCACGAGAGGATCGCGAGGTCACCGGCCCGCGGCAGGGCATTGAGCAGCGTCGAGGGGCGCAGCCGCCCCCGGGAGGCGGCGAGCGCGGGCCAGCGCAGGCCCTGCGCGGATTCGCAGCCGAGCACCAGGTCGAGCCCGCCCCCCAGGGGATCGGCGTCGAGGAGCACCGTGGAGATCCCCTGAGCCGCGGCGTGGCGGGCCAGGGCGCACGCCAGGACGGAGGCGCCGGCGCCCCCGGAGCCTGCGACGACGCCGCACGTGCTGGCCGGAGTGCCCGGGGGCTCGACGGCCTGGATCATCCGCTGGGTCAGCCATTCCGCGCCGGCGGGCAGCACCGCCACCGTGTCGACGCCCAGCCGGGCGGCGTGCGCCCAGACCGCACCGGCATCATCGGCGGCGGCGATGAGGACGGTGGGCACGCCCACCGTCGTGGGTGCCTGTGCCACGTCCTCCCCCACGAGGACCAGCACGGCGTCCTGCCAGCCCCCGGCGCCCGGTTCGCGCACGTCGAGCGGCACGCCGATCCCCTCGGCCAGTGCCGCACAGTGCTCGGCGAGGCTGGCCAGCTGGGTGAGGACGACGATGCGCGACATGCGCCCACCCCACCACCGCCGGGGCGGCTCGCGACCGCCGCGCGGACTGCCTGTGGACGAAGCGCGGCAGGGCACGGGTGGTGTGACCTTCGCGGGCGTGCGCCTGTGACCCAGCGGCACCGACGCCGGCACCGGTGCGCGGCAGAACACGGCAGCGGCCCGGCACCCCGGTGCTGACCGGGGTGCCGGGCCGCTGCTCCGCGGGGCCGTGCGGGCTCAGCCTCGCTGGATGCCCTCGATGTTGAACAGGACTGCCTCCTGGCCGCCCGCGTCGCGCACCGTAAACGCGTTGCCGTGGTCGGCCAGGGCCAGGAACCACTCGCCGGTGGTGACCGTGAAGACCGGCTGTCCGGTCTGAGGGTCAACGGCCTGGCGGGACTCCGGCACGGCGAACCAGAACGCCTGCGAGGCGTCCAGGCGCGGAGCCTGCGGCTCGTCCGCGGGCCCGTTCTGGGCCTGCGGCGCGGACCGATCCTGCGCCCCCGGCCGTGAGTCCTGCTCTTCCGGCCGCGAACCCTGCTCCGCCGCCTGTGAATCCTGCGAGCCAAACGCCGGGAAGAGCTGCGTGGGCTCGTGCGGATCGGCCGTCTCCCGGTCCGCGGCGGCGTGGCGCCCGCGCATCGGGTTCTCCCCGGTCGCCTGTGCACCACCGGCGGCGGACTGCTGCCCCGGCTGCTGCGCACCCCCACCGTCCTGCGCCGGGCTCGGCGCGGAGTCGGACTGGCCCGCCCAGCCGGCGGCCCCACCGTCCGCCTGCTGCGAGGCGGAGCCGAACGCACCGCCCGCCGCCGGGAACGACTGCGTGGGCTCGTTCTGGGCGAAGCGGGGGGACTGCGCGCTGTGCCGGCCCAGGTACGTCTGCTCCTCGCTGGAGACCTGCTGCTCGTCCACCTCATCCTCGCGGAAGCCGAAGACGGAATCGCTGAGCGCCTGGGTGTCGTCCTGCCCGTCGTCCTGCGGACGCTCACCGGTCGGTCGGTCCGAGTCCTCGGCCGCAGCCGGCGCCGCCTGAGTCGCTTCGGGATCGTCTGACCCGTCCTGGATTGCCGGGGCGATCTGAGTCGCATCGGGGTCCTCGGCCGGGCCTGCGAACGCCGAGCCCACTGCGGCACCCGCGACACCGGCGCCGGCGGCGGCCCCGCCCACTGCCCACTCGGTGCGGGGCAGGGGCTCGCCAGCGGCATCGGCCTGCGCGGAGGCCGGATCGCCGAGGCCGTGACCGGCGCTGCCCTCGCCCGCGCGCTCGGGCTGGGCGAAGGGCTCGGGCGCGTCGTGCTGGGAGTCGGTGCGGGAGCCGTCGTCCTGGGCATCGGGGCCCAACTGACCGGAGCCCGAGGCGAACGGCGAGTCGCCCCGCGCCTCGTGGCGCTCGCCGGACTCCGAGCGGCCGGCTTCCCGGTGGGTGCCGTCCTGCCACGATGCGGCGCCGTTCGCATCATCACCGGAAGCGGCCGCGCCGTAGGCGTGGGAACCGGTGGATCCGGGCCCGGTGTTCTGCTGCTCGGGCTGGAAGCCAGGAGCCTCACCGGTCTGGAAACCGCGGGCCTCACCGGACCGATGGTCGGGGCCCTGGGGCGCACCGTGGCCCAGGTGCTGGTCCCGGTGGTGCTCAGCGCCCTGCGAGGCGGCGGGCGCGGACTGGGCGAACCCAGCATCGTGCGAGCGGTCCGCGCCGTAACCCGGCTCGGCTCCCGCCGTGGGCGAGGCGGTCTGAGCCGCGGGGGAAGCGGCGTGGGCCTCGGACTGACCGAAACCGGGCTGGGCCGCTCCGAATGCCGGTCCGCCCTGCTGCGGGCCCGACGGTCCGGAACCCGCATGGCCAACGGCCCCGCGGGGCCCCTGGCCGGCCGCGGTGCCGGTCCTGGCGACCGGGGCCGCCTTCGGGTGGGCGGGCACGGATGCGCGGTCTGCGAACTCGGCGCCGAGGAACGGGATCATGGTGAATACGCCGGCGAAGGCCGCGAGCAGCGCGCCCACGAGCGCGAAATAGCCGCCCACGTGGACCTGCGGCGCCGTGGTCGCGAAGATTACGACGTTCGCGACCGCTGCGACGACGGCCAGCGCGGAGATGAGCTGATCGGGTCCGAACGAGCCGATGCGCTGCGGGAAGCTCGCCACCGTCTTGTTGAGCACGGTGAGGACCGCCGCGGCGAGCACGGGCAGCATGCCGAGCACGAGCCACAGCATGTAGAGCGCCCCGTAGTGCCAGACCCACAGGCTCACGGAGGCGGTGGCCTCGGGATCGCCCAGCGTGAGTGTCGGCACCGAGATGCGCTGCACGGGCGTCGCCATCGCGACGATGGCGAAGACGCCCGCCAGAATGAGCAGCAGGTCGCGCACGGTCAGCGGGCCGAGGATACCCCGCCTGCCCTTGCCCGGGGCGGGGTGGCCGAGCGCCTGGGACCGCGCCTGCGGCCCCGCGTGCGGCCCGGGTCCGTCGAAGCCGGGGCCCGCGGACCCGGCGCCGGGCTGGGCGGCCGGGACCCCGGTGGGCGCCGAGCCGGAGGACGAGGGCGCCGAGCCATAGCCGGCAGGAGCCGAACCATAGCCGGCAGGAGCCGAGCCGTAGGCGGCGGGCGCCGAGCCGACCGCGCTCGGCGCGGAACCGGAGTGACCCGGCCCGGCGCCGAACTGCGCCGCGGAGCCGAACTGCCCGGGTGCGGAACCCATGGGCGCGGCATCGGCGCGGGGCGCCTCGGGCCCTCCTGCGCCGCCGTCACGATGGGGTGCGGGCCCGCCGTGTTCCCACGCCTGCTGAGAGGACTGCGCGCCACCGACCTGAGCCGCCGAATCGAACTGCCCTGCCTGTCCGACCTGCTCGGCCTGGCCGAATCCGCCGAACTGAGCGTCCGGACCGTGTTGATCGTGCTGGCCCGGCTGCTGGAACTGCTCACTCGGGCTGTTCTGACCCGCGAGCCGGCCGGACGAACCCGGCTGGTCGCCAATGCCCCGGTCTGTGCCTCCACCAAAGCTCTGGGCCGGCGCGAACCCGTCACCCTGTGCGAAGCCGCCGGGCTGGGCGCCCTGCGCGAAGCCGCCCGGCCGGGGCGCCTCATCCTGGTGGCCGAAGTCGTGCTGGCCGAAATCGGCCCGGTGCTCGCCTCGGGCGTCCTGGGCCCCGTCTGCGCTCGGCTGTCCGTGGCGGCCGTAGGAGGGCTGTCCGGCAGTCGCGCCGCCCTCGAAGCCCGACTGCCCGCCGAAGCCGTCCTGAGCTGCCGCCGCACCCCACGGGGAGGACTCACCGCGCGGGGCATCCCGGCCATCGGGCCCCTGACCATAGGGCTGCTGTCCGGCGGGCCCCTGACCATAGGCCTGTTGCCCACGCGCTTCGTGCCCGTAGGCCTGCTGGCCCTGCGCTTCACCGTGGGCCGGCTGGCCGGACGCCGGCTGCCCGTAGGCCTGCTGGCCCTGCGATCCCTGGCCGTAGGGTTCCGCGGCGAACGGCTCCTGGCCGGCACCGCCGTGCGGGCCGAACGGCCCGCCCTGCTCGGCCTGCGGACCCGAGTGCCCGCCCTGAGGATGTGGATTGCGTCCGGGATCCGGCGTGCTCATCGGCTCAGTCTCCTTCGCTTCGCCGAGCGCCTGGGAAGGCCCCGGCAGTGGTCGGGTGCATGGCCCGGAGCGCGCGGCTGCGGGCGACGTTCCCCGCCATCATCTCATCTCCTGAGCCGGGCGCGCTTACAGAGTGGAAAGTTTCGGTATAGGGTCGCTGACAGCGGGGCTGGCGACCCTGAGTGCGCCTGCCCCGGTGAGTTTCCCACCAACGATGCCGGGAGGACGCCTTGGCCCAGAACAACATGGAAAGCCTGCAGCACGAGGAGCGGACGTTCGCGCCGCCCGCTGAGTTCGCACAGCAGGCGAACGCCTCCGCCCAGCTCTACGAGGAGGCCCAGGAGGACCGCCTCGCATTCTGGGAGAAGCAGGCCCGCGACCTCATCTCCTGGGACAAGGACTTCACCGAGGTCCTCGACTGGTCGAATCCCCCATTCGCCAAGTGGTTCGCCGACGGCACGCTCAACGTCGCCTACAACTGCCTGGACCGCCACGTCGAGGCCGGCAACGGCGACCGCGTGGCCATCCACTTCGAGGGCGAGCCCGGTGATACGCGGTCCTACACCTACAAGGAGCTCACCGAGGAGGTCTGCCGGGCCGCCAATGCGCTCACGGAGCTCGGGGTCAAGGCCGGCGACCGCGTGGCCGTCTACCTGCCGATGATCCCGGAGGCGGTCATCACGATGCTCGCCTGCGCCCGCCTGGGCGCCGCGCACTCCGTGGTCTTCGGCGGCTTCTCCTCCGACGCGCTCCACTCGCGCATCATGGACGCCGAGGCGCGGGTCGTGGTGACGGCCGACGGCGGGTACCGCCGGGGCAAGGCCAGCCCGCTCAAGCCCGCGGTGGACGAGGCGCTGAGCGCGGGCGACACCCCCGTGGACCACGTGCTCGTCGTCAAGCGCACCGGCGAGGACACGGACATGGTGGAGGGCCGCGACCAGTGGTGGTCCGACGTCGTGGGCCGCCAGTCCCCCGAGCACTCCCCGGAGGCCTTCGAGGCGGAGAACCCGCTGTTCATCCTCTACACCTCGGGCACCACCGGAAAGCCCAAGGGCATCCTCCACACCTCCGGCGGCTACCTCACGCAGGTGGCGTTCTCCATGCGGACGGTCTTCGACCTCAAGCCGGAGACAGACGTGTTCTGGTGCACCGCGGACGTCGGCTGGATCACCGGCCACTCCTACGTGGCGTACGGCCCCCTGGCCTGCGGCGTCACCCAGGTCATGTACGAGGGCACCCCGGACACCCCGCACCAGGGCCGCTGGTGGGAGATCATCGAGAAGTACGGCGCGACAATCCTCTACGCGGCGC
Source organism: Brevibacterium rongguiense (assembly GCF_009857845.1). Classification (GTDB taxonomy): domain Bacteria; phylum Actinomycetota; class Actinomycetes; order Actinomycetales; family Brevibacteriaceae; genus Brevibacterium; species Brevibacterium rongguiense. The sequence continues at coordinate 51,516 of NZ_WWEQ01000012.1, read as the reverse complement.
CCACCGCCATCCGCACGTCCATGAAGTGGGGCGAGGAGGTCGCGCAGAAGTACGACCTGAGCAGCCTGCGCCTGCTCGGCTCGGTGGGCGAGCCCATCAACCCCGAGGCCTGGATGTGGTACCGCCGCGTCATCGGCGGGGACCGCTGCCCGGTGGTCGACACCTGGTGGCAGACGGAGACCGGCGCGCACATGATCGCCCCCCTGCCCGGCGTCGTGGAGACCAAGCCCGGCTCGTCCCAGTGCCCCATCCCGGGCGTGAGCGTGGACGTCGTGGACGACAACGGCAAGCCCGTGGGCAACGCCGATGCGGGCTACCTCGTCGTCACGGAGCCGTGGCCGTCGATGCTGCGCGGCGTCTACAAGGACCCGGAGCGGTTCAAGGAGACCTACTGGTCGCGCTTCGAGAACATGTACTTCGCCGGCGACGGCGCGCGCCGGGACGAGGACGGCGACATCTGGTTCCTGGGCCGCGTGGACGACGTCATGAACGTCTCCGGCCACCGGCTGTCCACGGCGGAGATCGAATCCGCCCTCGTCTCGCACCCGGCGGTCGCCGAGGCGGCCGTCGTGGGCGCCGCCGATGAGACCTCCGGCCAGTCCGTCGTCGCCTTCGTCATCCTGCGCGGCAGTGCGCAGCCAGACGATTCGACGGTGGAGGAGCTGCGCCAGCACGTGGGCAAGGAGATCGGCGCGATCGCCAAGCCCAAGAGGCTGCACATCGTCGACGAGCTGCCCAAGACGCGCTCGGGCAAGATCATGCGCCGGCTGCTCAAGGACGTGGCGGACAACAAGCAGGTGGGCGATGCCACGACGCTTGCGGACGCCTCCGTCATGGACGTCATCAGCCAGTCCGTCCAGCAGGGAGCGGGCAAGGACGACTGAGGCACGGCGGGCCGCCGAGGGCGGGGTTTCGCCCCGCCCTCGGTGGTCCGATGCCCGCGTCGGGCATAATCTGTAGGTACGCAACTGCCCCGCACGCCCTCACCAGGAGGATTTTCACATGCCCGAGCGGTCCATCTCCCAGCTCGTTGCTGACATCAAGGCCGATTCGCAGGCACTCGCCCAGGAGGAGGCGGCGCTCGCGAAGGCCGAGGTCACCTACGGGGCGAAGAACCTGGGCATCGGCGCGGGCCTTGCCGCCGCCGGCCTGTTCCTGCTCTTCCTGTCCTCCTTCATGGTGATCTTCGCGATCTCCGCGGTCTTCCACGAGGCGCTGGGCTGGCCCTGGTGGGGCAGCTTCCTGCTGGTCTTCGGCATCCTCGTCGTCATCGCGGCGGTCCTCGTGCTCATCGCCATCCCGCTGTTCAAGAAGGGCAACCCCATGCCCACCGGTGCGATCGGCGGGGCCAAGTCCGCGCTCGAGGCGCTCAAGCGGGCCGTGAAGAACCCCTCCGGCCCCCGCGTCTGAGGCACCCGCAAGCACCGCACGCGCTCCATCGCGAGGGGGGCGAGGCCGTTGGCCTCGCCCCCCTCGCCGTGTGTGCGACCGGGCGCTCGGCGCGGCGAGCCGCTCGCTGTCGCGCGCCGCTCGGCGCCGTGCGCCCCGTCACGACGGCATCGCCGTCAGCGGGGCAACGCCGGTCAGCGGGGCAGCGCTGGTCGACGGGGCAGCGCCAGCTTCACCCCGGCAGCGCTGGTTGCGTCCCGGCGGGCGCTGTCAGTACCGCACGTCCAGGCGCCGTTCGCGATCCCAGGGCCGGGCCCAGCCCAGCGCGTCGAAGACCCCCTCGAGGAGCCCCGCGGTGAAGCCCCACGCGCGCAGCACCCCGGCGTCGAACACGGGCGAGACGTAGCCGGTGCCGGGCACGGCGAACGTGCCGCGGTTGGCGGGCGCCACGAGGTCGGCCACCGCCACCCGGTACACCGAGGCGGATTCGGCCTCGTCGACGACCCGCACCTCGTGCCCCGTCCCGGCCCAGCCCAGCACGGGCGTCACGCAGAAGCCGCTCGCGGGCACGTAGAGAGCGCCCAGCTGACCGAGCACCTCGATGGCGGCGGGTTCGACGCCGGTCTCCTCGTGGGTCTCGCGCAGGGCTGCGGCCACGGCGTCGGCATCCTCCGGGTCCCGCTTGCCACCAGGGAACGCCACCTGGCCCGCGTGCGAGCGCAGCGTGGCGGCGCGCTGGAGCAGCACGACGTCGACGTCGCCTGCGCCCAGGTCCGTGAGGCGCTCGACCTCGTCACGGCCCGCCGAGGTGCGCGGCGGCTGTCCGCGCCCGAAGAGCATGAGCACGGCGGCGTCGCGGGTCGCGGCGCCGGCCGGCGGGCGCCGGCGCTCCAGCCACGTGCCCAGGGAGCCGGAGGCCGCCAGGCCGGCCAGCGCCTCGGCGGCGGGATCTGCGGGCGCGGCCCCGCCGGGAGTCGCGGGCCGGGGCGCGCTCATCGCGGCACCGCCATGCCGTAGCCCAGCAGCCCTGCGGCGGCCTCCGGATCGAGCTCGCCGATCCCGAAGCTGGGGCACAGGGCGGATATCGGGCAGACGCCGCAGGCCGGCCGCTTGGCGTGGCAGATCCTGCGGCCGTGGAAGATCAGCCGGTGGGAGACCATCGTGAGGTCGCGGCGGGCGAAGAGCTCGGTGAGGTCCGCCTCGACCTTGAGCGGGTCGGTCTGACGCGTGTACCCCAGCCGCCGGGCCAGTCGCCCCACGTGCGTGTCGATGGTCAGGCCCGGGATGCCGAAGGCGTTGCCCAGGACGACGTTCGCGGTCTTGACCCCCACCCCCGGCAGGGCGACCAGAGCCGCCTGCTCACCGGGCACCTCGCCGCCGTGGTCGGCCACGAGCGCCTGGGACAGGCCCACGATGTTCTTCGCCTTGGCCCGGAAGAAGCCGGTGGGGCGGATGATCGCCTCGACGTCCTCGAGGCGCGCATCGGCCAGCGCGGCGGCGTCCGGGTAGGCCGCGAAGAGCTCCGGGGTGACCTCGTTGACGCGGATGTCCGTGGTCTGGGCGGAGAGGACGGTGGCGATGAGGAGCTCGAAGGCGTTGGAGAAGTCGAGCTCCGCGCGGGCGTCCGGGTAGATGCGCGCCAGCTCCCGATCGATCCGGCGGGCGCGGCGCACCCGGCCCAGGTGGGTCTCGTGGGCGAACTTCCGCTCGCTCTTCTCCGCAACGCTTCGCACCCGCCCACCTTAGCGCCGGGCTCCCGCGGCTCCCGCGCGCCTTACCGGCGGTGCGCTGCGCCGGCGACACGGGCGCGCGGGTGCCCACCGGCGCCCGGCCCGGGCCAGCAGGGGCCCACGAATCCCGCAGGGCCTTCGACCGCTGGGTCCTGTGGGTCCTGGCCCGCCCCCGGTCTGCCGGGGGGCCGACGACGGTGCACCGGGTGCCGGCGCGCGACCGCTGACGGGCCTCCTCAGCGGGTTTCGCGGGCGGCGAACGGCGTGGATTCGCGGGTGGCGAGCCTGGGCTCACTGCCCGCGAGAGGGTAGATTGAAGTGACCGTCATCGCAATCAGGAGGTATCCGTGGACATCGAAGTGGTGCGCAACGCCACCCTATTCGCCGGTCTGGACGATGAGGCGACGAGTGCGCTGCTGAAGTTCATGAAGCCGCGCAGCCTGCGCCGCGGCACCGCCCTGTTCCACGAGGGCGACAGCGGCGATGAGCTCTACATCGTCTCCACCGGCAAGCTCAAGGTGGGCCGCGAGTCCGTCGACGGCCGCGAGTCCCTTCTCTCCGTGGTGGGCCCCGGCGAGATCATCGGCGAGCTGGCGCTCTTCGATCCGGGCCCCCGCTCCTCCACTGTCACCGCCGTGTCGCAGACGGAGCTGCTCAGCCTGCGCCACGAGGACCTCACCACGTGGCTCAAGGACCGCCCGCAGGCGGCCATGAACCTCCTCAAGGCGCTTGCCCTGCGCCTGCGCCGCACGAACGAGACGGTGGGCGACCTCGTGTTCTCCGATGTCCCCGGCCGCGTGGCGAAGGCGCTCATCGACCTCAAGGAGCGCTTCGGCAAGCCCGCCCCGGACGGCGTCCTCGTGCCCCACGACCTCACGCAGGAGGAGCTCGCCCAGCTCGTGGGCGCCTCGCGCGAGACGGTGAACAAGGCGCTGGCGGACTTCGCCGCCCGCGGCTGGATCCGCCTCGAGGCCCGCTCCGTCGTCATCCTCGACCTGGAGCGCCTGCAGCACCGCGCCCACTGAGAGCCGCGCCCGCACTGGGCGTCGCTCCCCCGCGGACCGCGCGCCCTGAGCGACGCCGCGGGTGCCCGCCCGGGGCCGCCCGCGCTGGGGCGCCCCCCCACGGGCCCGCCCGCACTGAGAGGTCGTTCCCGTTCGCTTTTCGCCTGAGGAAGCGAACGGGAACGACCTCTCGCTGGTTCACGGGCACGCGTCCGCCCACCAGCGACGGCGGCCCACCGCCCGCCACCCGTCGCCCGCCACCCGGCTGCCGGCAACCGCGCCCACCGGTCAGCCCCGGCGCAGGTACTCCAGCTGCGCAGCCACGATCTGCTCGACCGCGCCGCGCAGGTTCGCCGGCACCTCGGCGTAGACGACATCGGCGACCTGGGCGGGCGTGTCCGCCCCGGCATCCACGGCGGCCTGCACCTGCTCCAGGCGCTCGCGCCGGTGCTGCAGGTAGTGGGCGAGCACCGCCCCCGGGTCCTCGACGACGGGCCCGTGCGCCGGCTCGATCACCTCGATGCGCCCCTGCGCCACGAAGCCCTGCAGGCGCTCGATGCTCGCCAGGTAGTCCGCGATCGACCCCTCCGGGTGCGTCACGACGGTGGTGCCCCGACCCAGGACGGTATCGCCTGAGTAGAGCGTGCGCCCGTGGAGCACGCTGATGCTGTCCGAGGTGTGCCCAGGCGTCGCGATGATCTCCACCTCATCCGCCGCCGAGGCGCCGAAGCGGATCCGCTGCCCGTCCACCAGCGTGTCGGCACGGCACGCGAATTCCGGCAGCACCGCGTGCACCGGCACCCCGGGGGCCCACTCGTCGGCCGTCGCGAGCGCCTCCGAGTGATCGGCGTGCCGGTGGGTGAGGACGATGCCCACAAGCTCCCGGTCGTCCACCGCGGCCAGGAAGGCGGCGCGGTGGGCGGGCAGCTCCGGGCCCGGATCGATGAGCAGGGCCGAGGCGCCGTCCGCGGAGTGGAGCACGAACGTGTTCGTGCCCTCGAGGGTCATGGGGGACGGATTGTCAGCGCGCACGCGCATGGGGAGCTCCTTCGCTCTGGGACGGACGGGCGGGGGCGCATTGCCAGCGCCAGAGCCGGCACCACGTCAAGCCGGGCCGCGAACTGGGCCACTCCGGGGCAACCCGGGCCGACGCGCCTCGAGCCCGCAGGCTCCGGCGCCACGGGGCAGCCGGGCCCACCGCGCCTCGGAACCACCCAGTGGCACCTGGCCGCACCGCACCTCGGGCCGGTGACGAGGGGCGGCCCACTGCCTCGCACGAACCGGCAGTCACTGGCTCTCCTCCGCGACGCCGAGGGGCTCGAAGCTGTCGCCGGCCATGAGCGGCTTCGCCTCGACCTCGTCGGCCCCCGCGCTCAGCAGCTCCTCGTCGCGCAGCCTGCCGCGCTCGGAGGGATCCGCCCGGTGGTCGAGGCTGAGCCACCACTGCCCGTCGTGGCGCACCACGTCCGGCTCGAGCGGCCGGACGTCGCGGATCTTGGCCATCGCGGCGCCCACGGAGGGCAGTTCGGCGATCGACTCGCACAGCAGCCGCGCGGAGGCGGAGATATGGTCGGCGGTGTCCCCGGCGGAGCCCAGCACCTCGGCCGGCAGCATCCAGCCGCCCCACGAATCGTTGGGCGAGCGGAAGTCCACGACCTGGCCGGCGGGCACGGCGGCCACGAAGAACACGAGGTCGTAGCGGCGCAGCTGCCAGGGCGTGTTGATCCAGCGCAGCCACGGCCGCAGCAGGTCGGGCCGCATGGCGAGGTCGCGGTAGTCCAGCGCCTGCGGCAGGCGGACCTCGCGGGCAAAGAGCTTTCTGCGCGTCTGGTCGAGCAGCGGCAGGTCGGACTCGGAGACGAGCCGGCCCTCGGCATCGCAGGCGAAGACGATGCCCAGGTTCTCCAGCGCCACGCGCGCAGCGGCCGCATAGTGCGCGATGGCGCGGGTGGTGTTGTCCATGCGCAGCGTGCGCGCGCACTTCTCCGCGGACCAGCCCGCCATGGGAAGCCGACGGGCATCCGCCGGGCTGATCTCGCCGAAGGGGAACGACCACCGGTTGCGGTCCTCGATGCCCGGGGCGTCGGACTGGCGGGTGACGAAGACCTGGATGCCGGCCGGGGTGTCGCGCAGCAACACGACGCCGGAGGCGGAGATGGGCTGCGAGGGGTTGGGCGGGCGGTCGCCGGAGGCGAACAGCTCGAGCAGGCGTGTGAGCGAGTCCGACACGGGCAGCTCCCGCCCGTGCGGACCGCGCCCGTAGCGCAGGCTCTGGCCGCGCCGCACCCGGTTGCCTCCGCGCCTCAGATGTCCGAGCGGACCTTGACGATGAGCTCGATCTCCACGGGCGAGCCCATGGGCAGCGCGGCCACCCCCACGGCGGAGCGGGCGTGCTCGCCGCGCTTGCCGAAGAATTCGCCGAAGAACTCGGACGCGCCGTTGATGACCTTGGGCTGGTCCGTGAACGAGGGCGTCGAGGCCACGAAGCCCGTGACCTTGACGATCTGCTCGATGAGGTCGAGGTCACCGGTGAGCGAGCGGACCGCGGCCAGCGCGTTCATGGCGGCCGTGCGCGCGGCGTCGTAGCCGCCCTCCACGTCCACCTCGTCGCCCAGCAGGCCGATCGTCACGAGCTGGCCGTCGACGAAGGGCAGCTGCCCGGAGGTGTAGATGAATTCCCCCACGCGCAGGGCGGGGACGTAGGCGCCCACGGGGGCGGCGGTCTCGGGCAGTTCGATGCCCTGCTGGCTCAGTGCCTGTTCGATGCGCGTCATGTCACTCCTTGGGCCGTTTGAGGTAGGCGACCAGCCCGTTGTTGTCCGGGCCGGGGATCACCTGGACGAGCTCATAGCCCTCGTCGCCCCACTGGTCGAGGATCTGCTTCGTCGCGTGGACGATGAGGGGCACGGTGACATACTCCCACTTCTGCATGGGCGGTCCTTTCGCTCGTCGGGTGTCTCCTGCGAACCGTACCGCAGCGCGGCTCAGCCGCCCAGGCCCGCCTCGCCGCCGTTGTCGCCGCCGCCACCGCCGCCGCCGTTGTTCGAGCCGCCGCCTCCGCCGCCGCCGTTGTTGGAGCCCCCGCCTCCGCCGCCGTTGTTGGAGCCGCCGCCCCCACCGCCGCTGCGGCGGTACGAGCCGCTGGAGGAGGAGCTGCCGCCCCCGCCGCCGTAGACGGCCGAGGGGAACGCGAAGCCGGTGTTGCCCTTGGTGTGCTTGACGGCCTTGCTCATGATCGCCTGCCAGGTCTTGCCGGAGATCGTGGCGCCGTAGATGCGGCCCTGGACCTTGCCCTTGCCGTTCTTGCGCCAGTCGCGCACACCGCGGGGGTCGCCGGTCCACACGGAGGTGGCGAGCTTCTTCGTGAAACCGGAGAGCCACGTGGAGCCCACCTCGAAGTTCGTCGTGCCGGTCTTGGCGCCGGCGGGCACGCCGATGCTCAGGCCGCTCGTCGTGCCGCCGTTGAACGTCTGGGTGAGCGCGTAGGCCACGCCCTTGGCCACGTCCTTGTCGAGTGCGCGCTTGCAGTCGGCCGAGGGGATGTCGACCTTCTTGCCGTTCTCCTGGTGCGTGATCTCCACGATGGGGGTGGGCTTGCAGTACGTGCCGCCGGAGGCGAACGTCGCGAACGCGCTGGCCATGTCGATGGGGGCGACCTCGGCCGCACCCAGGATGGACGACGGGCCCAGCGCGGGGCGCGACTCGTAGGTCGAGCCGTCCTTCTGCTTGTACTTGAACGCGTAGTCCAGCGGGTGGTCGCTGCCGTACTTCACGCCCAGGTCCGAGGCGGTGCCGGCGATATCGCACATGTTGAGCTGGTTGCCCATGGCGGCGAACGCCGTGTTCACCGACTGCTTCGTGGCGGCCAGCGCGGTCATCGACGAACTCGCCTCACCGTCGCCCGCGTTGTTCGGCGACCAGTTGGCCGACATGTTGGGACAGCCCTCGTACTTCCACGAACTGGCGGGGAACTCCCGCTTCGAGGCGTTGACGGTGCTCATGAGCTTGCGGTCGGACTTCAGCCACTGGGCGAGCACGAACGGCTTCCACGTGGAGCCCACCTGGAATCCGCTGGCGCCGTTGTGGGCGCGGTCGACGTTGTAGTTGAGCTGGGTGTCGACGTTCTTCTTGCCCTCGGTCACCGAGTACTTGCGGTTCTGCACCATCGCGATGACCTTGCCGCTGCCCGGCTCGACCGTGACGGCGGAGTGGCCCGCGCCCGACGGGTCGCCCACGGGCACCCGGTTCTTCACGGCCTTGTCCGCGATCTTCTGGATCTTGGGGTTCAGGCTCGTCTTGACGATGAGGCCACCGCGCTGCAGGAGCGTTTTGCGCTCCTCCTCGGACTTGCCGAAGGCGGGGTCGGTGCGGATGACGCTCTGGACGTAGTCGCAGAAGTAGCCGTCGATGCCGGCGTCGGAGCAGCCGTTGGGCGTCTTGTGGATCTTGAGACCCAGGCCCGTCTTCTTCGCCGCGTCGTACTGCTTCTGGTCGATCTTGCCGTGCTGGAGCATGAGGCCCAGGACGACGTTGCGCCGCTCGAGGGTGAGCTTCTCGTTGCGCTCCGGGTTGTAGGCGCTGGGGTTCTTCACGATGCCGGCCAGGGTGGCGGCCTGGGCGACGTTGATCTTCGAGGCGGGGATCCCCCAGTAGTGCTGGGCCGCCGCCTCGACGCCGTAGACGTTGGGCGAGCCCGAGTAGTTGTTGATGTTCATGTAGCGGTTGAGGATCTCCTTCTTGGGGTACTTCTTCTCCACCGCCACGGCCAGCTTCGCCTCGCGCAGCTTGCGGGCATAGCCCGCGGTGCCCTCGGACTCCTTGGCCGCGCCCACGCCCGCCACATCGTCCTGGGCGTGCGCGTTCTCCGCCAGCACGTTCTTCACGTACTGCTGGGTCAGCGTCGAACCGCCCTGCTTGTTGCCGGAGACGAGGTTGTGCAGCACCGCGCGGCCGATGCCCTGGAGGTCCACGCCGCCGTGCTCGAAGAACCGGTAGTCCTCGACGGCCACGGTGGCGTTCTGCATGGGCTGGGAGATCTTGTCGATCCCCACCTCCTTGCGGTTCTGCCAGTAGAACGTGGCGATCGTCGAGCCGTCAGAGGCGAGCATCTTCGACTGCTGGGCCAGCGGCCGCTCCTCGAGCTCGGCCGGCAGCGAGTTGAACACGCCCACCGCGTTCTCGGCGCCCACAGAGGCGGCGCCCATCGCGGGGATTGCGAGGCCCGCGGCCACAATGCCGGCCACGACGCTCAGGGCGACGAAGTGCAGCCAGGCCTTGACGCCGGTCGGCTGGTCATCGGAGACAGAAGACACCATGGTGCGATTCTACTGAAGGGCCCAAGCCGGGGCCCGCAGTCCGCTTCCAGGGCGCGTCCAGGGAGGGCAAGCGCCCAGCTCAGCGCCGCATCCGCGCCCTCCGCCCGGGTCCGCCCCCGGCGCGTCGCGTCCTGCCCTCCCGGCGTTCCCCGGCCCCGCGCCCCAGGTGCGGGCCGCGACCCTGCGACCCGCACCTCGGGCGTGTGGAGAGGGGCGAGCACGAGTACGGGGCTGCCAACAGCACCGAGTGCATCGCAGGGTGCTCACCGGCGGTGCCCCAGGCGACTCGGCAGGAGATCCCTCGACGGCTCGGCAGGAGGTTTCCCGGCGGCTCAGCAGGCTGGGCGCAGGGCGGCTCAGCGGGCCCGGGCGCCGGTGCTGCCCGCTGCCCTGCCCGCGCCCGAGGTGGGGTCCTGCCCAGGGCGGCCCGCACCTCGGGCGCGGGGGGCTGGGCCGAACCCGCGTGCGGGGGCATACCGGCGGGCCGCACGCGGGGCGTGACCGCTCGACGGGCTGGGCCCAAGCGGTTCAGGGGGCCGTGAATGTGACGAGCGAGACCTCGGGCGGGCTGGCGAAGCGCACGGGGGCGAAGACGGAGAAGCCCAGGCCCGCAGAGATCTCGAGCGGCACGCCGCGGTAGTCCACGAGCCCGCGCGCCTGGTCGCGGGGCAGGTCGCAGTTCGTCACGGGGGCGCCCCAGAACGGGATGCGGATCTGGCCGCCATGGGTGTGCCCGGCGAACAGCGCCTGCGCGCCGGCGTCGACGAGCGGGTCGAGCGCCCGCGTGTAGGGGGCGTGGGTGACGCCCAGGCGCAGCTCGGCGGCGGGATCGAACTCCGGGCCGGCCGGACCGGGGCGATCGAGGCCGATGTGGGCATCGCCCAGTCCGGCCAGGGAGATCCGGGTGCCGTTGATGCTCACCCGCGCGCTGCGGTTGTCCAGGCGCGCCCACCCGCGGTCCTCGAACGCCGCCACGAGCTGCGCCGTCGGCAGGTTGGGCCGCCCGTGCCCGCTGCTGCCCTCCGAGGGCTTCGTCAGGTAGCGCAGCGGGTTCTTGAACCTCGGCCCGTAGTAGTCGTTCGATCCGAGCACGAAGGCACCGGGCACGTCGAGCAGGCCGTCGAAGGTCCGGAGCACCTGCGGCAGGGTCTGGCCCCCGAAGCTGTCGCCCGTGTTGACGATGAAGTCCGGTTCGAGGCGCCTGAGCCGCGCAACCCAGGCCATCTTGTGGCGCTGCCACGCCGCCAGGTGGAGGTCGGAGACGTGGAGGACGCGGATGTCGCGATGGCCGGCCGGCAGCAGGGGAAGCTCGAAGCGGCGGACGGTGAACAGGTGCGGTTCGATGCCGGCGCCCCACACGCCAGCGGCGGCACCGGCGGCGGCGAGGCCGCCCGCAGCGGTGAGCGCAGGGCGCAGGGCGGGATGGGACGAGGGCCTCGCAGCGGTCATCCGCCCAGGCTACATGCGCAGCGGGCCGCCGGGCTCAGCCTGCGCGCAGCGACGAATGCCGGTCCAGGGTGGCCTCGCGGCGACTGCGCTGGCGGCCCAGCCGCCGCATCCGCCGCGCACCCCACGCCCGGCACACCAGGTAGATCGCGAAGCTGATCGTCGTGACGAAGGGGCTGATCGGCACGATTGGCGAACCCAGGGCGATGAGGATGCCGCCCACGGAGGACACGGTGGCGAAGACCACGGAGAGCACCGGGACGACGAACGGATTCGCGGAGACCTGGGAGGCCGCCGCGGCCGGCGTCACGAGCAGCGCGAGCACCAGGAGCACCCCCACCACCTGCACGGACAGGGCCACGGCGAGCCCCAGCACCAGCATGAAGGCGATGGACAGCGCGCCCACGGGCACGCCTCGGGCGCGGGCGACCTCGCCGTCCACGCTGGCGAACATGAGCGGGCGCCACATGACGGCGAGCGCGGCGAGCACGATGACCGCGCAGACGACGAGCAGGCGCAGCTGCGCCGGCGTAATCGCCACGATCTGGCCGGTGAGCAGGCCGAACTTATTGGCCGCCCGACCGTCGTAGAGCGCGAGGAACAGGATGCCCAGGCCCAGGCCGAACGGCATGAGGACGCCGGTGATGGCATTGCGCTGGCCGGCCTTCGTGCCGCCCAGGCCGATGATGAGCGCCGCGATGAGCGAGCCCACGATCGACCCGGTGACGACGTCCCAGCCCACGAGGAGGGCGAAGCCCGCACCGGCGAAGGAGAGCTCGGAGACGCCGTGGACGGCGAAGGGGATGTCGCGCGCCACGACGAAGACGCTCACGAGGCCGCCCACCACGCCCAACAGCGCGGCGGCGAGGATCGAGTTGGCCACGAGCCCCAGGAGCTCCCCGTAGTCCTCGAACGTGAACAGCTCGCCCAGCTCGCTCATGCCTGCCCCCTCGCGCGGCGAATCCCATGGGCGGGGTGCTTGCCCTGTGCGGGGCGCTTGCCCTGTGTCGAGCCCTGCTCGCTCATGCGGCGCTTCCGTCCTGCGCGGGGTGGTGCGCGCCCTCGTCGTCGCCGCCCACGATGAGCAGGCGACCCGCGGCCTCGACGACCTCCACGGGGTAGCCGTAGAGCCGGGTGAGGGCCGCGGTCGTGATGACCTCGTGCGGGCACCCCACGAGGAAGTGCCCGCCCACGATGTAGAGGACCCGATCGACGTAGGGCAGGATCGGGTTGATCTCGTGTGTGACGAAGAGGATGGCGGTGTCGCGCTCGCGGCGCTGCTCGTCGAGCAGCCTCGCCACGAGGTGCTGGTGGGTGATGTCGAGGCTGAGCAGCGGCTCGTCGCACAGCAGCACCCGCGGGTCCGAGGCGAGTGCCTGGGCCAGGCGCAGGCGCTGTAGCTCGCCGCCGGACAGGGTGCCCACCGGGGCATCCGCGTAGTCGAGCGCGCCCACGCTGGCCAGCAGGCGATCGACCTGCGCGGTGATCTTCCGGCTGGGCAGTCCCAGGCCCCAGCGGTCCCCGTCGATGCCCAGGCGCACCAGGTCGCGGGCGCGCAGCGGGGTCTGCGGGTCGACGCCGCGCTGCTGGGGGACGTAGCCCACGGCGCGGCTGCCGCTGCGCACGGGGTGCCCGGCGATCTCCGCGCTGCCCGAGTGCAGCCGGTTCTGGCCCAGCAGCACTTTGAGCAGGGACGTCTTGCCGGAGCCGTTGGGCCCCAGGACGGCGATGAACTCACCGGGGCTCACGTCCAGGTCGAGCCCATGCCACACGACGCGCCGGCCGAACCGCAGCTGCGCATCGTGGATGCGCAGAATGGGCTCGGGGGCGGAGCCGGGGGCGGGATGGGTGTGCGTGGCGGGTCCTCTCCGAACGGTGCGGTGTGTCATACGGTGGTGCGGTGGCTGGCGGTGCTGCCGCAGTCGGTGGCCCTGCGGTGGCTCACGGCTCGGCGGCCTATTGTGCGGACGCGAGCTTCTGCGCGATGTCGTCGATGCGCCCGCCCATCCACTCGTCGTAGTGCGCGCCCTGCGGCATCGTCTCCGTGAGGTCGACGACGCCCACACCCGCCGCATCGGCGGACTTCTTCAGCTGTTCGGCCTGGGTGTTCGTCGCCTGGGTGTTGTAGCCCAGTATGACAACCTGCCCGTCCGAGATCTGCCGCTGGGCCTTCTTGAGCACGAGCGGGGGCACGTCCGAGCCCTCCTCCACCGCCTCGAGGAATTCCTCCGGGGTGATCGTCTCCAGCCCCATGTCGGAGAACAGCCACAGCGGCACAGGCTCCGTGGCCGAGGCCTTCTTGCCCTGGGCCGTCTTCTTCACCTGCGCGATCGAGTCGTTGAGCCCGTCGAGCTTCTTGACGAGCGCGGAGGTGTTGTCCTCGAAGGCCTGCGCGTCATTCGGCGCCTTGTCCTTGAGCTCGTCCTCAATCGCGTGCGCGACCTTGATCATCGTGGGCACGGAGTACCAGACGTGTTCGTTGAACTCGCCGTGGTCGTGGCCCTCGTGGGCGTCGTGCTCACCGGATTCCTCGGCCTCGCTGGACTCCTCGGCATGGTCGGAGTGCGCGTGCTCGTCGTCCGCGTGATCGGCGTGGTCGGCATCGTGATCCTCGTCGTGCTCGTCACCGGCGGCTGCGCTCTCCGTTCCCGCGGCGCCCTGCGACTCCTCCGCCCCATGGTCGTGGTCGTGATCGCCGGCGGCGTCCTCGGCCCCCGGCAGGCCGGAGACCGCCACGGCGTCCACAACGGCGGGATGGGAGTCCGCAGACTTCATCATCGAGTCCATGAACGAGTCGTAGCCGCCGCCGTTCTCCACGACGATGCTGGCCTTGGACACCTTGAGCTGATCGGCCGTGCTCGCCTCGTAGTCGTGCGGGTCCTTGTTCGGGTCGTCGATGATCGCCTCGACGTCCGCCCTGTCCCCGGCGATCTGCGAGGCGATGTCGGCATACACGTTCGTCGACGTCACCACGCGCGGCTTCCCACTGTTGGAGTCGGCTCCACCGCCGCTGCCGCAGCCCGCCAGCACCGCCGCAGTCGCCAGTGCGACCGCTCCGGCCCCCAGGCTGCGCATCCGTCCCCTCGGCCCCTGCATCATCGCCACGTCTCCCACTCTGCTCATCGTATTCCGGCGCCCGAGGCGCGCTCGCCCACCGGTGCTTCATCCATCGGCCGCGGCGGGCCAGTCCAGGCCCGCCCGACCGCCGTTGGCAGGCACGCTACGCGGCGGTTTCCGAGTGCACTAATGGTTATATGCACATGCGCGCATAGCGCGAGGACACGGCCCCGCCCGGAAACTCGCGGCGCTGGCTGCCCCCGCCGGCTCACCGCCAAGCGCCGTCCGGCACCCCCCGACCCGGACCGCGCTGCACCGCACCGCACCGGACTGCACAGCACCGGGCCACACCAAACCCGCCCGCCCCGCTCCGAGCGGGTTGCCACGACGCTGAAAGCGCCACCCGCCAACGGCCACGCTCCGCTGCGGGTCGGACCACGCCGAACCGGTCCGCACTGATCCCGTGGCCACGACGCTGAGAGGTCACCCTCGTACGGTCAGCGCCGACACAACCGAACGGGAACGACCACTCACCGGTGGCCCGAATCCCCGCGCCCCGCGAACTTCGCAGTCCAACGGCCGAAAGGTCACTTTCCTACGGCATGCGGCGGCGCAACCGAACGACATCGACCACCCACCAATAGCGGCCCGGGCCCCGCGCGACCGCGCCCCCGCGCCGTCTCAGCGGCGGTCGGCCAGGAGCTTCGCGATCTGGACCGTGTTGAGCGCCGCGCCCTTGCGCAGGTTGTCGTTGCTGACGAAGAGCACGAGACCCCGACCTGCCGGCGCGGACTGATCCGAGCGAATGCGCCCCACGAGGCTCGGGTTGCGCCCGGCAGCCTTGAGCGGGGTGGGCACATCGACGAGCTCGACGCCCGGGGCCTGGGCAAGCACCTCGGCGGCGGTGTCCGCAGTGATCTCGTCGGCGAACTCGGCGTGGATGGACAGCGAGTGGCCGGAGTAGACGGGAACGCGCACGCAGGTGCCCGCCACGAGCAGATCCGGGTGGCCCAGGATCTTGCGGCTCTCGTTGCGCAGCTTCTTCTCCTCGTCGGTCTCGCCTTCCCCGTCGTCCACGAGGCTGCCGGCCAGCGGCAGGACGTTGAAGGCGATGGGGTCCGTGTAGACCTGGGGCTGCGGGAACGCCACGGCGGAGCCGTCGCGCACCAGCGACTTCGACGTGGGCGCGGCGGTGTTGGCCTGCCCGTAGAGCTCGTCGACGCCCTTGATGCCGGAGCCGGAGACGGCCTGGTACGTGCTCACCATGAGGCGCTCAAGGCCCGCAGCATCGTCGAGCGGCTTGAGGACGGGCATCGCGGCCATCGTCGTGCAGTTGGGGTTCGCGATGATGCCCTTGGGGATCGAGTCGAGGGCGTCCGGGTTGACCTCGCTGACGACAAGGGGGACCTCCGGATCGCTGCGCCAGGCCGAGGAGTTGTCGACGACGGTGACGCCCGCCGCGGCGAACTTCGGGGCGTATTCGCGCGAGGTGCCGCCGCCGGCGGAGAACAGGGCGACGTCCAGGCCCGCCGGGTCCGCGGTGGCGGTGTCCTCGACAACGATTGTCTGGCCCTTGAAGTCGAGCTCGGTGCCCGCAGATCGCGCGGTGGCGAAGAAGCGGATCTGCTCGATGTCGAAGCCGGGGTCGTCGGCGAGCAGGTCGCGCATGACCTGGCCCACCTGGCCGGTTGCCCCCACGACGCCGATTTTGAGTCCGCTCATCGTCCGGTCCCTCCGTACACGATCGCCTCGGACTCGTCGCTGTCGAGGCCGTAAGCGGTATGGGCTGCGCGCACTGCGTCGTCGAGCAGCTCGGCCCGGGTGACGACGCTGATGCGGATCTCCGAGGTGGAGATCATGTCGATGTTGATGTGCGCCTTGGACAGCGCGTCGAAGAGGTTCGCGGTCACGCCCGGGTGCGAGCGCATGCCGGCGCCCACGACGGAGAGCTTGCCGATCTGGTCGTCGTAGCGCAGGTGGTCGAAGCCGATCTCCTCCTTGGCCGCCTCGAGCCCGGCGATCGCCTTCGCACCGTCGTCCATGGGCAGGGTGAAGGAGATGTCCGTGCGGCCGGGGTCGCGGGTGGAGATGTTCTGGACGATCATGTCGATGTTGATCTCGTGGCCGGAGAGCACCTGGAAGATCCGGGCCGCCTTGCCGGGGACGTCGGGGACGCCCACCACGGTGAGCTTCGCCTCGGAGCGGTCGTGCGCGACGCCGGAGATGATGGCCTGTTCCATGCTCGTGTCGTCCTTGTCATCGGTGGTGCGGAAATCTGCGGGAATGGGGCCGTCGGTCACCCACGTGCCCGTGTGCTGGGAGAATGACGAGCGCACGTGGACCGGCACGCCGTAGCGGCGGGCGTATTCGACGGAGCGCAGGTGGAGGATCTTGGCGCCGGAGGCCGCCATCTCCAGCATCTCCTCATAGCTGATCTTGTGCACGCGCGAGGCCGGGGGCACGATCCGCGGGTCCGCGGTGAAGACGCCGTCGACGTCCGTGTAGATCTCGCACACGTCCGCCCCAAGGGCCGCGGCGAGCGCAACCGCGGTCGTGTCCGAGCCGCCGCGGCCCAGCGTCGTGATGTTCTTCGTGTTCTGCGAGACGCCCTGGAAGCCCGCGACGATCGCGATGTTGCCCTCACCCAGGGCGGACTGGATGCGCCCGGGAGTGACGTCGATGATCCGCGCGCGGCCGTGGGATTCGTCGGTGATGACGCCGGCCTGGGAGCCGGTGAAGGACTGGGCGCGGAACCCCAGGTTGGCGATCGCCATGGCGAGGACGGCCATGGAGATCCGCTCGCCGGCGGTGAGGAGCATGTCGAGCTCGCGCGCCGGCGGCACGGGCGAGACGTCCTTCGCCAGGTCGATGAGGTCATCGGTGCTGTCGCCCATCGCGGAAACGACCACGACGACGTCATGCCCGGTCCTGCGGTACTCGACGATGCGCTTGGCGACGCGCTTGACGGAGGCGGCATCGGCGACGGAGGACCCGCCGAACTTCTGGACGACTAGACTCACTGCGCTCGCTTTCCCACGATGCGTGCTCGCGCCGGGCGCCTGCGCGCCGCGGGCGGCGCCGGGGCGTCCCGGCGCACAGCAACAGTCTAAAGGCCGGTTCGCTCGCGCCTTGCGGGGGCGTGCCCTCGCGCGTTCGCGGTTCGCGCACCACCGCCCCTTCCGCACGGCCTGCCGTGGCTTGCCGTGGCTCACCGCCGCGCCCGAGGCGCGGACTCCCACCGCCCACGGGTGGATGGGCACCTGCGCCTGTCTCCCCGCCTCCTCCGCGGGCCATGCGGCGGCATGCCGCCGCCCTCTCCGCCTCCCATCACACCCGAGGTGCGGACTCCCACCGGCTCCGGGTGATGGGTACCCCCGCCTGTCTCCCCCGCCGCATCCGCGGGGCATGCGGTGGCATGCCGCCGCATCCCTGTCCCCACCGCGCCAGCGCGGTGGGCGGGCTGCGCCTGTCTCCCACGCGCCCGAGGTGCGGGCCGGAGTCTGCCGGCCCGCACCTCGGGCGCGTGGTGGGCGGGCCCGCCGCACGGGATCCGCCACCCCTCAGGGAATACCTGCGGCCGGCTCCACGTCGAAGAGGTCACCGGGTCGGCAGTCGAGTGCCGTGCACAGGGCCGCCAGCGTGGAGTAGCGGATCGCCTTGGCCCGGTTGTTCTTCAGCACCGACAGGTTGGCCACGGTGACGCCCACCTGCGCGGAGAGCTCGGTGAGCGTCATGCCGCGCCGCTCGAGGACCCGGTCGAGATGGCAGACGACGCTCAGCGGTGCGTCCCCGGCACCCACTCAGATCACCCCTTCGAGCTCGTCCTCGGCCTGCGCGCCGCGGCGCAGGGCCCGGTAGAACACCTGGATGAGGCCCAGCACGCCGATCCAGCCGAGGATCCCCCAGGTGGTGACGCCGTTGCCGTAGCCCTGGTCGAAGATCCCCAGATCGCGCGTCACGAGGTTGCCGCCCAGCATGAGGAGCAGCCCGTACGCAGCCCCCGTGGCGGCCGTCGCCCAGAAGACGGTGAGCACGCGGCGCGCGGCACCGCCCGACAGGGGTCTGCCGGCTGCGATCGCGCCGATCGCCCGGCTCGCGGCCCAGCCGGCCACGAGCCCTCCGAGGAGGAGGGACGCCTGGGCGGCGAGCACGGTGGCGATCGACGCGCCGCTCAGTTGGTCGAATCCGATGGCGAATGTCACCACCCCCTCGGCGCGGGCGGCCTCGACTCCGGAGATGCCCCCTGCGGCGCCGGCGGGTCGCTCGAGGGCAACGGTGAGCTCGTGCGAGGTCACCGCGCGGATGAGGCCGGTCGCCGCATGGACCACCAGGGCGGCGACGGCGAGCAGGCTGAACATCTCGAGTCCGCCGCGGCCGCCGCTGCGCGGACGCCCGCCCGCGGCGCCGGATCGCTGTCCGCGGGGAGCGGCTCCCCGCTCGCCGGCGCCGCTGCTGTCTGCCAGATTCTCCGGGCTCATCTCGTCCTCCTCGTGGCTCCGACACGCCCCGCGCGTATCGATAGTCGATATATCGACTATCGATAGTCTTATCGACTTTCGATATGGAGTCAAGGGGTTGTGGGAAAAGGGCGCCCACCGCATGACAGGAGAAGGGGGGCCACGGCGGCGCTGCGCGGCGCGAAGGGGCGGCAGCGCACCGAAGTGGGGGCATCATGGCGGGCAGCGCGGCACAAAGGCGAGGCAGCGCACCGAAGCGGAAGCGCCATGGCGGGCAGCGCGGCGCGAAGGCGAGGCAGCGCTGGATGGCCGGACGTACTGCGGCCGGTCGCGCGCCGCGGCTTCACCGGCCGTGATCGCCCTCTGAACCGGGGCCGCACCGCACCGCGGTGCACCCGATCTCAGGCGACGGAGGTGCGGCCCTGGAAGGCGCGGCCGAGCGTGACCTCGTCGGCGTATTCGAGGTCGCCGCCCACGGGCAGGCCGGAGGCGAGCTTCGAGACCGTCACGCCCAGCGAGGACAGGAGCCGGATGAGATAGGTCGCCGTCGCCTCGCCCTCGAGGTTGGGATCGGTGGCGATGACGCACTCGGTCACGGTGCCCGATTCGAGCCGCGGCAGCAGCTCCTTGATTCGCAGATCGTCGGGCCCCACGCCCGCCATGGGATCGATCGCCCCGCCCAGCACGTGGTAGAGCCCGCGGTACTCGCGGGTGCGCTCGATTGCGACGACGTCCTTGGGCTCCTCGACGATGCAGATGACGCTCTGCTCGCGCCGCGGGTCCTTGCACACGGCGCACTGCTCCTCCTCCGAGACGTTGCCGCACGTCTCGCAGAAGCGCACGCGCTTCTTGACCTCCGTGAGCGCGTGGGCGAGCGCGGAGACGTCGAGCTCCGGGCTCTGGAGGATGTGGAACGCGAGCCGCTGGGCGGACTTCGGCCCGATGCCGGGCAGCTTGCCGAACTCCTCGACGAGGTCGGCCAGCGCACCCTCGTAGACCATGCTCATTCTCTGAATTCCTCCAGCACCTGGCCGCCCAGCAGCCGCTCGACCACGGGCACGCCGAACTCGGGGGCCTCGGCGAGCTCGGGATCGTCCGCGGTGTCGTAGTCGTCGTAGTTCTCCGCCGGGTCCGGAACGCGCGACTGCGGCCCGGCATTCCCGGGCCCTCCGCCGTACTCGCCATCCGGGGCCCAGTCGCCCCGGGGCGGCGCATCGCCGTAGCCCCAGTCGCCGTCGTGCGGCTGTGCCTGCGCTGCCCGCCGGGCGGCGATGTCGTCGGCCACGCTGCGCTGCTGGGGCGCGGCGGCCTGCGGCTGGGAGTAGCCCTCGTTCGAGGTGAACGCGATCGTGGGATCCGCGTAGGCGCCCAAGAAGTCGAGGTCGTCGTCCTCGCCGCCCGGGTCCCCACCGCCGTGGGGCGCGCCTTCCGCCGCCGAGGCGCCCGCGGGCTCCACCTCCCCGCTCACCAGGGCCTCATCCTGGGCAGCCGGATCGCCCGGGCTGCGCGAGCTCCCCGGGGCATCCGGGCTGCCCGGGGCACCCGGCTCACTCATAACCGGCCCAGCGTGGTCATCGGGGCGCGCGGCGGTGTGCCCGGAATCCGGCTCCGCAGCCGGCGCTGCGCGGTCCTCACCAGGCTGCGGCTGCCGATCCTCGTAGGGGTCGATGCCACCGGTTTCGATGTCGTCATAGTAGGGCTCGTCGATGTCCGGCGGGGGCGGCACCACGACACCGGGCATGTCGACGGCGCCCCAGCCCGCGGCGGTCTCCGCCTGCCGGTCTGCGCTTGCCCCCTGGGCTTCGGCCCCAGGCGCCGAGCTCTCACCGGCGCGCTCGCCCGGAACACGGGCCCCCTCGGCCTCGCGCGGATCGACGCCGCGCCGGTCGGGCGGCACATCGGTCGCTGCCCCGCCGTCACCCGCGTGTTCGCCGACGTCACCGGCGCCCTCCGCGGCCACGGAGCCTCCACCGTCGCCGGCGTGCCCGGAGCCAGCCGCGCCATCCGCGCCCGCTGTCGACCCTGTCGGCGCTGCAACGGCGGCAGTTGTGCTGGAGGCGGTCACACCGGAAGTCGTTGTGCCGGGGGTGGCCGAGTCGGGCCCAGTCTGCCCGGTCGGCGCTGCAACGGAGCGCGCAGCACCGCGCGGCATGCCATCGGCCCGCGCACCGCCACGCTCCTCGTCCGCGGCCGCGGGCCCGGCCGCCGCCGCTCCCCCGGCGAGCGACTCGTCGGACCCGACGCGGCCCTCCGCCTGGCCTCCGGTTGGCAGATCGTCGGCCGGCGGCTGGTCGGCCCGCGGCTCGTCGTCTGCCGCGGCGGGCTCGTCCAGGTCGTAGGGATCCTCGAAGTCCTCCGGGGCGCGCGGCATGTCCTCGGCGGCCCGCTCGGCTTCCTCGGCCACACCGGCTGGCGCATCAGTGCGAGGCTGCGGTTCTGCCTCCGCATCGTCGTCACCGGAGTCGCCCGGCCCCGCCTCGGGAGGGGCCTGCCAGTAGCGCTCGCGGTCCGTGGGCTCCTGGTCCTGGGCCCGCTTGCCCACGACGGCCTCGAACTCCTGCTGCGAGGGGCGGCGGTGCTCGCGCTGCGGCGGCGGGGCCTGCCCGCCGCCCATGGCGGAGGTGTCGAGCGCGGCGCCCACCTCGCCGATGCGCACGGCGGCCCGGATGCCGAGCACCTCGTCGATGGCCTCGGCAAGCTTCGCATCGTTGCCGTTGCGGTTGAAGTTCGCCGCGGCGCTCTCGTTGTTGAAGCCCAGGAGCAGTGCACCGTCGGCGAAGCCCTGCGGTACCGCGTTGGAGCTGATGATGGCGCGGGCCAGGCGGCTGCGCTGCCCGAGCGCGTCGAGCACGTTCGGCCAGGCGCGGCGGATCGCGTCGATCTCCTGCCCGCCCGCCTGCTGAGCGGAGGCCGCGCTGGGGGCCTGAGTACCGGAGTCCCGGCTGCCGGCAGCCTGACTGCCGGCGGTCTGAGCGCCAGCGCCATGAGGTTCAGCCTGGTCTGCATCCGGCTGTTCCCCGACGCCGGCCTGCTGTGCTGCGGCCCCGGCGGGCTGCGCGGCCCGCGCCTGCCCGTGATTCCGCTCCCCGGCCTGGCCAGGCTCCTGAGACGCGCCCGGGCCGTGGGTGCCGCGCTCAGGGTCATCCCCGCGGGCCCCGCGACCGGCGGGCGCGGAGGGCTGAGCGGCGCTGCCGGAGGGAGCCTCGGCACTGGCGCCCCGGGCCCCGCCATCCCCTGCGCTGCTGGGCGCTGCGGCGGCGCTGGCATTCGCGCGCGCGCCTGCCGCCCCGCGGGGGCCGGCCTGCCCCCGGGAGCCCGCCTCGACACGGTCCTCGGTCTCCGTGCGGGGGTCGGCGTCCGCCAGCGAAGCGCGGTTCGAGTCGTGCTGCGCGCCGCCAGCCTGCCTGGCGCCAGCGCCCGCGGGCTCCTGGGAAGCGCCATCGGCCGCACCGCCATCCGCGGGGACGCCGGAGCGCGTTCCGGAACCGTGTGCGGATCCGTGACCACCGGAGGCAGTCTCGTCCCGCGCGCCCTCGGCAGCCTCCTCGTCGGCGAGCATGGACTCGGCGCTCGCGGCGAAATCCGCCATGGCGTCCAGGTCGTCATCGACCCCGCGCTGCGCGGCGCCCGCCGTGGCCTGGGCGCCCGCCGCACTCGGGACGGCGCCGCGTGCGGCGCCGTCGGCAGGCCGCGAGCCGTCACCGGCAGCCTCGCCTGGGGCGCCCGAGCCGGGCTGCGCCTCGGCGCCGGCCGGAGCCGTCCCCGCCTGCGAAGCGGCGGCGTTCACCGCACCGGGCGCCACGGCGCCCGCGGCGCTCATGCCCACCCGGCGCTCCATCCGGTCGAGGCGCGAGAGCACTCCGCGGCGCTGATCGTCGACGGAGGGCAGGAGGATGCGCGCGCAGATGAGCTCGAGCTGAAGGCGCGGGGACGTGGCCCCGGTCATCTCCGTGAGCCCGGCGTTGAGCAGGTCGGCCGCGCGGGAGAGCTCCGCGGCGCCCAGGCTCTGCGCCTGCTGGGCGAGGCGCTCGACGTGATCGGCGGGTGCCTCCGGCAGGAGCGCGGCGGCGCGCTCGGGCGCGGTGCCCACGACGATGAGGTCGCGGAAGCGCTCGAGGAGGTCCTCGACGAAGCGGCGCGGGTCCTGGCCGGACTCGATGACCCGGTCGATGACGCGGTAGACGGCGGCGCCGTCGCCGGCGGAGAGCGCGTCGACGATGTCGCCCAGGAGCGATTCCGGCGTGTAGCCCAGCAGCGCGACGGCGGTGGCGTAGTCGATGCCCTCCTCGCCCGCGCCCGCCATGAGCTGGTCGAGCACGGACAGCGAATCGCGCACGGAGCCGCCCCCGGCCCGCACGACGAGCGGCAGGACGCCCTTGCCCACCGGCACGTCCTCGCGGCGGCAGAGCTCGTCCAGGTAGGAGGTCATAATCTCCGGGGGCACGAGCCGGAAGGGGTAGTGGTGCGTGCGCGAGCGGATGGTCCCGATGACCTTCTCCGGCTCCGTGGTGGCGAAGACGAACTTCACGTGCTCCGGTGGCTCCTCCACGAGCTTGAGGAGCGCGTTGAAGCCCTGCGGGGTCACCATGTGGGCCTCGTCGAGGATGAAGATCTTGTAGCGGTCGCGGGCCGGCGCGTAGACGGCGCGCTCACGCAGATCGCGGGCGTCGTCGACGCCGTTGTGGCTGGCCGCGTCGATCTCCACGACGTCGAGCGAGCCGGGGCCGCCGGTGGCGAGGTCGCGGCAGCTCTCGCACTCACCGCACGGCGTGGGCGTGGGGCCCTGCGCGCAGTTGAGGCAGCGCGCCAGGATCCGTGCGGAGGTCGTCTTGCCGCAGCCGCGCGGGCCGGAGAAGAGGTACGCGTGGTTGGCGCGCTGATGGGCCAGCGCCGCCTTGAGCGGGCCGGTTACGTGGTCCTGCCCGATCACCTCATCGAAGGTGTCCGGGCGGTAGCGGCGATACAGAGCTGTGGGCACGCGACTACCCTACGACGAACCGCGGACACGGGGCAGGGCGCTGGCGTAGCCTGAGGCCACAGCCCCACGGCGGGGTGAGGCCACGGCACCGGGCTGGGGTGGGGTCACGGCCCCGCGCCGAGGCGCGCGACGGGGCCCGCGCCCAACAGCCCGCCGCCTACGCCGCCGGCTCCCATGAGCCCAGCGCCCGCAGCGCCCGCACCCCCAGGAGGTGAGACATGCACGATTCGACCGCCGCCATCCCCGGCTGGGATCCGGCAGACCCGCTCGTCGTGAAGGCGACCTGGAGCGCGGTGCGCCGGCGCGGGCGCTGGACCCCAGTGCCCTTCATCGAGGCGTTCCCCAAGGGGTCGAACATCGAGCTGAACTTCCTCAAAGCGCCCACGGATGTGCCGACGATCGAGGTGGAGGTGCGGCCCGGCATGGGGGGCCTGCTCATCGTGGTCCCGGACTCCTGGGGTGTGAACACGGATCGACTCACGGCCGGCTGGGGCTCGATCCGCTCGCATGCCGCTGCCGCCGCCCGCCCGGGCAGCCCCCTCATCGCCGTGAGCGGCAGCATGGGCCTGGGCACATTCCGCTCGCGGGGGCCGAACCGCTTCGACCGCAAGCGGCTGGCGCGCTGATGGCCGAACCGCAGCTGTTGGCCGTCCTCATCGTCATCGCGTTCTTCGCGGTGGCGTTCTTCGGCGGCGCGTTCCTCATCTGGCGGGTCATGACGAAGCCGGACAGCCACATCGGCGGGCGCATGGCGCGCATGGAGACGGAGGAGGCCCAGCGCCGCGAGGACGAGCAGCGCCGCAGCCACGAGCGAAGCCTTCGCCGCGGCGATGCCGGCGGACCCGGCGACGTCGGCGAACGGGGTGGCAACGACGAACGCAGCGGCGGCAGCGGCGCAGACGGCAACGGCCCCGGCACCCCCAGCGATCCCGAGTCTCCCGGCAAAAACCAGCCTCCAGAAGACCAGGAGCAGTAGGCCGTTGCCGCCGACCCACCCCGGCTCAGCGCCTCCGCGGCTCAGCGCATCTCCGCCTCACCCCTTCTTCGGGGCCGTGATCTCCACATTGGCCCTGTCCCGGCGGCCGAACGCGTAGAGGAGCAGCTCGGAGGGCTTGCCCGAGACCACCGTGGCCGCCGCATCGCGCGGGCCCGCATGCACCTCGCCGAATCCGTCCGCGACGAATTCCACCGGGTCATCGGCGTGGGCGCCAGGAGCCTTCGCGATTGCGGAGACGATCTTCCAGCACTGCGATTCGAACTCGTGGGGCAGATTGCGCGGGGCGAAGCCGCGGCCGGCCCGGCGCACGTCCTCGTGGTGGACGTAGAACTCAGCCGTGTTGGCCAGGTGGTCGATGGGCTCGAGCGACATGGGCGAGAGCATGCCCGGGCCGCCGGCCACCATTCCGACGATCTCGTTCCACGGCAGCTCCGCGAGGTGGGCGGCGGTCTTCTTGCTGCGCTCGCTGAGCCAGGGCACCTTGTCCGCGAACTGCGGGAAGGCGTTGCCGGGCAGCGACAGCGGGTAGCGATCGCGGATGACGATGTGGATGGCGAGGTCCTTGGCGTCCCACCCCTCGCACAGCGTGGGCGCGTCGGGGCCCGCTGAGCGGAGTTCGGCGGCCAGGGCGAGACGTTCGGAACGCGCGAAGTTCGTCATGGCCACAGCGTACTGAGCCCGCGCCCCGCCGTCAGCCCCCGCGCCGGGGTGTCGCCGGCCCGCCCCGCCTCGGGCGAATCCGCTATCGCCGGCCCGCCGCGCCTCGGACGCATCCGCAGTCGCCGCCCGCCCCGCCTCGGACGCATCCGCGGCCACCGGCCTGCCGCGCGGGGTGCCGGCACACCCTTCACCGCCGAGGCGCGCGCCGCCCGCCGTGTGGCCGCGCCGGCCCCGCTCACGGGGCCACGGCGGCCTCCCACGCAGCCAGGAAGTCCGCGACCCGGGAGGTGGAGCGGTGGGCGGCGAGCGCATCACCGCGGGTGGGGCCGTCGGTGACGATGACGACCGGGCGCCCCTCGCGGGCGGCCGAGCGCACGAAGCGCAGCCCGGAGAGCACGGCGAGCGAGCTGCCGAGCACCACGAGCCCGTGCGCCCCGGCGGCCAGGCACGTCGCGGCCTCGGCGCGCTCCGCGGGCACGCTCTCGCCGAAGAACACGACATCGGGCTTGAGGATGCCGCCGCACACGGGGCACGGCGGAACGGCGAAGCCCGCGGTCTCCTCGAGCGCGACATCGCCGTCGGGTGCCGTCTCGATCTCCTCCGGGCTGATGGACAGGCCCGCCCGGAAGCCCGGGTTGAGGGCGTCCAGCTCCCCCTGGAGCCAGTCGCGGGAGAAGAGCTCGCCGCATTGCAGGCAGATGACGCGGTCCAACCGGCCGTGCAGGTCGATGACCGGGTCGGATCCCGCGGTCTCGTGCAGCCCGTCGACGTTCTGGGTGATGGTTCCGTGCGGGGACAGGCGCGCCAGCGCACGGTGGGCGGCGTTCGGCTGGGCGGCGCGGATGCGGGGCCAGCCCAGGAAGCTGCGCGCCCAGTAGCGGGAGCGGGCGGCCTGCCCCGAGCGGAACGTCTGGCCCGTCATGGGCGAGCGCGGCGGGGCGCCCGGGCCGCGGTAATCGGGGATGCCGGAGTCCGTGCTCATGCCGGCACCGGTGAGGACGGCCCAGTCGCCTGTTGGACGGGCGGCGAGGGCGGCGGCGATCTGCGCGTCGCTCGCGGTGGGCGCGGGCCGGGCGAGTCCGCGCAGCGGATCCTTGATGACGGCCACCGCGCACTCCCCTCGCCGGGCCCTGCCGGGCCGCACTCTGCCGTTCCCAGCCTACGGCGGCTAGCGTGGGGCCATGAAGCTGCTCATGGTCCACCACTCCCCCACCCGCGCCACGCAGTCTCTGGCCCAGGCGGCGCGCGGGGTCTTCGACCTCGACGAGCTCGCGTCCGTGGAGCTCGTCGAGCGCGCGGCCCTCGAGGCAACCGCCGAGGACGTCCTGGCCGCCGATGCCTATGCGCTGGGCACCACCGTGAACTTCGGCTACATCTCCGGGGCCCTCAAGCACTTCTTCGACACGACGTACTACGAGGTCAGGGAGGCGACTGCGCGACGGCCGCTGGCGTACTGGATCCACGGCGGCTGGGACACGACCGGCGCGGAGCGGGCCATGGAGCAGATCACCACCGGGCTGGGCTGGACGCTGGCCTGCCCGCCCGTCGTCCTCACCGGTGAGGTGGGGCCGCCGGAGTGCGAGGCCGTCGCCGAGGCGGTGGCGACCACGGCCGCCACCCTCCTGGCGTAGGGGGCACGCAAGGGCGGGGACGCAGCGGCGCCCCCTGCCGGAGGGCAGGGGGCGCCGCTGCGGTCAGGCCGTCAGGGCCTGCGCGCTGGTGGCGGGGCTCAGTGCTTGTCGCCGCCGAACGCCTCGCCGATCTTCTTGCCGGCGTCCTTGATCTTCTCGCCGGCCTGCTTGGCGTTGGCGGAGAACTTGTCGCCCTTGCCCTCGGCCTGCAGCTCTTCGTCGCCGGTGGCCTTGCCGATGGTGTCCTTGGCCTGGCCGCCGAACTCCTGGGCCTTGTTGTCGAACTTGTCGTCGAGTCCCATGTTCACTCCTTGCCTCCGGCGGTGCGGGTCACCGCCTCTGCCGCCCACGCTATGACCGGTTCCTGACAGGGGACTGTGTGCGAATGCGCCGCTCGCACAGGCCCCCGAGCACCGCGGCGGCCACGCTTCGAACCTCCGCCGCGCCCGCGCTCAGGCGTGGATGGCGATCTGCACGTCCTTCGAGATCTGCCACTTCATGAGCTTGACGAGCGAGGAGTCGTAGACGGCAACGCAGCCCATCGTGTAGTTCGACGCGCTGGTGCGCCGGTGCAGGAAGATGGCGGAGCCCTTGCCCTTCGCGCGCTTCTCGTTGTAGCCGATCACCTGGGCGTGGCGGTAGGGCCCGCGCTGGTAGAGCTTCTCGCTCTTCCCGGACGGCCGCATGGTGTTGTAGTACTTCGACGCGGAGCTGTCGACCCAGACGGTCTTCTTCGTCACCTTCGTGTAGCGCTGGTGCTTGAGCCCCGGGTTCTTGCTGGTGCCGAAGCCGCCGCGCATCCAGTAGACACCGCGCGGGGTCTTCCCATCGCCCTCGCGCTTCTTCGCCGCAGTGCCGGTCTTGCCGACGAGCCCCGCGTAGGCACCGCCGTCGCGCTTGTAGGTGCCGTTGGAATCGCGGACGCAGGCGTAGACGTTGGCGTGGCGCGTGCTCGTCTGGTCCACCTCGATGACCTGGAGTGCCGAGGCCTTCTTCCCTTCGACCCGCTTGCGCAGCCCGGTGCACACGCGCATCTTCCCGGAGGTCCAGGACAGGGTGCGGGGGCTGCCGCTGAACGGCTGCGTGCACCAGTTCTTGCCGTGGCAGGCTTCGTTGCCGGTGGGCAGGCCGGCGGCGGAGCGGTAGCGGCCCAGCATCCCGGAGCGCACGGCGTAGGCGGTCTTCGCGCCCTTCTTGAGGAAGACGGCGCCGCGGGCGTAGTTCTGGCGCACCCCGCCCTTCACGGAGGCGGTGGCGCCCTTCGCGGCGCCGAGCTTGGCGCGTGCGGCGGCCGCCGAGATCTTCGCGTCGATCTTCACCGCGCGGGCGGTGGCCGTGGGCGCGGTCGCCGACTTCGCACGCGCCGTCGGCGCCTTCGCCTCGGTGGTGGCCAGCGGGGTCCGTGCGCCCTTCGTCTGCGCAGCCTCCGAGGACGCCAGCTCCGAGGCGTGCGAGTCGCTCGCCTGCGACTCGCGGGGGGCGGCGGAGTGGGCGGCGCTCGGTTCGGAACCGGAGCCTCCGAGTTCGGCGGCGGTGGCCGGCAGGCCGAGGCCCAGGACGAGGGCGGCCGTGGTGGCCGCGCAGAGCATGTGGCACGCGCATGAGGGGAGATCCTTCGGAATTCGGGGCTGCGATCATGAGCACCCTAGTCCTCGCGGGGAGTGCGCACGGCCCGCGGGCGGCGGGGCGGCCCAGTCGTCACCCGATCGTGACGCGGCGGGGCCGGTGCGGTCGGCGCGGGTCGCCCGTCAGTCGGGATGGCGCGAGGCCCAGTCGAGCACGGCCGCGGCGATCTCGTCCGGTTTTTCCTCGGGCAGCCAGTGGGTGGCCCCGGTCAGCTCGACGAAGCGGTAGGGGCCCTCGACGTAGTCCGCGGTGAGCTCCGCCGCGCCCCGGGTGAAGGCCGCGTCCCGCGAGCCCCAGAGGTAGAGCGCTGGCACCGTGATGGGCCGGTATGCGATCGGCGCGCCCTCGCCGAACTGGCGGTAGTACGACAGTACGGCGTCCATCGCACCGGGCTCGCTCAGCCGCTCGACGTAGGAGTCGACGAGCGCGGCTGGGACCGCGCCCTGGTAGTACGAGCGCAGGAGCGCACCATCGTCGTCCAGGAGCGCCTCGCGCATCCCCGCGGGGTCCCTGCGGATGCGGCGCATGTACTCCATGCGGCGGCGCTGATCCGGGTCCTCGGCCATCCTGCGGCCGTGCGCCTCGGGGTGCGCCGAGGCCGCGGAGGTGAAGCTCGCGAGGCGCTCCGGGTGCACCGCGGCGAAGGCCCAGCCGACGATCCCGCCCCAGTCGTGGCCGACCAGGTGGAACCGCTCCCAGCCCAGTCCTTGGGCCACGGCGGCCATGTCCGCCACGAGCTCCGCGACGTCGTAGGCGCGCACGTCGTCCGGGCGGGCGCCGGGAGAATACCCGCGCTGATCGTAGGCGGCCACCTCGTAACCGGCTGCCAGCAGTTCGCGGGCCGTGGCCTCCCACCCGGCCGCGAACTCCGGCCAGCCGTGGACGAGGAGCACCGGCAGCGCGGCGCCGGGCCGCGCCTCGGCGGCCCCGTGAGCTCCGGTGCCGTGAGCTCCGACCCCGGGGGCAGCGGTTCGGGGAGCGGCGGGTGAGTGCGCCTCGGCGGCCCCAGGAACTCCGGTGCCCGGGGAGGCGCGATAGCCCGCGAACGCGAGGCCGCGGGCCGGCAGCTCGAACGGCTCACCGCCCAGCCGGGCGGCCACCGATGCGTTGTCGTGCGGTGCCCCGAGCGCTGGGCGCTGCGAGTCGTGCCGATCGGCCATGACGAATCCCCTTCCAGGGGCGGCCCGGGTATCACCCCTGCGCTGCCCGCGGTCCGTGCCTGTGACTGCCGTGGCTATGACTGCCGGGCGACGACCTCGTAGCCACCGCCGCTGTAGACGAGCCTCCAGTCTCCGCCCAGATTCTTCGCCGCCCAGGACTCCACGGGCTCGTGCGTGTCGTCCGGGCGCAGGGCGATCGCATCGGGGCGGACTCCGCCCAGCGTGCTCGTCCAGTAGACGTGCGTCTTGGGTGCGAGGTAGGCGAGGAGGTGGAGGTCCGTGCCCACGGAGCCGTAGCGGCTGGCCGCCTGGACCGCGGGTCCGCCGTCGACCTTGTACCGGTCGGCGTCCCACAGCAGGTGGATGCTCGTCTGGCTCAGCAGCGCGACGGCGGTGATGGCCGCCACCAGGGGCGCGAAGTTCCGGTGGCGGCGCTTGGCAGCATCGACGAGAGCGACCACCGCGATCGGCATGAGGACGGCCGAGTAGTGGAAGCTGAGGTTCCAGTAGCCCTCGACGTTGCCCGCGAAGCGCCACGCCAGCGTGGGGAGCATGAGGAGGATGTAGGGCGAGCGGAGGCCGATGGCGCCGGCCGTGAGGGCCAGGAAACCCACGGTCCCGAGCTTGGTCGTCAGGCCCTCGCGGATGGTCTGCGCCAGGGTGACGTTGTCCGTGTAGTCGTAGCCGCCGCCGGTGTTGAACATGGGGATGAAGACGAAGACGGCGTAGAGGAACCACATGACGCCCCAGACGGCGAAGCCCAGCGCCCAGCGGAAGTCCCTGCGGTCCTTGAGCCAGACGACGGCGCCGAACATCGCGACGGTCAGCCCCAGGTCCTCCTTGCAGAACACGAGCAGCCCGATGGCCACCGCGGCTCCGATGCGCCGCCCGCGCATCCACCAGACGAGCCCGAATGCCATGAGCGGCACCGCCACGGCGATCTCGTGGAACTGGGCGGTCACGGCATTGAGCAGCCCGAACGAGAAGACGTAGGCGAAGCTGAGCAGCCACGCGCCCTTCGTGCTCAGGCGCTCGAAGGCCAGGGAAGTCAGGGGCCAGGCCGAGGCCGCGAACAGCACGGTCTGGCACAGCATGAGGGTGAGGCCCGAGGGGAAGACGGCGAAGACGGGGGCGAGCAGGATGAGGATCGGGTGGAAGTGGTCGCCCAGCAGGTTGTAGCCGGGGCCCTTGATGTCGACGATGGGCGCCTGGAGCTTCGAATACTGGTCCATGAGCTGGGTGAAGATGCCCAGATCCCATGAGGGCGAGTAGTAGTTGACCCACATGAGGATCGACAGCGCACCGTAGAGCACGGCGGCCGTCAGCGCCGCGACTGCCGGGGCGAAGCGGGTAAGGAACGCCCCGAGCGGCGCGAGTGCTGCCGTCGTCCGGTCGCGCAATCCCGCCAGGCGTCCCCGCGCCGCCGAGGTGCCGGCCGGCGCGGCACCTCGCGCGCGGCCCCGCTGCCCGGCGCGTTCGGATGCTGCTTCCCGCTGCTCCGCTGCCGGACCTCCTGCGGCCCGAGCCGCGCCAGGGGCACCCCCGGAATCCGCGGGCGCCTGACGCGCTGCTGTGTGGTGCGCGGAAGAGGGCGGGACCGGCATGCGGGGATCCTTCGTCGAGGGCCTGCGCTGCACGGCGGGCGGCGCGCGGACCGGGGGTGCGGCAAGCGGAGGCGAGGCGGGTGTCCGGGCGGACGGGCTCCAAGCCGATCCTAACAACGCCCCTGTGGCCGCCCGGGAGCAATCTCAGCACCGGGCACGGCGCACCCGCACCGTGTGGCGGCCTCGCCACAGCGTTGGCGCCTCCCAGACGGGTGGACATGGCAGAGTGATGCCGTACGGATAACCGAGCGTCCCATTCCTGAAGGAGACCGTCGTGATCGCGCTTCGCACAGCACTTCGCCCGCCCCGGCTCGTCGCCGCGGCCGCCGCCCTCACCGTCTGCCTGGCCGGCTGCTCCGGCGGGGGCGAGTCCCAGGGCGAGCAGGGAGACCAGCAGCAGTCCGCCTCGGCGCCGGCGGAGGGCGGCGCGGACCAGAGCGCGGCCGACGGCGAAGCCGATGCCGGTGGCACGGGTGCCACAGCCGAGGCCAGCAGTGGTGCAGACGGCTCCGGCAGCGCCCCCACGACACCGTCGACGAACGTGAGCGAGCGGTTCAAGGACTCGGCGAAGACGACCTCGTGGGCGAGCGACGGCTCCATGAAGGTCGACAAGAAGGGCAACGGCACGATCCCGGAGAAGTCACTCGAGTTCGATCTCAAGGACCTCTTCGTCAACAAGTTCGAGATGAAGGTCTCGAAGGTCGACTGCACGCGCAAGATGAACGTGAACTCGTGGCGCGGCTCCACGCTGTGCAATGTGACGGCGAACGGCAAGACGTACTTCGGCTCCGTCAAGCTCATCGACCACAGGGGCGACATGGTCAGGTACCAGCTCATCTTCCCCGGCATGAACAAGAAGGACCTCAAGCTCGACTAGCGGGCGCGCCGGTCGTGGCCGTCAGCGCGCTGGGGCACTGGGGGCAGGGTCAAGGTGCCTGCAGTCGCTCCCGCTGAGGTTCGGGCTCGTCTCCGCCCCCAGACCACTGGACCGCATAGCCAAGCTCGCGAAGGGCTATCGCCGCTTCTGCCGGGTCGTCGCGAACGGCACTGCGGGTCTGCGTATGCCGCCACCGCTCACGCCCCTCGCGCAGCGCCGCTTTGGCGTCCCCGGCATCGTCGATTCCGAACTCATCGATGAGCATCTCCAACACGTCTTCGAGGCAGGGTCGAAATCGATGTCCGCCGACGGGGAAATGCAGCTGGCTGAGCGCTGGAATGCCGGTGCTGTCGGCTCGTCGACGGGCTCGCTGAGTACCGCTTCCCGCGCGTGCCAGCACGTGGCTCAGCGCGTCGCGGTGGGCATGGACCTGGATATGCGCAACAGGCACCGAGTGGGTGCGCCTGTCGTATTCGAAGCGGAAGAGCGGTTCCCCACTGGCGCGCTGACCTGCGTGGACGGCAATCCCTGACTTTTCGACCGCAAGAAATCTGCCCACACCGTCAAGCACACACTGAAATCTCACCAGCAGCGTCAGCAGCGGTTCGCCTCCAACACGAAGGGGAACACCCTGCGCAGGAGTCTGCGAGACGACGAATCGATTGGCGTCCGCAACGGCCGTGGCCGCAAACGGGGAGCACCCGGGCGACACCGCCTGCACCGTGGCAGTCAGGTCGCCCGCGAACCGGGCCGCCTGGGTTTCGAGCACCGGGGTGTCAGTCACTGGTGAGGAACTCAAGATCGAGCAATCGGCCGTAGTCGACAAGTTCGTCGGCACTCAGCTCGAATCGCTCGCCGCGCTCCCGCAGAGCCCCGACATCCCCGATCCGCTCACGGAGTTCAGCCAGTTCCCGGCACGCCTCGCGCTTCGTCAGCACCACCGGCACGACTGGAGTCATCATGACCACCACCTCTCGTCCGAGTGAGTATCCACCAGTGACCCAGACGATACAAGGGGGCACTGACATAGCCGGAGACGCGAGACCCCCGCTTGCCCTCGAAGGGCAAGCGGGGGTCTTCACCGCGGAGGATAGGGGATTTGAACCCCTGAGGGCGTTAACCCAACACGCGTTCCAGGCGTGCGCCATAGGCCGCTAGGCGAATCCTCCGCGCAAGACTCTACCCGAGGCCCCGGCTTTTGCCGAATCAGCGGCGCCTGCGGCGAGAGGCGAGCAGCAGCCCCGCTCCCACCACCATGAGCGCGGCAGCGCTGCCGACTGCCAGGGCAAGCTCGGCACCCGTGCGCGGCAGTTGACCTGAGCCATGGGAGTCGTCGTCGCCACCCGGGGCGGGTGCGGGCGCCGGATCTGGGGCCTCACCCGGACCGGGGGCGGGCTGCGTCGTCGCAGACGCGCTCGGCGTGGAGCTCGCGTTCGGCGACGGAGCCTCACTGGGCGCCGTCGTCGCAGGCGGCGTGGTGGCGGGGGTCGTGGGCGCAGGCTCCGTGGTCGTCGGCACGGGAGCCGTCGTCGTGGGGGTCACCGGCGGCGTCGACGAGTCGCCCGAGCCCTCGCCGTTGCCGCTCATGTCGACCTTGTGCCCCGTGCTCAGGGGCTTGTCCCACTGGTCCGCGGTCAGCACGGCCGTGTTCGTGTACGTGCCGCCCATGGGCATCTGCACGCTGGCGTACAGCGCGGGGAAGATGACCATGTACCCGGCGGGGATCTCCGGGACCTTCGCCTGGAACCGCTCGGCCTCGCACGCTCCCTCGACCGTCTTCGCGATCGCCTTCTCCGCGTCGTTCATCGGCTGATCGCGCTGCTCGAACGCCCGGTTGGGCCCCAGCACCTGAACGGCCGACACATCGATGAAGGAGCAGTTGAAGGACCACTTCGTGTCCTCGGAGTCGTCCGTGACCTCGACGTTCGTCAGCCTCTCCTGCATGCGCGGGAACGCGATGCGCCACACGATCGCGCGGTCCGCGCTGAATGCCGGTTCCTTGAGGCCGACGCGCAGCCAGCCGTCCTTGTGGAAGCCCTCGCCGGGGCCCTGGCCGGGGTGGACCGTGATGTCGAGGGTCTTGGTCTGCGTCAGCCGGATCTTCCGCGGCCCCTCGGTGCCCTCACCGAGCGGGAAGATCTGCACGCGCAGCTCCACCCAGCCCTGCACACCCTGGAGCTTCGCCGCCGCGTCGTTGAAGACGACGGTGAGCTTCTGGGTCTGGGCGTCGAAGACGGCGCAGGCGATGACCTGGTTGTCGTGCGCCGGATCGGTGACATTGAACGCCGCCCCGCCTACCTGCGGGGCGAGCCCGCTGTCCGGGGGCAGGGTGTAGGTGAAGTAGTCGCCCGACTTCACGGACGCCAGCTGCTTGCTCTTGCCGAAGTCGATGTGGAGCTTCGTCTCCTGTCCCCAGGTGTAGTCCACACCTCCCGTCAGGGTGACGTCGTCATCGCCGTACGCGGCGGAGGAGATGTCGGTGCTGCCGGAGGCGGGGGCGCAGTCGGCCGCGCGAGCGGGTGCGGCGGCGAGGAGGACGAGGCTGCTGGCGAGCAGTGCCAGGAGCGCGCCGAATGCGGCGAGCAGCCGCGGGGCGCGGAGGATGCGGGTCATGGGAGGCCATTCACTCGGGGGACGGAGGGGAGTGCGCTTGTGAGACTCAGTACGCACATCCGAGAGAATACATGCCACCCGCTTTTCGGACTAATTGCCGACCGTGGCCGCTGTCGCCCGGGGGTCGCATGTCCGACTGCCTCTTCCTCAGGTATCCCCGGCCACCCGCGCGGAGCCCCCACCGCGCGCCTCGGCTACGCTGACACGCGCCGTGCACCAGGACCGTCGCGCGGCCCCGTTCCCTGCCGGTTGCCCTTCCCTGCCCGTCCCCCGCGAGAGAAGAGTCCCCTCCCCCATGAGCCCCCACGTCCTCTCCGCCGTCGCAGCGGTCGCCCTGGGCGCCGTGGCAGGCGTCGTGCTCTTCGTGCCGATCGTCGCGGGCCTCTACCACCGCCAGGGAGGTCTGTCGCTGGGCCGACTGCTCCTGTGGGGCGCGGCGCTCGTGTACTTCTGGGCGATCTGGACCTACACGCTCCTGCCGCTGCCCGCCCCGGACACCGTGCGCTGCGCCGGGACGAACACGCACCTGGGGCAGTTCGCGGGCGACCTCGCACGGGCGTGGGCGGAATCCGGCGGCGGACTGCGGGCGTTCGCGGCCAACCCGCTCGTGCTCCAGCTGGCGCTCAACGTGCTGCTCTTCGTCCCGCTCGGATTCTTCGTGCGCGTCCTGGGCGGGCGCGGCCTCCTCACCGCCGGCGCCCTGGGCCTGGCGATCTCCGCACTCGTCGAAACCACCCAGCTGACCGGCGTCTGGGGCCTCTACGACTGCGCCTACCGCGTCTTCGACGTCGACGACATGCTCACGAACACCTCGGGCGCCCTGGTGGGCTCGCTGCTCGCGCTCGCGGTCCCCCGCCGCCTCTGGGGCTCCAACGATGCCGCGCCCGAGGTGCCGCGCCCCGTCACGCGCCCCCGCCGCCTGCTCGGCATGTTCTCCGACTGGCTGGCCAGCACGCTCATCCTCACCGCCCTCACGGTGGGCCTGCGGCTGGGCGCCGAGCTGCTCGCCCGCGCGGACAGAGGCGCCCTCGCGCTTGCCCACTGGCCGGAGGCCATCGCGCTCGCCACCACGGCGGGGATCTGGCTGGCGACCACCCTGGCCACGGGCGCCACACCGGGTGACCTCACGGTGCGCCTGGCCTATCGCCGCCCCCGCATGGCGACTCCGCCGGCCCGCCTCCTGCGCTTCCTGTGCGGCAGCGGCGGCTACCTGCTCATCCTCCTGGCCGGGCAGGCCCTTCCGCTGCCGGGTGCGGCCGCGGTCTTCGCGCTCGTGTGCATCGTGCTCGTCTTGGCGCCCACCGGCCCGGGCGGACTGCCCGCCCTGGCCACCGGCGCCGCGCTGTGCGATCAGCGCTCACCGGACCGCGGGCCCGAGGCGCCGGCAGGCCCGCCCCAGCCGCACTCCTGAGCGCGCTCGCCTCCCCGCTCTCCGACGCGCCTGACCGCGCCCGCCGCCGCTACCGCGCTCGCGCGGCCGCGGTCGGGCTGTGCCGCGCTCGCGCCTGGGAGCGCTGGGCGTCCGCCTTGCCCTCCTCGACGATGAGCCCGTGGAGCTCGCCCAGTTCGCGCGCGCCCAGCCCCGAGGCCTCCAGGGCCGGCAGCACCTGCCGGCGGGTCGCCTCGTAGGAGCCGGGCACGGCGTAGTCGAGCCGGGCGAGCAGCCTGCGGGCGTAGGCATCGGCGATGAAGGCGCGGCGCCCATAGCGGTAGAGGGCGATGACGTCCGCGGTCTCGGACCCCACGCCCCGCAGGGCGAGGAGCTGCGCGCGCAGCTCCTCGTCGCCGAGCGCCTCGGGCTCTCCGTCGCGCACCCACGCGGCGAGCCCCCGCACGGCTGCGGACTTCGCCGTCATGAAGCCGGCGGGGCGCACGGGGCCGGCCAGCGCCTCGGCATCGGCCCGCGCCAGCGCCTCCGGGCTCATGAGGCCGGCCTCGCGCAGGTTCGCGATGGCCGCGGCGGCGTTCTCCCAGCGGGTGTTCTGCACGAGGATGGCGGAGACCATGCGCTCGAAGGCGGACTCGGCGGGCCACCAGTCGTCCTGGGGTCCGTGCGCGGCGAGCAGCCACTGGTGGAGCGCGCCGAGGTCGAGGTCCGCGAGGCGCCGGGCGCCTCCGCTGGCGCGCGAGTCGCGTGGGGTGGCCATGCCCGCATCCTACGGTCCCGTCGCCGGGGCCACGGCCTCGGCGGCCGTCCCAGGCGCAGCTCACCCCCGTCCATTCGAGTCCTAGCCCAGCTCAACGCGGTGACGGCCAGTGGGGGGCGCGCCCGCCGCGCGGTCACAGCCGGCGGCGCGGTCACGGTCGGCAGTGCAGTCGCGGCTCGGCAGTACGGTCACGGCCGGCGGCGCTCACACGGCGCGCAGGCGCGGCGCACGGGCGGCCAGGGCGTCGATCGCGCCGCTGCGGATGAGCTCATCCAGGTGCTCGAGCCGGGACCGGGTGACCGCGTCCGCCGGCTGGAAGACCGTGAGCGTGAGCTGGCGGTCCTCCATCACGGCCAGCCCCACAGCGTAGAGCTCGAGGCGGCCCACATAGGGGTTGTCGAAGACCTTGCGCGTGGTGGCCTCGCGCATGACCTCGCCCGAGTCCCACGCCTGGGCGAACTCCTCCCACTCGCGCAGGCGCTCGAGGAACGCCGGCCAGCGGGGGTCGTCGGGCACCTCGGCGAATGCCGTGCGCAGCTTGGCCACGTGCAGCCGCCAGTAGTGGGGATCGTCGGCCAGCGCACGGCGCCAGGCGGGATTGCGCAGCGACTGGACCGTGCAGTTGGCATCCGCGGCGGATCCCACGAGCGCATGGGCATCGGCGATGAGGTAGCGGTAGCCCGCGTTGAACGAGTGCCAGTACCCCAGCGCATCGGCCACCATGGCCGGCAGCGGGGAGAGCGCATCGAGCGTCTCGCGCAGCCGCACGTCCATGGCGCCCACACCGGGAGAGGCGGCGCGCGCGGAGTAGCCGGCCAGACGGAAGAGGTGGGCGCGCTCCTCGGGGCGCAGCAGCAGGGCATCGGCGATGGCGGCGAGCACCTCCTCCGACGGGTGGACGTCGCGGCCCTGCTCCAGCCACGCGTACCAGGTGGTGCCCACGTGCGCGAGCACCGCCACCTCCTCCCGGCGCAGGCCCGCCACGCGCCGGCGGGCTCCGCGGGGCAGCCCCACGTCCTCGGGCCTGAGCCGATCGCGGCGACTGCGCAGGAAGGCGGCCAG
This sequence comes from Brevibacterium rongguiense, assembly GCF_009857845.1. Classification (GTDB taxonomy): domain Bacteria; phylum Actinomycetota; class Actinomycetes; order Actinomycetales; family Brevibacteriaceae; genus Brevibacterium; species Brevibacterium rongguiense. Next base: position 13,763 of record NZ_WWEQ01000012.1, on the reverse strand, counting down.
TTCGGCCCGACTGATGACTGCCATGGGCCCATTGTGCCCACCGCGGGGCCCGTCCGCCGCTGCGGACGCCTCCCCAGGGTGGTGCTCCGGGTGACAGGATGGGCAGACACTCCCCCGGGGCCCGCGCACCGCCCAGGCTGGCCCCATGACGCACACCGAAGCCCGCGCCGCGCACAGCGCACCGGCCGTCCGCTGCTCCAGCCACCGCTCCGCCGACCCGGAGCCCGGACCCGCCCCGCGGCCCACCGCGGGTGGTCCCCCAGCCCACCGGAAGGAGGCGCGCATGAGTGCGAGGGCGCCGCGCCCGGCCCCGAGCCTGTGGCCCCTGCAGCTCGCGGCATTCCTCGCGACCTTCGTCTTCTCCCTGGGCAACATCACCTCCCCCCAGATCCGCGCGGCCCTGGGCGCCGGCCCGGCGCAGCTCGCGCTCATCGTGGGCGCCTACGCCGCCGCCTTCGCGGCCGCGATCGTGCTGTGCGGCCGGATCGGCGACCGCTTCGGGCGAAAGCGCCTGTTCATCCTGGGCATGCTGGGGCTGCTGGTGACCTCGCTGCTCGTCGCGGGCGCCGCGAACGTGCCCATGGCGATCGCGGCGCGCGCCCTGCAGGGCTTCGCGGCCGCGGTGATGATGCCGCAGATCCTCTCGATCATCCAGCTCAGTGCCGTGGGCCAGGCGCGCGTGCGCGCCGTCAGCGCGTTCGGCGCGTTCTCGGGGGTGGGCACCGTGGGCGGGCAGGTGATCGGCGGCGCGCTCACCTCGCTCGGCGGCCCCGTCTGGGGCTGGCGACTGGCGTTCGCCGTGTTCGCGGCCGCGTGCGGGGTATGCGCGTGGGCCGCGCTGCGCCTGCCGGCCGATGCCGGGGAACCGGGCCTCCGCCTCGACTTCGCGGGGGCCGCGCTGCTCGCCCTCGCCCTGGGCGGGCTGCTCACCGGCTTGGCGATCGGCCCGTCCACCGGCTGGGGCGCGGCCGCGCTCATCCCACTCTCCGCGGCGGTCGCCGCACTCGTCGCCCTCATCGTCCAGCAGCGGCGCGCCGAGGCGCGCAGCGCCCAGCCGCTGCTGCCGCCCCGCGTCCTGCGCAGCCCCACGATCGCGGCGGGCATGATCATGGCCGCGGTCTTCTTCGCGGGCTTCGGCGCCTTCCTCTACAACTTCGCACTGCTCACCCAGTCCGCGCACGGCGATCCGGCGTGGCTCTCCGGCCTCACCCTGGCCCCCTTCGCCACCGCCTTCGTCATCGTCTCCGCGCTGTCCCACCGCATCAGCGCCCGCCTGGGCGGCCCCCGGGCCCTACTGCTCGGGGCGCTCGTGCAGGCACTGGGGCTCGCGGGCGTGGGCGCACTCTCGCTGGTGGCCCCCGGGCACTGGGAGCTGTGGTTCCAGCTCCCCGGGGTCGTCCTGGGCGCCGGCCAGGCCCTGCAGTTCGCGCCGCTCGTTGCCACCGTCATGGCCGAGGTGCCGAGGCGCATCGCGGGTCTGACCGGCGGTCTCGTGTCGACGATGCAACAGACGGGCATCGCGGTGGGCGTGGCCGTTCTCGGTTCCGCCTTCCAGGGCCTGAGCGCGCGGCTGGGCGCCGATCACGCCTTCGGCGTCGTCAGCCTCGTCCAGCTCGCCCTGGCCGCGGCGTTCGGGCTCGCCGCCCTGCGCCTGCGCCGGATCGCCGCCCGGCCCGCCCCCGAGCCGCCCGCCGGTCCCGCGGACCCGCCCGGCACCGCGCGGGACGCGTGAGGGCAAGGGGACCTCACGGAATACGCCGCCCGTCCGCGCACGTTGCGCTGGTGGCGGGGCGCCCGCCCGCCGGCCCCGCGCACGGGGCCGCTGGAGCAGCGGCATCCGCCGACCACGGGCGCGCCGGCCGCGGCGCGGCCCGGAACCTACGCACAGAAGGAGACGCCATGTCGGCAGCAGGCAAGAAGGTCGCAATCCTCGTCACCCGCGGAGTCGAGCAGCCCGAGCTCACGAGCCCCCGCGAGGCGCTCGATGCCGCGGGGGCGATCACCCAGATCGTCTCGCCCGCGGACGGCAGCCTCCAGGCCATGAAAGGCGACTGGGACCGCGGTGAGGAGTTCGCCGTCGATGTGCCGCTGGCCGATGCAGCGGCCGGCGACTACGACATGCTCGTGCTGCCCGGCGGCACGCTCAATGCGGACGCGCTGCGCGGGGACCCGCGGGCGGTGGAGTTCGTCAAGGCGTTCTTCGCGGCGCAGAAGCCGGTCGCCGCGATCTGCCACGCCCCGTGGCTGCTCGCCGAGGCGGGGGTCGCCCACGAGCGCAAGCTCACGAGCGTGGGCTCCATCAAGGTCGACCTCGTCAACGCGGGCGCCAAGTGGGAGGACTCGGAGGTCGTCATCGACGGCAATCTCATCACCTCGCGCACCCCGGCCGACCTCGAGGCCTTCGACGCCGCGATCGTCGCCGCACTCGACTGAGCGCACCCGCCGAGGTGTGGGCGGGGTGCTGAGCGCTCCGCCGCGGCGCCGCTCGCTGGGCAGGGCACCGGGGCGCAGGGATTTCACTCCCGCGCCCCGGTGCGCTACTGTGGAGGCGGCTCTTCGTGCGGCGTCACCCTGCGAATCCCCCAGGACCGGAAGGTAGCAAGGGTAAGAAGGCTCTGGCGGGTGCACGAAGAGTCCTTTTCTGCCCGGGCACGCCCCCCGCGGTCCGCGCTGACGGCAGGTGTCACGATTCTGCAACGAATGTTGCAGGGATCTCCCCTGGTCACCGCCTCCCTTCAAGCCAATATCCCCGTGGACTCCCACAGGCCGGTCCCCGTCGTCATCGCGCGTTGACATTGGGCCCGTATCCTTTGTGAAAGCCATCCACATCCTCCACAGAGAGGCCACGCGTGTCCCGCCGTCTTCTTGCTGCCACCGCCCTCATCTCCTCCGCCGCACTCCTCGCGGCCTGCACCCCCTCCGGTTCAGGCACCGGTGAGAACGCCTCGAACAACGGCTCCGCGAACACGGAGCAGGCCAGCCCCTCGATCAGCGTCGTCGACGCCAAGGGCAAAGAGGTCAAGACGGTCAAGGCCGGGCAGCACCTGACGCTCAGGGTCGAGAACGGCACGTTCGCCTCCGCGAGCGCCTCCGACTCGAAGCAGAAGGACATCCCCGTCGACAAGGGGTCCCTGTCCAGCGGTGCGGACGCCGACGAGGCGGAGAGCACCGCCGCGCCCAGCGCCCAGAATGCGGGCTTCACCGCCGCCAACCGCTCCTCGACCTCCGATTCGGAGCTCGAGGACAGCGACGCGGATTCGACCGCGTCCGCCTCGCAGGAGGCCGGCGCCTCCGATGGGAGCTCGGAGGGCGCCTCGGCGGCCCCCAGCGCGGGCGCCTCCGATGATGCGGGCTCCGGTGAGCATGGCACGACGTGGACCTCGGACTTCACGGTCGCCGGCAACTCCACCTACGAGTGGAAGGCGACGGTCAAGGGCAACGACGGCCAGTCCCACGAGGAGACCGGCACCGTCAAGACCTCCGAGCCCTCCAGCGAGACGACCCGCACCTTCACGGAGATCGCCGACGATGACACGGTGGGCGTCGCCGCGCCCGTCATCGTCAACTTCTCCGGCATCGTGCCCAAGAAGTACCGCGCCTCGATCCAGAACCGCATGACGGTCCAGGTCACCGACAACAAGGGCAAGAAGCGCAGCGTCACGGGCGCCTGGGGCTGGCTGCCCGATGACGACGGTCACTCGAGCATCCACTACCGCACCGAGGAGCACTGGCCCGCCCACTCGAAGGTCACGGTCAAGCTGCCCATGAAGGGCGTGCAGACCTCGGACGAGACGTACGGCAAGAAGAACGTCACGCTCGACTTCAAGATCGGCCGCTCCCAGATCGTGAAGGCCAGCGCGAAGACGCACCGGATGACGGTGACGCGCGACGGCAAGAAGCTGTGGGACTGGCCCGCCTCGCTCGGCAAGCCCAGCTCCCCCTCCTACAACGGCGAGCACATCGTCATGTCGAAGTCGGCCGACTACACGATGACCTCCGAGCGCTACGGCTACTCGACGCCCGTCCAGTGGGCCGTGCGCATCCACAACAACGGCGAGTTCGTCCACGCGGCGCCGTGGTCCGAGGGCGTGCAGGGCAGCTCGAACGTCTCGCACGGCTGCATCAACCTCTCGACCTCCCGGGCCGCGAAGTACTTCGCATCCGCGAAGTACGGCGATCCCGTCTCCATCACCGGCTCGCGGGTGTCCCTCACGCCGGACTCGGGCGATGTCTCCGATTGGACCTACAGCTGGAAGCAGTGGCAGAAGCTGTCGGCCATCAAGAGCTGAGCCCCTCCCCCTGCGTGCACCCCACCGCCCCGGCCCACGATGGCCGGGGCGGTCGTGCGTACGGGGATGGTGCGCGCCCGGGCGGCCGTGAGGCGGTGCGCCCGTGGGGCCGTGGGGCCGTGGGGCCGTGGGGCCGTGGGGCCGTGGGGCCGTGCGCTAGGGTGGGCTCCACGACAGGGGAGCGCCATCGCGGGCGCTGAGAGTGCGGCAGCAGACCCTTCGAACCTGATCCGGTGAGCACCGGCGGAGGAAGTCGTGAAGCGGGGCCCCAGGCGCCCGGCCGTGCCGCACCCCTGCCCGCAGAGGAGGACTGCGATGAGCACCACCACCATCGTCACCGCGCCGGGCGGTTTCGCCGCCCAGCTGCGCGAGCGCTCAGGTGAGACCTGGGACCGGGCGATCGGCCACCGCTTCGTCGAGGAGCTGTTCGCGGGCAGCGTCGACGACGCCGTGCTCGCCCACTACCTCGAACAGGACTACCGCTTCTTCGATGCGGCCCTGTCGCTGTGCGCCTCGTGCGTCGTCAACGCCGACCGCGTCGAGCCCAAGCTGCGCTTCTCCGCCCAGCTGGGCTTCTTCGCCGCGGACGAGGACGGCTACTTCGAGCGCGCCCTGGCGGCCCTCGGCTCGTCGGCCGCGCGGGCCGGCGAGGTCCCCCTGACCGCGACCTCGGCGGCGATGATCGAGGGAATGCGCGACACGGCGCACGCCAATTCCTACATCCGCAGCCTCATCGTCATGGCCGTCGCCGAGTGGCTCTACCTGGACTGGGGCGAGCGCGAGCTCGCCGACCCCAGCCGACCGGAGCACCTGGGCTGGATCGACCTGCACCGCGGCGCGGACTTCCGCGCCTGGGTGCAGTGCATCGTCGACGAGATCGACCGGGTGGGCGCGGACCTGGACGAGGCGGAGCGCGCGGAGGCCGTCGGCCTGTGGGATCGCTTCGTCCGCTTGGAGCTCGAGTTCTTCGACGCCGCCTACAGCGCGTGAGCGGTGACGGGGCCTCGGGGGGCGGGTGGGGCCATGCGGTTCCCGGGCGGCGCACCGGACTCTGAGGCGCGACGGCGGCGCCAGGGATCGGGTGCCCGAGCGGCTCACCGGCGTCCGAGCGATTCGTCCGTGCCCGAGCGCCACATCCGTGCCCGAGCGCCTCATCCGTGCCCGAGCGGTGCGGACCAAGCGGGGCGGGAGAACCACCGGCTCCCCCGCCCCGCGGCTCCCCCGCCCCCTCGCACCCTGGGGGGGCGGTGCGGGCTACCCGACGAGCCGTGAGCGGATGAGGAACCGCTGGCCCGTGGGCGACTCCACGCTGAAGCCCGAGCCGCGGCCCTTGACCACGTCCACCGTCAGGTGGGTGTGCTTCCAGTAGCGGAACTGCTCCGCGGACATCCAGAACTCGAGCTCGGCCTGCTCGGCATCGACACCGGGCAGCGTGAAGCGGCCCAGCAGCACATCGGCGTCGCTCGTGAGGAACTCACCGGCCGGATAGCACATGGGCGAGGACCCATCGCAGCACCCGCCGGACTGGTGGAACATGAGCTGGCCGTGCTGGCCGATGAGTTCGCGCAGGAGCTCGACCGCCGCCGGAGTCAGCGCCACCCGGGACTCGGTCTCTCCGTCCAGGGTGGGCTGCGAATCCAGCGGACGGTCGAGTGCCTGCTCGCTCATCAGAAGAAGCCCAGCTTGCTCTCCGAGTAGCTCACCAGCATGTTCTTGGTCTGCTGGTAGTGGTCGAGCATCATCTTGTGGTTTTCGCGCCCGATGCCCGAGGACTTGTACCCGCCGAACGCGGCGTGGGCCGGGTACGAGTGATAGTTGTTCACCCACACGCGGCCGGCCTGGATCTCCCGGCCTGCGCGGTACCACGTGTTGCCGTTGCGGCTCCACACACCTGCGCCCAGTCCGTAGAGGGTGTCGTTGGCGACCTTCATCGCCTCCTCGAAGTTCGTGAACGAGGTCAGCGCGAGCACGGGGCCGAAGATCTCCTCCTGGAAGATCCGCATGCTGTTCGTGCCCTTGAACACGGTGGGCTGGATGTAGAAGCCATCGGCCAGGTCCCCGTCGAGGTGGGCCTGCTCACCGCCGATGAGCACCTCGGCGCCCTCCTGCTTGCCGATGTCGAGGTAGGACTTGATCTTCTCGAGCTGGTCGTTCGACGCCTGCGCGCCGATCATCGTGTCCGTGTCGAGGGGGTTGCCCTGCTTCGTGGCGCGCACGCGCTCGATGCCCGCGGCCACGAAGTCGTCGAAGATCCCCTCCTGGACGAGTGCGCGCGAGGGGCACGTGCACACCTCACCCTGGTTGAGGGAGAACATCGCGAAGCCCTCGAGCGCCTTGTCGTAGTAGCTGTCATCGGACTGTGCGACGTCGTTGAAGAAGATGTTCGGGCTCTTGCCGCCCAGCTCCAGCGTCACCGGGATGAGGTTCTGCGAGGCGTACTGCATGATGAGGCGGCCGGTGGTCGTCTCACCGGTGAACGCGATCTTGGCGATGCGCTTGTTCGACGCGAGCGGCTTGCCGGCCTCGACGCCGAAGCCGTTGATGACGTTGACGACGCCGGGCGGCAGGAGATCGCCGATGATCTCGATGAGCACCATGATCGAGGCGGGGGTCTGCTCGGCGGGCTTGAGCACCACGCAGTTGCCGGCCGCCAGCGCGGGAGCGAGCTTCCAGACCGCCATGAGCAGCGGGAAGTTCCACGGGATGATCTGGCCGACGACGCCCAGCGGCTCGAGGAAGTGGTAGGCGACGGTCTCGTCGTCGATCTGCGAGAGGGAGCCCTCCTGCGCGCGGATGCAGCCCGCGAAGTACCGGAAGTGGTCGATGGCCAGGGGGATGTCCGCCGCGAGGCACTCGCGGATGGGCTTGCCGTTGTCCCACGTCTCCGCCACCGCGAGCGCCTCGAGGTTGTCCTCCATGCGGTCCGCGATCTTGTTGAGGATGAGGGCGCGCTCGGCGGCGCTCGTCTTCGTCCACGTCTGGGCGGCCTTGTGTGCCGCGTCGAGGGCGAGCTCGACGTCGTCCGCGTTGGACTGGGCGACCTCGGTGAAGGGCTTGCCGTTGACGGGGCTGACGTTCTCGAAGTACTTGCCGCTGGTCGGCGGCGTCCATTCGCCGCCGATCCAGTTCTCGTAGCGGGGCTTGAAGCTGACCTTTGCGTCCGGGCTGCCGGGCTGTGCGTAGACTGCCATGATTCTCCTCATTGAGATCCGGCGCGCGGTGCGTGCGCTCCGCGCGGCTGACGGCCGTTGCGAACGCCCGGTCCGGGCCATTCATGCGGCTTGCGTCACACCCTAACCGCTGGAGCGGACATGGCTCAACGGTGTCCGGCCCGTCATCGTGGACGTCCAGCGCGGCTGCGCGACGGGCTCCCGCGGCGCCTCGGGAGCCGGCCCGCTGCGCCTGCGGTCGCGATGCCCGCCCGGGGCCAGGTCGCCCGCACGTCCGGTCGCCGGTCGGCCGGCTGCCCAGAGCGCCGGAACCGGCTCAGCCGGCCGCGGGCGGGTCCTGCACCGGGGGCTGCGCCGTCAGCTGCGCGTAGACGTCCTTGGGCACCCGCCCCAGCAGGTAGAACTGCGGGTTGGGCGCCATCTTCGCCACGGTGGCCACCCGGTTGGACAGGCCGAAGAACCCCGTGATCGCCGCGATGTCCCACGCGTCCTCGTCGTCGAAGCCGTGCTCGTACAGCGCCGCCCGGTCCGCATCCCCCACCTCGCCGGGCCGCTCGCAGACCTTGAGGGCGAACTCGAGCATCGCGTGCTGGCGGGCGGGCAGGCCCGCGCTGCGCCAGTTGACCGCGACCCGGTCGGCGATGTGGGGGTCGCGCTCGAACAGCCGCAGCAGCGCGCCGTGGGCGACGACGCAGTAGAGGCAGTCGTTGGCCGCCGAGGTGGCGGTCACGATCATCTCCCGGTCCGCCTTCGTCAGCCCGCCGCCCTCCTTGCCCATGAGCGCGTCGTAGTAGGCGAAGAAGGCGCGGAACTCGGCGGGGCGCCGGGCTAGCGTGAGGAAGACGTTCGGCACGAAGCCGGAGGCCTCCCCCTCGGCGCGGATCCGGGCAAGGACATCCGCCGGCAGGCCGGACAGATCGGGGACGGGATAGGGCTCGGTGACGTCGTTGTCGCTCATGGGACCACTCTAGGGTCTCCGCGCTCCGCCCGTGGCCCGCTGCCCGAGGCGCTCCGGGGCTGCGAGCCCATCGGGCCGACGGGGCGGCGAACCCCATCGGGACGGTGAGGAGCGGGCCCCGCCGGACCGGTGGGGAGGGAACGCCCCCGGGCCGGTGGCGAGCGGGCAGCCCGGGCCAGACTGGCCCGGTGCCCGCGCGGGGACGGCCCGTGCCGCCTCGGGCGCCGGGGGCAGGACCCGGCGGAGCTAGCGCTTGTGCTGGTGGGGGATGACGACGCGCCGGACGATGATGAGGAGGCTCGCGGCCAGCGGCACGGCGACGATCGCGCCGAGCACGCCGCCCAGCCCGCCGCCGGCGGCCGCGGCGATGATGACGATCGAGCCGGGCACGTTGACGGCCTGGTTCATGATTCGGGGGCTGAGGATGTAGGCCTCGATCTGCATGTAGATGAGGTAGTAGATGCCCGCGATGATCGCCATGGACGGCGAGACGAACAGGCACGAGGCCACGATGACGATGGACCCGGACAGCGTGCCCACCAGCGGGATGAGCGAGCCCAGGAACGCGATGAACGCGAGGAGCGCCGGCAGCGGCGAGCCGATGATCGTGAGGAAGATCGAGGACAGCAGGCCGTTGATCGCGGCGAGCAGCACCTGGCCGAAGACGTAGCGGCCCACGGACCGGGTGACCTCCTCCGTGACCGACTCGGTGAAGGCCCGACGGCTGCGCGGCACCAACAGGTAGAGCCCCCGCTTGATCGAGGGCAGCGTGGCGGTGAAGTAGATCGTGAGGATGACGACGATGATGAGCCCGGCGGTGAAGTTCGCGATGCCGGCGCCCACCGCCACCACCCCGCCGCCCAGCGACAGGATGTTCTTCGGGTCCGAGGCCCACTGGCTGCCCTGCGAGACGAGGGCGTTGAGGTCGAGCGAGCCCGCGAACTGCGCCTCGAGGTCCTTGACCCATTCGCGGTTGGCGAGCTCGTTGATGAGCACGGGCAGGTTGCCGATGAACGCCTGGATCTGCGCGACGACCGGCGGGACGATGAGCAGGAAGACCCCCGTCACCGCCAGCACCATGACGACGAGGGTGAGCACGGTGGCGAGCCCGCGGCGGATGTGCCGCTTCGCGAGGAACTGGATGACGGGGTCGAGGCCGAGCGCGAGGAACAGCGCCACCCCGACGTAGGTGATGACGGAGGCGATCGTCGACAGCCCGTTGATCACCATGAGGCCCAGTCCCACGCCCAGCGTGCCGACGAAGGCCATCCAGAACGCGGGAACCTGCAGGCGTCGGGCGGGGGGCGGGGGAACGACTCCGCCCAGGGTGCCGCGGCGGGATCCAGGGAGCTTGCTCACCCGCTCAGTGTAGGCGCATCCGGCGCCCGGCCCCGCAGGCGTCCCGCGCGGCAGGGCGGCTTGCCCCACCGCCGGTCCGCGCACCCGGCTCGCGCACCCGGTCCGCGCACCCGGTCCGCACACCGCTGCCCGCTGCCGCAGCGCCGATCCCCTCAGCGGCGAGCCCCTCAGCGCACCACCGGCTTGGAGCGGCCCAGCAGCAGCGCGATGACGAGCGCGGCGGCCATCATCGCGCCGATCAGCCACGTCACGGCGGGCCAGCCGCCCGCCTCCCACGCGAGCGGCGCCAGATTGCCGTTGACGGAGGAGCCGCCGTAGTAGAAGAGCATGTACATGGAGGCGGCCTGGGCGGGCACCCCCACGGACGCGTTGGCGCGCGTGGCCACCCACGCCGAGGCCAGCGAGTGGACGATGGAGAACCCCACGGCCAGCACGAGCATGCCCGCGATGATGACCCACAGCGGCCGCGCGGCCATGAGGCCCACCCCCGCCAGCGCCAGGACGGGGCCGAAGACGATGACCGCGCGCAGCGAGGTGCGATCGGCCAGCCGGTTGGCCAGCGCCCCGCCGTAGCCGGCCACGGGGTAGACGAGGTAGAGCAGGCCCACGGTGCCCACGGACAGCAGGTACGGCTCGGCCTCGAGGCGGAAGCCCAGCACGTTGAATGCGCCCACGAACGTGCCCATGCCCAGGGCGCCCAGCAGGTAGAGGCCCAGCAGCACGGGATCGCGGAAGGCGCGGCCGAACTTGGCGACGAGCTCGCGCAGGGAGTCCCGGTGGACGGTGAAGCCGCGCGACTCCGGCAGCAGGAGCCAGCAGGCGATCGCGCACCCGACGCCGATGAGCGCGGTGAACAGCAGCGCGAGGTGCGAGGCGTCGAGTCCCAGCGCGCCCGTCAGGCCCAGCCGGTGCATGAGCTCGATCGCCCCGGACGAGGCGATGCGGCCGGTGAGGCCGCCCAGGGTCGTGCCGAAGATGTAGAGGCCCGTCGCGGACGTGGAGTACTCGGGGGCGATCTCCTCGCGCAGGTACACGGCTGCCGTGGCGGGCAGGCCCGCGAGCACGACGCCCATGGCGAAGCGCACCACGAGGAAGAGCGACCAGTCGTCGATGAAGGCCGCGAGGGCGCCCAGCGCCGCCGCCCCGCCCAGCGACCAGCGGATCACCCGCACGCGCCCGAGCCGCTCGGAGATGGGCACCGCGACGATGAGCCCGACGGCCAGCCCCGCCGTGGCCGCGGAGACCGAAAGGGCGGCCTGGGCGGGCGAAATGCTGTAGTCGCGTGCGAAGTACGGCAAAATGGCCTGAGTGTTGTACAGCAGGGTGAAGGTCGCGAGGCCGGCCATGAGCAGGCCGATCTCGATCCTGCGGGTCATCGGGTGGCCCTTGGGATAGCCCGCGAACCCGCTCATCGGCCCTCACTCACTGCACATCGTCCCCTGTATCCGGCACACCAGCACCACGATAGTCCTCGCCTCCGATCCGCTTGGCGAGGCCCCGCACCGCACGGGCGGGCACCCGCACCTGCGCTCGACCGGCACCGCGCGCGATTCCGCCGCAGCCGGGCCGGCGCGGCCGGCGCCCCGCACGTGTGCGCACCGCACCGCCAAGGAGTCACCGTGGAAACCGACCAGACGCCAGCGCCGCACGATGCCCAGGGCACCGGAACCCCGCCTGCACCCGCGGCCGATCCCGCGCACGGTGCCGACTCCGCGCACGACGCCGAGCCGGTTGCCGACCCCGCGCCCGATGCCGCCTGGCAGGCCATCGCGGAGCCCGCGGCCATGACCCTCCCGGACTTCGCCGCGATCGCCCCGACGGACCTGCGCGCCGCGGGCCAGCGCGCGGTGGCCCAGCAGGCCGAGGCCATTGCCGCCATCGTCGCGGCAGAGGCGCCCGCGACATTCCACAACACGACCCTGCAGATCGAGCTGGCCCGCTATCCCGCCCTGCGGCTGGCCGCCCTCGTGCGGCTCTACTCCTCTGCGCTCGCGACACCGGAGGCCGAGCCGGTCTACGCCCAGCTCGACGCCGAGCTCCACGCCGCCGAGCTCGACGTGCTCCTCAGCCCGGAGCTGTTCGCCCGCCTCGAGGCCGTCTCGCTCGTGGACCTGCTGCCCGAGGACCGGCGCCACCACGAGCTCATGGTCGCCGACTTCGTCCACGCCGGTGCGCGGCTCGACGAGGAGTCGCGCCAGGCCGCCGCAACGATCAGCGCCGAGCTGTCCAGCCTCGAGACGGAGTTCGGCCAGGTGCTGCTCGCGGAGACGAACGACTCCGCGCTGCACGTGCCGCCGGAGGACGCGCAGGCGCTCGCCGGGCTCAGCCCCGTCGAGCTGGGCGCCGCGGCCCAGCGGGCCGCCGACCGCGGCGTGCCCGGGTGGGTGCTGGGCCTGCAGAGCACCTCGCAGCAGAGCGCGCTGTGCGAGCTCACCGACACCCGCACGCGCCAGGCCCTCATGACCGCCTCGCTGTCCCGGGGCTCGCGCGGCAACGACAACGACACCCGCGTCATCGTCTCGGACATCACGGCGCTGCGCGCGGCCCTGGCGGGGCTCATGGGCTATCGCACCTATGCCGGTTACGCGATCGACGAGCAGCTGGCCGGCGATCCCGAGGACGCCTCGGCCCTGCTCACGAGGCTGCTCGCACCGGCCCAGGAGCAGCTGGCGGCCGAGCTCGCGGCCATCCGGGAGGACCTCGGCATCAAGCGCATCGAGCAGGCCGACCTCGCCCACCTGCTGCGCGCCTACGGCGAGCGCGAGTTCGGCATCGACGTCGCCGCGGCCGCGAAGTACTTCGAGTTCGACCGGGTGCTGGGCGACGGCGTCCTCTACGCCGCGAGCCAGCTGTACGGCCTCGAGTTCCGGCCGAGCGACCAGCGCGGCTGGCACCCGGACGTGCGCGTCATCGAGGCGCTGGAGAACGGCCGGCCCCTGGGCCTCATCTGCCTGGACCCGTACGCGCGCGACTCCAAGCGCGGCGGCGCGTGGATGGACCAGCTGGTGCCCGGGGCCTGGTACACGGGCGAGCACCCGATCGTCACGCTCACGCTCAACCTGCCCAAGCCCGCCCCCGGGGAGCCCACGCTGCTGGCCCCGGACAGCGTGCGCACCCTCTTCCACGAGTTCGGCCACGTGCTCCACGGGCTGTTCGCGGACTCGACCTACCCCAGCCGCGCCGGCACCTCGGTGCCCCGCGACTACGTCGAGTTCCCCTCGCAGCTCAACGAGATGTGGATGTTCCACCCCCAGGTGCTGCCCAACTACGCGGTGCACGTGGAGACGGGCGAGGGCATTCCGGACGAGATCGTCGATCGGCTCACCCTCGCCCAGGCGTTCGGCCAGGGCTTCGCGACCGTCGAGTACCTGGCCGCCGCCCTGCTGGACCTGGGCTGGCACTCGCTCGAGTCCGGTGAGCAGGTCGACGCGGTGCTCTCCTTCGAGTCCGAGGTGCTCGCCGCCTCCGGCTTCGACCCGCTGGTGCCCCCGCGCTACCGCTCGCCGTACTTCGCCCACGTCTTCTCCCACGGCTATGCGGCCGGCTACTACTCGTATCTGTGGTCCGAGGTGCTCGCCGCACACGCCGAGGAGTGGTTCGCCGCCAACGGGGGCCTCGATCACGAGGCGGGGCAGCGCTTCCGCAAGGCCCTCTTGGCCCCGGGCTACTCGGTGGACCTCGAGGCGGCGGTCGAGGACTTCTTCGGCGCCCAGCCGGGCATCGCGCCCCTCCTGCGCCGCCGCGGCCTGCCGGTTCCGGACGAGGAGGAGGGCCCCGCGCCCGCAGCCGACCGCGCCCAGGCGCCGGGGCCCGAGGCGGTCTTCGGCGATGCCGCCGCCCTGCCCTCGGATGTGGACGAGGCGGAGGCGGGCGGCACCGCGGACGCGCGGGCCGAGCGCGAGCGGCCCGAGGCCGCGGTGGTCGACGGCGGCGCGGATCAGCCGGACGGCGCCGGAGGCCGGGCCACCGCGACCGAGGCCCAGCCCA
>NZ_WWEQ01000129.1 GCF_009857845.1 Brevibacterium rongguiense | reverse complement strand
GGGACTGATGCACGATCAGGTGTCACATGATCTGTGGCGCCGTGCGGCGTTGCAGGGAAGGATGTGCGCCATGCCCGCTCCCTATCCCCAAGAGTTCCGTGAGGACGTCGTCCGCGTCGCGAGGAACCGTGAACCCGGCCAGAAGCTCTCCGTGATCGCGAAGGACTTCGGGATCTCCGAGTCCTGCCTGACGAATTGGATGCGCCAAGCGGACGTCGAGGACGGCAACCGGCCTGGGAAGACCCGTGAGGATTCCACCGAGCTGCGCGAGCTCCGACGCCGGAACCGGCTGCTGGAGCAGGAGAACGAGGTGCTCCGCCGTGCTGCTGCATACCTGTCCCAGGCGAATCTGCCGGGAAAATCCTCTACCCGCTCGTGAGCGAGCTCGCCGCCGACGGGATCCCCGTTGCGGTGTCCTTGCGGGTCCTAAAGCTCTCTCGCCAGCCCTACTACCGCTGGCGCAAACAGCAGGTCACCGAGGCCGAGCTGGTCGAGGCCTATCGAGCCAACGCGCTATTGGACGCTCACCGCGACGACCCGGAGTTCGGGTACCGATTCCTCGCCGGCGAAGCCGCTGAGGCTGGTGAGGTCATGTGCGAGCGGACCGCGTGGCGGATCTGCCACGACAACCAGTGGTGGTCCGTTTTCGGGAAGAAGCGCGCCAAGAACGGGAAACGTCCGGGACCGCCTGTCCACGATGACCTCGTCCAGAGGGACTTCACTGCCGATGACGTCAACGAGCTCTGGCTGACCGACATCACCGAGCACTGGACTGATGAGGGCAAGCTCTACCTCTGCGCGATCAAGGACGCCTTCTCCGGCCGGATCGTCGGCTACTCCATGAGTGACCGGATGAAGGCCCGCTTGGCGGTGAAC
>NZ_WWEQ01000128.1 GCF_009857845.1 Brevibacterium rongguiense | reverse complement strand
CCGCGCGCGCCCACGCGGGCAGGCCGAGCTCCGCGCGCAGCGGCGCGTCCAGCGGGACCGGGCCCACGAGGCGGGAGTGGCGGCTGAGCCGGCGCTCGGGGATGCCCCCGGGCCCGGGCTGGGCCGCGGCCAGCTCCGGCTGGCGGTTGGAGATGAGCGCCGCGACATCGCTGGGCTCCACCTGCCCATCGAGGAGGAGCAGGTGGCAGGCGGCGAGGAAGCCGGGCAAGCCCGGGGCGGCGGCGTCGGGCGCGGGCATCAGAACCCGCCGCGGTAGAAGTTCTCGAACGAGCGCGAGGCCGTGGGGCCCCGCTGCCCCTGGTAGCGGTTCGCGGTTGCCGGGTCCGAGCCGTAGGGGTGCTCGGCCGGCGAGCTGAGCTCGAAGAAGCACAGCTGGCCGATCTTCATCCCCGGCCACAGCGTGATGGGCAGGGTCGCGACGTTGGACAGCTCGAGCGTGACGTGGCCGGTGAACCCCGGGTCGATAAATCCCGCCGTCGAGTGGGTGAGGAGCCCCAGGCGGCCCAGCGAGGACTTGCCCTCGAGCCGCGCCGCGATGTCATCGGGCAGCGCGACCGCCTCGCGAGTGGCGCCCAGCACGAACTCGCCGGGGTGGAGGACGAAGGACTCGTCCGGGGCCACCTCGACGAGCCGGGTGAGGTCCGGCTGCTCGAGCGCGGGGTCGATGACCGAGTACTTGTGGTTGTCGAAGAGCCGGAACCAGCGGTCGAGCGTGACGTCGACCGAGGACGGCTGGATGAGCGCGGGGTCGAAGGGGTCAAGGCGCACGCTGCCCGCGTCCAGCCGGGCGGCGATATCGCGGTCTGATAGAAGGCTCACACCGGCAAACCTACCGGCCGCGCCCGCCCGCGGCCAGCGGCTGCGGGGCTGACCGTGCGGGCGTGGCCGGCGGCCGCCGGGCTGGC
>NZ_WWEQ01000127.1 GCF_009857845.1 Brevibacterium rongguiense | reverse complement strand
GGGACTGCCGCATAGATAGGTGACATCTGATCTGGCTTGCCCGCAGGGCGGCCTGGAAGGATGTGCACCATGCCCGCTCCCTACCCCCAGGAGTTCCGCGAAGACGTCGTGCGAGTGGCCCGGTCCCGTGAGGACGGAATCACCATCGCGCAGATCGCGAAGGACTTCGGCGTTCACGAGATGACGCTCCATAAGTGGATTCGCCAAGCCGACATCGACGACGGCAACCGCCCCGGCAAGAGCCGGGAGGAGTCGGCCGCGCTGCGTGAGGCGCGCAAACAGATCCGGCTGCTTCAGCAGGAGAACGAGGTCCTCCGCCGCGCCGCTGCCTACCTCTCCCAGGCGAACCTGCCGGGAAAAGGTTCTACCCGCTCGTGAGCGAGCTCGCCGCCGACGGCATCCCCGTCGCGGTGTCCCTGCGGGTTCTCAAGCTCTCCCGTCAGCCCTACTACCGCTGGCGGAAACAGCAGGTCACCCAGGCCGAGCTGGTCGAGGCCTATCGCGCCAACGCGCTGCTGGACGCCCACGTCGACGACCCCGAGTACGGGTACCGGTTCCTGGTCGGCGAAGCCGCAGAGGCCGGCGAGGTGATGTGTGAGCGCACGGCATGGAGGATCTGCCGGGACAACCAGTGGTGGTCTGTGTTCGGGAAGAAGCGTGGGAAGAACGGGAAGCGTCCCGGGCCACCAGTCCACGATGATCTCGTGAAGCGGGACTTCTCCGCCGATGACGTCAACGAGCTGTGGCTGACCGACATCACCGAGCACTGGACCAGCGAGGGCAAGCTCTACCTCTGCGCGATCAAGGACGTGTTCTCCGGCCGGATCGTGGGCTACTCGATCAGCGACCGGATGAAGGCGCGACTGGCGGTGAACGCCCTGGACAACGCTGCTTCCCGCCGCGGTGACGTCGCTGGCTGCATCGTGCATTCGGACCGAGGATCGCAG
>NZ_WWEQ01000126.1 GCF_009857845.1 Brevibacterium rongguiense | reverse complement strand
CGATCGGCTTCCCGGTCTCTTCGACGATCCGGACAGCTCCCTCACGGAACTCCCGGTCGTACTTCTTCCGCTTCTCTGGCATCTCGATCCTCATTGTCGATGCCTCTACGGTCCGGGGGGAACCTCAGTCGAGAGCACGCTCATACAGTGCCAGCTCCACGCGGGGTTTCTCCTCCCCCATCGCCGCATAAGTGGGGTCCGTGAGGGCATTGACGCGGGCAGCCAGAGCATCCTTCATCGCTACGATTTCTCGCGCGGCTTTCCCCAGTTCGATCACCGGGTCACCCACGGGTTTCAGACCCTCATGGGCAAGAGCCGCGGCCGCATCGGCTCGAGCCTGAGCCACCGCGAGAGTCTGCTGCGCCTTGCGTTTCACGGCCGGGGTTCGGCCACCGTGGGCGGTGCACACGGACCCGCCCCTGATTGCGTACTTCCCGCACTGCTGGCCCTTGCGGTTCGTCGCCGTGCACCGGCGTTCCGTGGGGTAGTTGGCGGTGGGTTCGTCCCAACGGCTCACAGGTCGTTCCTTTCGCAGGGATGGTAGGTGATGGGGTCAGCGGTGGTGAGTGCGCGGAGGGCTGCTGAGGTCGTGATGATGATGTGGTTGGGGTGGTCCCACATGTCGTGCCAGGGCACGGTGCAGGTGGGGGCCGTGAGGTGGTGGAGGGGTGGGGCCGTGGTGCTGCCGCAGGTTGTGCAGATGGGGTGTTGGCGGCGTATGAGGAGGCAGCGGCCGTGGATGGGACGTGAGCACGAATGGCAGGTGGGGTTCATGCGCTCTCCTTGTGGGTCTTGGCGCAGTTGAGGCAGTGACCGTCGTTGTCGCGGGCGGTGCGCCATGAGGTTCCCCCCGGACCGTAGAGGCATCGACAATGAGGATCGAGATGCCAGAGAAGCGGAAGAAGTACGACCGGGAGTTCCGTGAGGGAGCTGTCCGGATCGTCGAAGAGACCGGGAAGCCGATCG
>NZ_WWEQ01000125.1 GCF_009857845.1 Brevibacterium rongguiense | reverse complement strand
CCAGGCGCAGCAGCGCCCCGGTCCGCAGGTCCGCCAGCGCCCGGTCGCGGGCGCCGGCGCGCTGGAGCAGGCCCGCGCGGCCGAGCACGGTCTCGATGGGCGGGACCACCACGGGCAGCCGCTCGACCGCCAGGGGGCCGAGCCTGCGCCCGCGCCACAGCAGCAGCGCGGCGGCCACGGGGATGAGCCACAGGAGCGCCGCGCGGAACCACGGCGGGACCGCGCCCAGGAGGGTGCCGCCGTCGTCGGCACCGCCGAGCGAGGATTCGTCCTGCGCGTAGTAGTAGACGACGGAGCGGTGGCCGCCGGCGGCGCCGAGGGCCAGGGCGGCGTTGCCCTCGTCCGCGAGGTGGGCGTTCGAGAGCCAATCAGCGCTGCCGAGCGCGACGAGCGAGCCGCGGCCCAGCTGGGTGCGGGCCAGGCCCCCGTAGCCGGCCTGGGCCCCCGCGGGCCGGTAGCAGACGTCGACGCGCTGGTGGCCCACAGCGCCGTAGGTCACCTGCGGGGCCGTGACGGGCCCGGCGCGCGCAGCCAGGCGCGCGCCGCACCCGGGCTCCACGGCGCCGGTGCCGGCGCCGCCGCCCAGGCCGGCCGTGATGGCCTGCGTGAAGCTGGCGGTGCCGGAGTCGGGGGCGACGAGCACGAGGTCACCGCCGCGCCGGCCCACCCGGGTGGCAAGCTCCGCTGCGTCCTCGGCGGCCATCGCATCGGGCCGGGCGACGACGACGGTCGTGTCCGGCCGATCGGCCAGCGCGAGCGCCTC
This sequence comes from Brevibacterium rongguiense, assembly GCF_009857845.1. Taxonomy (GTDB): domain Bacteria; phylum Actinomycetota; class Actinomycetes; order Actinomycetales; family Brevibacteriaceae; genus Brevibacterium; species Brevibacterium rongguiense. The sequence goes on along the minus strand of NZ_WWEQ01000125.1, from coordinate 262 downwards.
GTCGCGCGACTGCGTGGTGGCGACGTCCGCCCCGTGCGCGCCCAGCAGCGCCACGAAGGCGTGGGCGCCCTCGGGCTTGAACGAGTCGTAGTGGCCAGCGCGGGACTCCGCGCCGGCTGCGGCGAAGGCGAAGACGGCGATCGCGGCCAGGAGGACCGCCGCGGCGCCGGAGATCCACAGGGCCGAGGAGCGGGCGGCCGCGCGCAGCCGGGCCCCGGCGCCCGGCCCGGCGGGGGAGAGCGTGCCGCGCAGCGCGACGTCG
>NZ_WWEQ01000124.1 GCF_009857845.1 Brevibacterium rongguiense | reverse complement strand
TGAAGCGCCCTGGGTTTCGTTCCGTGGTTAGACGGTCGCGGGCGCGGTCGTCGTGGGGTGAGTGTAGGACGCTTCGACGCTCGCTGGGGTGCGGTAGCCGAGAGCTTCGTGGAGCCGGGCCGTGTTCCACCAGTGGACCCATCCCATCGTGGCAAGCTCGACCTCGCTGACGGACTCCCAGATCCGCTTGGAGTAGATCAGCTCCGCCTTGTAAAGACCGTTCACTGTTTCGGCCAGCGCGTTATCGTAGCTATCGCCGACGGTGCCGACAGACGCTTTCACACCTGCGGTGAGAAGAGCGTCTGAGTAGGCGAGAGAGACGTATTGACTGCCCCGGTCGGAGTGGTGAATCAATCCGCTCTCATTCCGGCTCACCCCGGTGGCGAGGAGAGCGTGTTCCAGTGCGAGCAATGGCAGTTGCTCCGTGTGGAGGGTGGGCGCGACCGCCCAACCGACGATTCTCCGACTGAAGACATCGGTGATGAACGCGACGTAGCAGAACCCGGCGAGAATCCGGACATAGGTAATATCGGCAACCCAGAGCTGCTGCGGCCGGTCCGCAACGAACCTCCGCTCGACGAGGTCGGGACGCTGATCGTCTCCGGCTTCGGGGTGGGTGGTGACGGGCTTGCGGCCTCGGCGAACGCCCTGGAGGCCTGCGATCTTCATCAGCCTCGCGACCTGGTCTCGGCCCACGTCCCATCCCGCGTGCTGCATGGCGTGCCACATCTTCCGGACCCCGTAGACGCTGTAATTCTCCTGATGAATCCGCTTCACCTCCTCCACGAGCATCTCATCCCGCAGGCTTCGAGCGGAGGCCGGCCTGTTCTTGGCGGCGCGGTATCCGCGGGAGGTGATGAACCCACATTCTGTCGCACCGAGGATGCGACAGATGGCCTCGACCCCGAACTGCTCGCGGTGCATGTCGATGAACGCGATCATTTCGTTGTGGGGCGGTCGAGTTCCGCTGCGAAAAACGCCGAGGCGGCTTTCAGGATCTCGTTAGCGCGTCGCGCCTCCGCCAGCTCTCGCCGGAGCCGACGGTTCTCCTCCTCGAGCGGCTCTCCCGGGCCGGTTGGTTCGGTGGGGCCGTAGCGGTTGCACCAGATCCGCAGCGTCTCCTCGCCGACACCGAGCTGCGGGGCGACCGCACGGATCGATGCTGCACGGGGACCACCCTCGCGGGCCTGACGGTCGTAGACCATACGCACGGCACGGTCACGCAGCTCTGGACTGAACTTCTTGGGCATGCTCCGATTCTCCTTGCTGAGACTCGGAACGAAACCCAGGGCGCTTCA
>NZ_WWEQ01000123.1 GCF_009857845.1 Brevibacterium rongguiense | reverse complement strand
GGCTCTTCACGAACGAGGGTGTAGTCGGTTGAGCGCGTCGGTGGCCGGGTAGGGGTCGAGGTCTCCCGGATGATGGAAGTTCTTCACGCTCGCCATCCCGAAAGACCTCGACGTGCTCCACCCTACTTTCGCGACCCCTGACCTGACCACGTTCTGCCGCCTCGACGAGCTCGGCCTCGTCGCCGTCGGCCAGCTGATCGAGCCGGATCGGGCCACGATCGAATGCCGCGTCGTCGGGGACGACCCGTGGTGTCGGAAGTGCGGTGTCGAGGGCGTGCCGCGGGACACGGTCACGCGTCGACTGGCGCACGAGCCGTTCGGGCACCGGCCGACGACCCTGCTGGTGCGGGTGCGCCGGTACCGGTGCGGACACTGCCGGCGCACGTGGCGGCAGGACATGACGCGGGCAGCGGCGCCGCGTGCGAAGATCTCCCGCGGCGGCCTGGAGTGGGCGCTGCGGGGCATCGTCATCGACCACCTCACCGTCACCCGCGTCGCCGCAGGTCTCGGGGTGTCCTGGAGTGCCGCGAACGCCGCCGTCCTCGCGGAAGGCAAGCGGCGCCTGATCGACGACCCCGCCCGGTTCGACGGGGTCACCACGATCGGTGTCGACGAGCACGTCTGGCGACACACGAGGCTGGGCGACAAGTACGTCACCGTGATCATCGACCTCACGCCCGCGAGGAACAAGACCGGGCCGGCGAGGCTGCTGGACATGGTCGAGGGCCGCTCCAAGGCGGTGTTCAAGCAGTGGCTCGCCGCCCGCCCTGCGGACTGGGCGAAGCGGATCGAGGTGGTCGCGATGGACGGCTTCGCCGGGTTCAAGACCGCTGCCGCCGAGGAACTCCCCGACGCCGTCCCCGTCATGGACCCGTTCCACGTGGTCCGCCTCGCCGGCGACGCGCTGGATGTCTGCCGGCGTCGGGTCCAGCAAGACACCACTGGTCACCGCGGGCTCAAGGGCGACCCGCTCTACAAAGCCCGCCGCACCCTGCACACCGGGGCGAGCCTGCTCACCGACCGGCAGCGGGCACGCCTGGACGCAGTGTTCGCGAGCGAGGAGCACGTCGAGGTCGAGGCGACCTGGGGCATCTACCAGCGCATCGTCGCGGCCTACCGGGAGCCCGACAAGAAGAAAGCGAAGACGATGATGCAGGAGGTGATCGCTGCGATCAGCAGCGGCGTTCCCGCGGCGCTCGTCGAGGTCCGCAAGCTCGGCCGGACCATGAAGCAGCGGGCGGGCGACATCCTCGCGTTCTTCGACCGCCCCGGCACCAGCAACGGCCCGACCGAGGCCATCAACGGGCGACTCGAACACCTCCGCGGCTCCGCCCTCGGCTTCCGCAACCTCACCCACTACATCGCTCGGTCGCTGCTCGAAGCCGGAGGGTTCAGACCCGCGCTACACCCTCATTCGTGAAGAGCC
>NZ_WWEQ01000122.1 GCF_009857845.1 Brevibacterium rongguiense | reverse complement strand
TCCTCGCGACGCGGACGACGTCCTCACGGAACTCTTGGGGATAGGGAGCGGGCATGGCGCACATCCTTCCCTGCAACGCCGCACGGCGCCACAGATCATGTGACACCTGATCGTGCATCAGTCCCGGATGAACGATCTCCACCCCGGCAGCCTCGACACGCTTGAAAGCCTCACGCACGTCATCGACGAACACCGAAACGTCGGGGTTGACCGGCGCTGTGGCATCGGCGGTCATCAGACTGAGCTGATGCCCAGCATCGTCGCCAAGGGTGACGATCCATCCGTGATCCATCAGAACCTCAAGGCCCAACATGCTCCGATGCTCTTCCACAGCTCGGGCAATATCTGTGACCGTCAGGTTCGGGACGACTCGTTCAACTCTCATAGACCCACCTTGCTACACGATGGAGTTGGGTCTCTCACCTGCGCGCGTCCAGGCCGCGAGCTCGTTACCGCCCGGCTCGCGGAAGTGGAATCGGCGACCACCGGGGAAATCGAACGGTGGGACGGTGATGACACCATGAGCAGCTTCGACGGCTGACATGGTTGCATCAAGGTCGTCGACCTCGATGATCGTCAAGGGTCTTGGGGGTGCTTCGGCGGTGTCTTCCTGGAAGCCAAGTGTCTGTTCGTTGTCGAGCTGAACGTCTGTGTAGTGCGGCCCGTAAGCCAGGTGCTCCCAGCCGAAGGCGGCGCGAAAGAATTCCGCCGATGAGTGGGCGTCTGATGACGGGAACTCCACCATCGTCAATCGGTTCATGGCTTCGACTCTAGGGCGATGAGCGGCTCTTCACAATTCGGGGTGTAGGTGTGGTCTGAATCCGCCGGCTTCGAGGAGTGCGCGGGCGATGTAGTTGGTGAGGTTGCGGAAGCCGAGGGCCAGGCCACGCAGGTGCTCGAGGCGACCGTTCACGGCTTCGGTAGGTCCGTTGCTCGTGCGCGGCCGGTCGAAGTAGGCCAGGACGTCGCAGGCGCGTCTGGTCAGGGTGCGGCCGAGCTTGCGCAGTTCTACCAACGCCTCAGGCACACTGTCGGCGAGGGCGTCGATCACGGAGCTCATCTCGACGCGGCCGGCTGCCCGGTCGGGGTGACGGTAGGCGGAGATCATGCGCTGGTAGATCCCCTAGGTGCACTCGACTTGCACGTGCCGGTCCCCAGCGAAGAGCTTGTCAAGGCGCTCGTGCTGGCGGTCGGTGAGCAGGTCAGCCCCGGTGTGCAGGGTCCGCCGCGCGGTGTAGAGCGGGTCGCCCTTGCGTCCGCGGTGTCCGTGCAGTTCCTGCTGGACTCGGCGGCGGCACTCATCGAGAGCGTCCCCGGCCAACCGGATGACGTGGAAGGGATCCATAACCGTGACGGCGTCCGGCAGCCCCTCGGTGGTGGCGGTCTTGAAGCCCGCAAACCCATCCATGGCCACGACCTCGATCCCATCGCGCCAAGCCTGGTCCCGCTCGGCCAGCCAGTCCTTGAACGCCTTCTTCGACCGACCTTCGACCAC
>NZ_WWEQ01000121.1 GCF_009857845.1 Brevibacterium rongguiense | reverse complement strand
TCGCAGGGCGGATTCAACTGGTTGTCGCAACACCTCGATCGAGAGGTGTTCAACGATGGTGACGGCGGATTGGAGCAAGAAGACCAGCGAAGTGCCCGTGAGTGCGCGTCGGCAGTGGCGTGCGGATCGGGCGTTGCGTCCGCCGATGCGTTCGCCCGGGCGGCCTGAGCCTTCGCGGGCGGTGCAGCGGCAGTTCTGGCGTCTGATCGCGACGGGTATCACCTCAGCCGAAGCGGCTCTGAAGGTGGGCGTGTCTGTGCCGGTCGGGTCCCGTTGGTTTCGTCACGCTGGCGGCATGCCGCCGATCAGCCTCGCCCCGCCCACAGGTCGTTATCTGTCCTTCGAGGAACGTGAGGAGATCGCGCTTCTCCGCGCCAAGCAGGTCGGCGTGCGTGAGATCGCGCGCAGGATCGGCCGCGACCCGGGAACGATCTCCCGCGAGCTGCGCCGCAATGCCGCTACGCGCAGCGGCAAGCAGGAATACCGGGCGCTGGTGGCGCAGTGGAAGGCGCAGCAGGCGGCGAAGCGGCCGAAGAAGGCGAAGTTGGTGACCAACGCTAGGCTGCGCGAGTACGTCCAGGACCGTCTCGCCGGCAACGTCCGCCGACCCGATGGCAGCGTGGTCGTCGGCCCTGAGCCGCTGGCATGGAAGGGGCGGAACAAGCCACATCGGCAGGACCGGCGGTGGGCGATCGCGTGGAGCCCGGAGCAGATCTCACACCGCCTCAAGGTCGACTTCCCGGATGATGAGTCCATGCGCATCAGCCACGAGGCGATCTACCAGTCGCTGTTCATCCAGGGCCGTGGCGCGCTCAAACGCGAACTCGTCACCTGCCTGCGAACCGGTCGCGCACTCCGGCAGCCACGAGCTCGAGCGCAGAACCGTCCGCAAGGGCATGTCACCGCCGATGTCGTGTTCTCCGAACGTCCTGCGGAGGCGGCGGACCGCGCCGTTCCTGGGCACTGGGAGGGGGATCTGATCATCGGAACGGGCCGATCGGCGATCGGCACTGTCGTCGAGCGCAAGAGCCGCTCGACTCTGCTGGTGCACCTGCCCCGCCTGGAGGGCTGGGGCGAGAACCCATATGTGAAGAACGGTCCTGCACTGGGAGGCTACGGCGCCGTCGCGATGAATGCTGCTCTCGTCGCGACCATGACCAAGCTTCCAGAACAGCTTCGCAAGACACTCACCTGGGATCGCGGCAAGGAGCTTTCTGCGCATGCCCAGTTCGCGCTTGAGACGGGCACGAAGGTGTTCTTCGCCGACCCCCACTCGCCCTGGCAGCGGCCGACGAACGAGAACACAAACGGGTTGCTGCGTCAGTACTTCCCGAAGGGCACGGACCTCTCGCGGTGGTCGGCCGAGGACCTCGAAGCCGTCGCTCTCGCGCTCAACAACCGGCCACGGAAAAGCCTGAACTGGCGCACTCCCGCGGAAGTCTTCGAGGAGCAGTTACGCTCGCTTCAACAACACGGTGTTGCAACGACCGATTGAGCCCAAGCAGTT
>NZ_WWEQ01000120.1 GCF_009857845.1 Brevibacterium rongguiense | reverse complement strand
GCGAGCGCACGTTCGCCCGCCGCTTCGCCGCCCGCACGGGCACGAGCCCCGGGGCGTGGCTGCGCGCCGAGCGCATCGCCGCGGCCCAGCGCCTGCTCGAGGAGACCGCGCTGCCGGTGGACGCGGTGGCCGCGCGGGCGGGCTTCGGCACGAGCGCCGCGCTGCGCATCCGCATGAAGGCGGCGCTCGGCACCACCCCGAGCGCCTACCGCCGCCGCTTCCGCGGGGTTCCCGGGGGCGCTGCCACCGGGCCCTCCGGTGAGCCGGGCGGGACAAGACCGGCTGCGACCCGGGTGAGGGCGGGTGCACAGCCGAGCACGAGCCCGCAGCCGAGTGCGCGCGCCTAGCCGAACAGGATCGCGGCCAGGATGATCGTCGGCACGGAGAGGATCGTCGTGATGAAGACGACGTCGCGGGTGATCGTCTCCGACTGGCGGTAGCGCAGCGCGTAGACGTAGACGTTCTGCGCCGTGGGCAGCGCCGAGGTGACGACGATGGCCATGAGGTCGCCGCCCGTGAAGCCCAGGAGCGGCCCGCCGATCGCCCACGCCAGCACCGGCTGGGCGATGAGCTTGCCGACCGTCATGATCGTCAGGTGGGAGCGGGTGCCCGGCTTCGGCAGCGCCCAGCCGTCCTTGAGCGAGATCCCGAACGCCATGAGGGTCAGCGGCACGGAGGTGTTGCCGATCATCTCGATGGGGTCGTGGAGGACGTGGGGCAGCTGGAAGCCGGTGATCGAGGCGACGAGGCCCAGACACGCGCCGATGATGATGGGGTTGCGGACCACCTGCAGGAGCGGCTGCCACCACGCGCGGTCGGAGCGCTGGCCGCGCTCGCGCTCGCCGCGTCCGCGCGAGGCGTCGAGGATCGCCATGCCGATGGGCGCGAGCACGAGCAGCTGGAAGAGCAGCACCGGTGCCACGGATTTGAGCGAGCCCAGCACGTACGTGGCGATGGGGATGCCGAGGTTGCCGATGTTGACGTAGCTGACCGACCACGCGCTCATGACCGCGGCTCCCGGCGAGCCGCCGCGCCACCGGGTGAATGCGAAGAGCGCGCAGCCCAGGATGACGGCGGAGCCCGCGGTGGCCAGGAGCGCGGGGCTGAAGACCTGCTCGACCGCGGTCTGGGCCAGTGTGACGTAGAGCAGCGCCGGGGTCCCCGCGTAGAAGACCACGCCGGCGAGCACTCGCTGGCCGGTCTCGCCCAGCACCTCCGAGCGGCCCAGGAGCCAGCCGGCGAACACGATCACCGCGATGACGCCGAAGCCCTCGAGCGCACCGATCATGTCTCTCCCTGGGTCGTTTGGCCGGCGGGTTCACTCTAGCGGCGCCCCGGAACGCGCGGCCCCGCGCCCACGGGGCGGACGGCCGCGCACCCAGGCGGGCCCCGGAGTGCGGCGGCGGCCGTGCCCCGGACGGCGTTGGCCGTCGCCGCGCTCGGGTGCCGCGCGGGCCGCCGGGTAGGCTTGGCGGGTCATGGATGCGACTTCGAAGCCCGGTGCGGATGCGCCGGAGGGCGCCGAGCCCCAGGGTGGGAGCGGCCCCCAGAGCACTCGGGGCTCCGAGGACCCTCGGGGCCCGCAGCAGTCCAAGGAAACCCAGCGGTCCCGGCGCGCACCCCGCCGCCGCGGCGGCCGCGGGCGGCGCGGGCCGAAGGCCGATC
>NZ_WWEQ01000011.1 GCF_009857845.1 Brevibacterium rongguiense | reverse complement strand
CCGGCCGACGCCCCCGCCCGGCCCACGGCCCCCGGGCACGGGGGCGCGCCGGCGGCGGGCGCCGCGCCCGCCCGCGAGGTGGGCTTCGGCCCGGAGACCTCCCAGCTGCCCATCGTCGCCGATCCCGCCGACGAGGACCCGGGCAGCGAGTTCTCCCAGCGCTCGTTCGGCTTCTTCGGTGCTGTGACCTCGGCCATCTCGATCGTGCCCCAGGTCGATCGTCCGGAGGGTGAAACAGGTCACGGTCCCCCCGCGCGCTGATGTATAGTCGTCCCTCCGCCCCGTGGGACCCATGGGGCGGGCGGGCCGCAGCCTAGGCCCGCAGCGCGGACAGCGCCGTCTGCGCCTTCAGCTCGATTCGGAGGGGACGGTGCCATGCCATCGACGACACCCAGCGGCCTGCCGCACTCTGCGCTGCCCGGCGCCCGCGGACTCTACGACCCCGCCGAGGAGCACGATGCGTGCGGTCTCGCCCTCATCGTGCGCTACCGCGGCGCTGCCGACCACCTCGTCATCGAGCAGGCGCTCACGGCGCTGCGCAACATGGAGCACCGCGGCGGCGTGGGGGGCGACGAGGGCACCGGCGATGGCGCCGGGATCACCCTGCAGCTCCCGCACGCGTTCTTCGCCGAGGCCACGGACTTCGAGCTGCCCGAGCCGGGCGCCTACGCCGCAGGCACGGCCTTCCTCGACGCCGGGGATCCGCAGGCCGGGCGCGCCACGGTCGAGGCGCTGGCAGCCGAGGAGGGCCTGCGGGTGCTCGGCTGGCGCGAGGTCCCCGTCGCCCCCGAGGTGCTCGGCGCCGCCGCGCGCGCCATCATGCCCGCCTTCTGGCAGGTCTTCGTCGCGATCGACCCCGCCGTGCCCGTGCCCACGGACGAGTCCGGGCGCCCGGGCGAGCGGGAGCTGACCCGGCGGGCCTTCATGGCCCGCAAGCGCAGCGAGCGCGCGGGCGTGTACTTCCCCTCGCTCTCACCCGCCACGATCACGTACAAGGGCATGGTCTCCACCGGCCAGCTCGCGCCCTTCTACCCGGACCTCGAGGACCCGCGGCTCGTCAGCCGGATCGGCCTCGTCCACTCCCGGTTCTCCACGAACACGTTCCCCTCGTGGCCGCTGGCCCAGCCGTTCCGGATGATCGCGCACAACGGCGAGATCAACACGGTGCGCGGCAACCGCAACTGGATGCGGGCGCGCGAGTCCCAACTCGCCTCGGAGGCCCTGGCCTCGCCCTACTCCGACGGCTCGAATGCCGACCTCGAGCGGCTCTTCCCCATCGTGACGCCGGGCGGCTCGGACTCGATGTCGTTCGACGAGGTCCTCGAGCTCCTCGTCATGGGAGGCCGGTCCCTGCCGCACGCGGTCATGATGATGATCCCGGAGGCGTGGCAGAACGACCCGCGCATGAGCGCCCAGCGGCGCGCCTTCTACGAGTTCCACTCGCTCATGATGGAGCCGTGGGACGGCCCCGCCTGCGTGGCGTTCACCGACGGCACGCTCGCCGGCGCGGTCCTCGACCGCAACGGGCTGCGGCCCGCTCGCTACGTCATGACCGATGACACGGTCGTGCTCGCGAGCGAGGTGGGGGTCGTCGACCTGCCGCCGGAGCGCATCGTCAAGCGCGGGCGACTCAAGCCGGGCCGGATGTTCCTCATCGACACAGCCGCCGAGCGGATCATCTCCGATACGGAGATCAAGTCCCGCCTGGCCTCGGCCGAGCCGTACGCCGGCTGGCTCGAGGCCGGCACGGTGGCGATGGGCAACCTGCCCGACCGCGAGCACATCGTCCACCCGCAGTCCTCCGTCGCCCGCCGGCAGCGCACGTTCGGCTACACCGACGAGGACCTGCGCCTGCTCATCGGCCCCATGGCCCAGACGGCCGCGGAGCCGCTCGGCGCCATGGGCTCGGACACGCCGATCGCCGCGCTGGCCGACCGCCCGCGCCTGCTCTTCGACTACTTCGCCCAGAGCTTCGCGCAGGTGACGAACCCGCCGCTCGACGCGATCCGCGAGCAGCTCGTCACGAGCCTGTTTTCCGCGGCCGGCGGGGAGGCGAACCTGCTCGCGCCCGGACCCGACAGCGCGCGGCAGGTGCTGCTGCCCTATCCCGTCATCAACAACGACGAACTCGCGAAGTTCGCGCACATGACCGGCCAGCGCATCGGGCAGGCCGGCCGGCGGCCCGCGCGGGTGCTGCGGGGCCTCTACCGGCCGGGCGAGTCCATCGCCGCGCGCCTGGCGGAGCTGTGCGCGCAGGCGGACGAGGCGATCGCCGCCGGCGCCCAGTTCCTCATCCTCTCCGACCGCGACTCGAACGCCGAGTTCGCGCCGATCCCGTCGCTGCTGCTGACCTCCGCCATCCACCACCACCTCATCCGCCGCAAGACCCGCACGCAGGTCTCGCTGCTCGCGGAGGCGGGCGATGTCCGCGAGGTCCACCACATCGCGCTGCTCGTGGCCTACGGCGCCTCGGCCGTCAACCCCTACCTCGCCATGGAGACCGCCGAGCTCATGGTGCGCGAGGGCCGGCTGCCCGGGGTCAGCGAGTCCGCGGCCGTGCAGAACCTGCTGCGCGCGCTCGGCAAGGGCCTGCTGAAGATCATGTCGAAGATGGGCATCTCGACCGTGCAGTCCTACCACGCGCGCAGACCTTCGAGGCGGTCGGGCTGGACGCCCAGCTGCTCGAGGCCTACTTCACCGGCACGCGCACGAAGCTCCAGGGCACCGGCATGGCCGGCATCGCCCGCGAGGTCGAGGCGCGCCACGCCACCGCCTACCCCGCGGACCGGCCCGCGCTCGCGCACCGCCGCCTGGAGGTGGGCGGCGAGTACCAGTGGCGCCGGGAGGGCCCGCCCCACCTGTTCAACCCGGAGACCGTCTTCAAGCTCCAGCACTCCACCCGGGAGCGCCGCTACGACGTGTTCCGCGAGTACACGAGGGCCGTGGACGAGCAGTCCCGCGAGCTCATGACCCTGCGCGGGCTCTTCGACCTCGTGCCGCTGGACTCCGGGGCCGTCCCGCTCGAGGAGGTCGAGCCCGTCGAGTCGATCGTCCGGCGCTTCTCCACCGGCGCCATGAGCTACGGCTCCCTGTCGCAGGAGGCCCACGAGACGCTGGCGATCGCGATGAACCGCCTGGGCGGGAAGTCCAACACGGGCGAGGGCGGTGAGGACCCCGAGCGCCTGCTCGACCCGGAGCGCCGCTCGGCGATCAAGCAGGTCGCCAGCGGCCGGTTCGGCGTCACGAGCCTCTACCTCACCCACGCGGACGACATCCAGATCAAGATGGCCCAGGGCGCCAAGCCCGGTGAGGGCGGCCAGCTGCCCCCGGGCAAGGTCTACCCCTGGGTCGCCCGGACGCGCCACGCGACGCCCGGTGTGGGGCTCATCTCACCGCCGCCCCACCACGACATCTACTCCATCGAGGACCTCGCGCAGCTCATCCACGACCTCAAGCGCGCCAACCCGGCCGCCCGGGTGCACGTCAAGCTCGTGTCCTCGGCCGGGATCGGGACCGTGGCATCCGGCGTGGCCAAGGCCAACGCCGACGTCGTCCTCGTCTCCGGCCACGACGGCGGCACGGGCGCCAGCCCGCTCAACTCGCTCAAGCACGCGGGCACCCCGTGGGAGCTGGGCCTCGCAGAGGCGCAGCAGACCCTCGTGCTCTCCGGCCTGCGCGAGCGCATCAGCCTGCAGGTCGACGGGCAGCTCAAGACCGGCCGCGACGTGCTCATCGCGGCCCTCATGGGCGCCGAGGAGTTCGGCTTCGCCACCGCACCCCTCGTGGTCTCCGGGTGCATCATGATGCGCGTGTGCCACAAGGACACCTGCCCCGTGGGGGTCGCGACCCAGAACCCCGAGCTGCGCCGCCGCTTCTCCGGCAAGCCGGAGTTCGTCGTGAACTTCTTCGAGTTCATCGCCCAGGAGGTCCGCGAGCTGCTCGCCCAGCTGGGCTTCCGCAGCCTCGACGAGGCGATCGGGCGCGTCGAGCAGATCAACGCGGACGCGGCGATCGGCCACTGGAAGGCCGATGGGCTCGATCTGGCCCCGGTGCTCGCCGCGCCCACCCTCACGGACGGCACGGTCGCCGACTCGCGCCGCTCCGGGGGCGGCCAGCGCCACGGGATCGACGACCACTTCGACCAGCAGCTCATCCGGGCCGCGGCCCCGGCCCTCGAGCGCCGGGAGCCCGTCGTCATCGACGCCCGGGCGACCAACGTCGACCGCTCGATCGGCACGCTGCTCGGCAACGCGGTCACCCGCGCCTGCGGCCTCGACGAGCTGCCGGAGGGCACGATCCGCGTGCGCCTGAGCGGCTGCGCCGGGCAGTCGCTGGGCGCCTTCCTGCCCGCCGGGGTGAGCCTCGAGATGTGCGGCGACGCCAACGACTACGTCGGCAAGGGGCTCTCTGGGGGCACCGTCAGCGTCTTCCCGGCACCGGGCGGGCGCGGGCGGCCCGAGGACAGCGTCATCGCGGGCAACGTCATCGGCTACGGCGCCACGGGCGGCACGATGTTCCTCAACGGCCAGGTGGGGGAGCGGTTCCTCGTGCGCAACTCCGGGGCGACCGCGGTCGTCGAGGGCATCGGCGACCACGGCCTCGAGTACATGACCGGCGGCACGGCCCTGGTCCTGGGAGCCGTCGGCCGCAACTTCGCCGCGGGCATGTCCGGCGGCACCGCCTACATGCTCGACTTCAACCCCGCCCGGATCAACCCCGCCGACCGCGCGGCCGGGGCGTTCTCGCTCAGCTCGCTGGCCGCCGAGGACGCGCTGACCGTGCGCGACCTGCTCCTCGAGCACGCGGCGCGCACGGATTCGCCGCTGGCCGCCTCGCTCCTCGAGCAGATGGAGCAGGGCGAGGACGTGTTCAGCCGGTTCACCAAGCTCGTGCCCGTCGAATACGCGAGCGTGCTGGAGATCCAGCAGATGTGCGAGCAGACCGGCCTCGACCCGGAGGGCGACGAGGCATGGGAGAGGATTCTGGAGGTCAACCATGGCTGATCCGCGCGGCTTTCTCAAGGTCCGCGAGCGCGAGCTGCCGGCCAAGCGGCCGGTGGCGCTGCGGCTGCTCGACCATCGCGAGATCGGCACGCAGCTGGGCCGCGAGGCATTCATCGGCCAGGCCGGCCGGTGCATGGACTGCGGTGTGCCGTTCTGCCACCAGGGCTGCCCGCTGGGCAATCTCATCCCGGAGTGGAACGAGGCGATGTGGGTCGACGACCTGCCGCGCGCCGTGGACCTGCTGCACTCGACGAACAACTTCCCCGAGTTCACCGGCCGCGCGTGCCCCGCGCCGTGCGAGGACTCCTGCGTGCTGGGGATTAACCAGCCGCCGGTGACCATCAAGAACATCGAGGTCACGATCGTCGACCGCGGCTTCGAGGAGGGCCTCATCCGGCCCTTCGTCCCGGAGCGCATCACGGGGCGCACGGTTGCCGTCGTGGGCTCGGGCCCCGCGGGGCTCGCGGCCGCCCAGCAGCTCACCCGGGCCGGGCACACCGTCGTCGTCTACGAGCGCGAGGACCGCGTGGGCGGCCTGCTGCGCTACGGCATCCCGGAGTTCAAGCTCGAGCACGCCCAGATCGACCGGCGCGTCGCCCAGCTGGAGGCGGAGGGCACGCGCTTCCGCACGAACTGCGAGGTGGGCCGGGACATGAGCTGGGCGGACCTGGACGAGCGCTTCGACGCGGTCGTCATCGCCACCGGCGCCGAGGTGCCGCGCGAGCTGCCGCTGCCCGGACGCGAGCTGTCCGGCATCGAGTACGCGATGGACTACCTCGTGCCGGTCAACCGGCAGCAGCACGGCGACCCCGAGCCGGTCATCGACGCGCGCGGCAAGCACGTCGTCATCATCGGCGGCGGCGATACGGGCTCGGACTGCCTGGGCACGGCGCTGCGCCAGCAGGCGGCCTCCGTCACGACGCTCGCGATCGGTGAGGAGCCGCCCCGGGAGCGCCCCGCGCACCAGCCGTGGCCGACCACCCCCCGGCTGTTCGAGGTCTCCACCTCGCACGAGGAGGGCGGCGAGCGGCGCTTCCTCGCCTCGACCGTGCGCTTCATCGGCGACGAGGACGGCGCCGTGCGCGCCCTCGAGGTGGCCCGGACCGCATTCACGGAGACCGGGCGGGCGCCCGAGGAGGGCACGGAGGAGGAGCTGCCGGCCGACCTCGTGCTCATCGCGATGGGCTTCACGGGACCGCACGCGCAGGCACTCGAGTCCTTCGGGATCGAGTTCTCCGGCCCCACGATCGGCCGCGACGAGGGCTATGCGACGAACCAGCCGGGGGTCTTCGCGGCCGGCGATGCGGGGCGCGGCCAGTCGCTCATCGTGTGGGCGATCGCGGAGGGCCGCGCGGCGGCCGCCGCCGTGGACGCCCACCTCACCGGGCAGACCCTGCTGCCCAGCCCGGTCCGCCCCTCCGATGTCGCACTGGCGGCGCCCCGCCCGGTATCGTTGTGAGCATGAGGCACGCAAAGATCGTCGCGACGCTGGGCCCGGCCCAATCCGACTACGAGGACATGCGGGCCCTCATCGAGGAGGGGGTGGATGTCACCCGCTTCAACTTCAGCCACGGCACCCACGCCCAGCATCGGGAGAAGTACGACTGGGTGCGCCGCGCCGCCCTCGACACGGGGCGCGCGATCGCGGTCCTCATCGATCTGCAGGGCCCCAAGATCCGGCTCGAGACGTTCGCCGCTGGCCCGGTGCGCCTCGAGGCCGGCGCTCGCTTCACGATCACGACCCGTGACGTGCCCGGCGACGCTCAGGCGGTCGGCACGACGTACAAGGGGCTGCCCGGCGACGTCCAGGTGGGCGATCCCCTCCTCATCGACGACGGCCGCGTGCGGCTGCGGGCGGTCGGCGTGACGGACACCGATGTCGAATGCGAGGTCGAGGTGCCGGGGACGGTCTCCGACCACAAGGGCATCAACCTGCCGGGCGTGGCCGTGTCCGTGCCCGCCCTGTCGGACAAGGACATCGACGACCTGCGCTTCGGCCTGCGGATGGGCGCCGACTGGGTCGCGCTGTCGTTCGTGCGCTCGGCGGAGGACGCGGAGCTCGTGCGCGCGATCATGGACGAGGAGGGCATCCGCATCCCCGTCATCGCGAAGCTGGAGAAGCCCCAGGCGGTCGAGGCGCTGCCGGAGATCGTCGACGCGTTCGACGGCGTCATGGTGGCCCGCGGCGACCTGGGCGTCGAACTGCCGCTCGAACAGGTGCCCATCGTGCAGAAGCGGGCGGTCGAGCTGTGCCGGCAGGCCGCGAAGCCCGTCATCGTCGCGACCCAGATGCTCGAATCGATGATCGAGGAGCCGCGGCCCACCCGCGCGGAGGCCAGCGACTGCGCGAACGCCGTCCTCGACGGCGCCGATGCGCTCATGCTCTCCGGCGAGACCTCGGTGGGCAAGCACTGGCTGGAGGCGGTGCGCACGATGGGGCGCATCATCGAGTCCACGGAGGAGCACGGGCTCGAGCGCGTGCCCGGGCTGGGCACCCGCCCGCACACGCGCGGCGGGGCGATCACCGCGGCCGCCGTGGAGATCGCCGACCTGTTGGGCATCGAGCTGCTGTGCACGTTCACGCAGACCGGCGATTCCGTGCGGCGCATGTCCCGGCTGCGCAGCCCCAAGCCGGTCCTCGCGTTCACCCCGGACATCCGCGTGCGCCACCAGCTGGCGCTCACGTGGGGGGTGCGGACGTTCCTCGTGAACTCCGTGCGCCACACGGACCAGATGGCGCGCCAGGTCGACGAGGTGCTGCTCGGCTCCGGAGTCGCCGAGGACGGCCAGCTGTGCGTGCTCGTCGCGGGCTCGCCGCCCGGCATCGCCGGCTCGACGAACGCCCTGCGCATCCACCGCATCGGCGACGCCTCGAAGGGCCTGGCCGCGGCCTACCGCGAGGACGACGTCGACTTCGAGGACCCCCTGGCCGGCTACGGCGAGGTCCCCGAGCCGCGCGCCCAGGGCCGCGCCCGCTGAGCCGCGCGCGGCAGCCGGGCCGGGCCGATGGGACGCCGAGCGCTCGTGCCCGCACTGGGCGGCGCACTTGCCGGTGCGCTGCTCCTGGCCGGCTGTTCGACTGCACGGCCCGGCGTGGAGGTCGACGCCGATGCGCTCGTGACGGACCAGACCGTCGCCGCGCTGTTCATCAGCCCCCAGGCCCCTTACCTCGACGATGACAGCGCGCGCCCCCGGAGCTTCGTGGCGGCGATCGACCGGGACGGCTCGCTGCGCGCCTACCGGAGTGCCCCCATGCAGGGCGGGACGCCCGTCTGGTCCGATGGGCAGGTGCTCGTCGCCGACCGGGAGTTCGACCACCGCTTCTTCGGCGGCGGGTCGGCGCACGTGGAGCACCGCAAGCCCGACGCCCAGGTCGCCGCGTACCCGCTGCGCGGGCGGGGCGCATTCGGCGCGGTCTACAACGACGGGCAGGCCGATGACGCCTATCGCGTGGTCGTGAGCTCGACCCAGCGCGGGCGCTTCTCTGACACCGCGGTCGACGGCTCCTATCTGGGCATCGGCGTGTGCGCGTCCGGGCTGATCGGGGTGGCCGTGGACGATGAGGCGGACGGGGAGGCAGACTCCGAGCCGCGGATGGCGGAGACGATCTCGCGCATCGATCCGCTCACCCACCGGCTGAGCGTACTGGGGCACGCGCGTGTGGCACCCGAGGCGCTGCCCCTCTACACGCAGCGCCCGGCGCCCTGCCGGGACGGCGTGGTGTCGGCGATCGTGGACAGCGAGCGCCCGGAGGAGAAGACCGCCCGGTTGCGCCGGATCGATGCCGCCTCGGGGCGGAGCACGGTGCGCACGCTCACCGACGAGCGCGGAGCCGCGCGGCGGTTCGACTTCGGCGACTACGGCATCGACCCGGTCTTCTCCGCCCTCTCGCTCAGCCGAGGCGCCCTCGACTGGGTGAGCAGCGACGGGGTGGTCTGGCGCACGGAGCTCGCGACCGCGAAGACCCGGCGCCTGTTCGACACGGGCGCGGACTGGGTGGCCGAGCAGTCCGCGGTCGTCGACTTCAGCCGGGACTGCGTGGCAGTGCTCGACATCGCAGACGATGACGCGGGGCGGCTGCGCATCTTCGACCGGTCGGACGGCGCGCTGGTCCACAGCGCCGCGGTGCCCGACCTGCGCGACGTCCTCGGCGAGCGCGCGCGCATCGAGGGGTTCGCCGCCGACCCGGCGCTGTGACCTCGGAGCGAACACCGCTGCGGCCGCCGGCCGGGCGCTGCCGCGGCCGCGCCCCTGCGGCCGGCGCCAAGTTGCTCCGGCGCGCGGTGGGGTAGTATGTTTCCAGTGTTCGCCGCAGCGGTGCGGCGCGCGCGGACGTAGCTCAGTTGGTAGAGCGTCAGCTTCCCAAGCTGGATGTCGCGGGTTCGAACCCCGTCGTCCGCTCCACTCGGCCGGCCTCCCGGCACGGGTCAGGGCCCCGGATTGCTCCGGGGCCCTTTTCCGTGCCGCCCGCGGGCGGGGCCCGTGCCGGATGCGGGACTCGAACCCGCACGCCGTGAGGCAACGCATTTTGAGTGCGCCGCGTCTACCGATTCCGCCAATCCGGCAACGCCGCCCAGTCTAGGCCATCGCGCTCGCGGCTCGCGGTCTCGGGCAGCGCGGTCTCGGCCGGCACGGTCGCCGGGAGCGTGGTCGCGGCCGGCACGGTCTCCGGCAGCGCGCTCTCAGCCCGTGCGGTCGCGGCAGGTGGGGTCTTGGCCAGCTCGGCCTCGGGCACAGCGCCCCGCGGACCGAGTGGGGCTGCGTCGCCCGCTGCAGGCGGGTTGCCCGTCCGTGCGCCCGCAGGCGCCCTCCGCCGCTCGCGCACTCGACCGCCCGCGCACTCCGCCGCCCGCGCACTCGACCGCCCGCACACTCCGCCGCTCGCGCACTCGACCGCCCGCGCACAGGCGCGGGTTTCGCCGAGGGCGGACAGGCAGCCGCTCGACTGCGCGCGGGCGCGCCCGCGTTGGGTTTAGGATTGCTCCGTGGCTCAATCAGACAGCAGCGCCCAGCCCATCCGACGCGTCGTCGTCGCCGAGGACGAATCGGTCATCCGGCTCGACATCGTCGAAATGCTCCGGGAGGTCGGCTACGACGTCGTCGGCGAGGCCGCCGACGGCGAATCCGCCGTCCGCCTCGCCGAGGAGCTCCGCCCCGACCTCGTCGTCATGGACATCAAGATGCCCAAGCTCGACGGCATCTCCGCGGCCGAGCGCATCGCCCGCGCCCGCATCGCCCCCGTTGTCCTGCTCACCGCGTTCTCCCAGAAGGAGCTCGTCGAGCGGGCCCGCGACGCCGGTGCGATGGCCTATGTCGTCAAGCCCTTCACCGAAGCCGACCTCGTGCCGGCCCTCGAGATCGCGCTGTCGCGCCACGCGGAGATCGCGGCGCTCGAATCGGAGATCGCGGACATGAGCGACCGCTTCGAGACCCGCAAGCTCGTCGAGCGCGCCAAGAGCCTGCTCACGGCCAACATGGGCCTGAGCGAGCCGGAGGCGTTCCGCTGGATCCAGAAGACCTCGATGGATCGCCGCCTGACGATGCGCGAGGTCGCCGAGACCGTCCTCGACCAGATCGGCAGCAAGCAGAAGGGCTGACCCGGCCCGCGCTCAGCCGCGCTCGAGGACCATGTTCGTGATCCGCACGATCGAGAGCAGCCGGCCCTCGTCGTCGCGCATCTTCACCTCGTGGCTCATGAGCGTGCGCCCGCGGTGGAGCACCTCCGCCCGGCCGTGGACGTAGCCGCAGCGCGCGCCGCGGATGTGGGTGGCATTGAGGTCGACCCCCACCACCGGCCCGCCCGCCAGCGCGAACGCGTGCGTCGAGCCCAACGACTCGGCCAGCACAACGTGCGCGCCGCCGTGGAACAGGCCCGCGGGCTGCGTGTTGCCCGCCACCGGCATGCGCCCCTCGGCGAAGTCGTAGCCGGCATCGGTGATCTCCAAGTGCAGGGCATCGGCGATCGTGCCGCGCGCCTGGGCATTGGCCGCCGCGACGAGCGCGGCGCGCTCCCGCTCGTCCATGTCCGGTCGCAGGGTCGGCAGGCCGTGCCCGCCCTGGGCGCCGTGCGCCCCCTGCGCGTCGTCGCCTGCGCTGTGAGCTGCGGCCATGGGTGCCTCCCTCTGTCGGTGTCATGGCTGGGATGAGTCCCAGCCCGGGGACGACGGCCGCGCGGGTCCGCACCCGCGCGGCCGCGCGTCCGCCCCAATCTAGCCTGCCGGGTGCGTGGACGAGGGTGGGACCCGCCCGCCGGCTGCCCTCCGCCCGCCCTCCTGCTGCCCCCTGACTGCTGCCCGGTTGCTCTCTGACTGCGCTCCGGCTGCGTGCCGGCCGGGGTCCGCCGCCGGCTCGGGAACCGCGGGGCCCTCCCTTCGTCCAGGGCTCGGCCGGGGCACGGCGCCCGCCCTCCGCGCGGGGTGGGCCGCCGCTCTGTGCGCGATAGGCTGGGCGGGTGAGTGAGAACAGGCTGCTGCTGATCGACGGACATTCCCTGGCCTACCGCGCCTTCTACGCCCTGCCAGTGGAGAACTTCTCGACGTCGACGGGCCAGGCGACCAACGCGGTCTACGGCTTCGTCTCCATGCTCCTCAAGGCATGCGAGACCGAGCAGCCCACGCACCTGGCGGTCGCGTTCGACCTGGGCCGCCAGACGTTCCGGCTCGAGGAGTACGGCGAATACAAGGCCGGCCGCGCGAAGACGCCCGAGGAGTTCCGCGGGCAGGTGGAGCTCATCCAGGACGTGCTCGGCGCCATGGGGGTCCCCGTGCTCACCGCGGAGGGCTTCGAGGCCGACGACGTGCTGGCGACCCTCGCGCGCCGCGGCGCGGAGGCCGGGGCCCAGGTGCTGCTCGCCACGGGGGACAAGGACTCCTTCCAGCTGTCCACGGACCGGGTGACGATCCTCTACCCCAAGCGCGGCCTGTCCGATCTCTCCCGCATGACGCCCGCGGCCATCGAGGAGAAGTACGCGGTGAGCCCCGCCAACTACCGGGGGCTGGCCGCGCTCGTCGGGGAGAAGGCGGACAACCTGCCCGGCGTGCCCGGGGTGGGTGACAAGACCGCCGCGAAGTGGCTGGCCTCCTACGGCGACCTGCCGGGCGTGCTCGACCACGCGGACGAGATCAAGGGCAAGGCGGGCGAGAGCCTGCGCTCGCACCGTGCGGACGTCGAGCGCAACTACCGCCTCAACCGGCTCCTCGACGACCTCGACCTCGACTTCGAGCTCGATTCGGCCCGCCTGGGCGGGGTGGACGCCGAGCGGGTGAGCGAGCTGTTCGACCAGCTCGAGTTCCGCGCCTTCGGCTCGCGGGTCCAGGAGGTCTTCGGCTCGGCCGCGTCCCAGGAGCCCGTCGCCGCTGCCGCGCAGGCACCGCAGCCGCGCGTGCTCGAATCCGCCGAGTTCGCGGCGTGGCTGGGCGCCCTCGACACCGCCGCGCCCGTGGGCGTCGAGAGCGACGCGGACGCAACGGGCTCCGAACCGGAGTGGATTGCGCTCGCGCAGGGCGAGGAAGCGGTCGCGGCGCGGCTGCGCGACCTCGACGAGGCCGGGGTGGACGCCCTCGACGCCGTGCTCGCAGGCCATGGGCGCCTCGTGTTCAACGATGCGAAGCCGCAGCTCAAGGGCCTCGTGCGGGCGGGCTACGGGCAGCCGCGCGTGTGGCTCGACACGGAGCTCGCGGAGTACCTGCTCGTGCCCGACCAGCGCAGCTACGACCTGACTGAGGCCGCCGAGCGCAGCCTCGGCATCGACATCGCCGCGCCGGTGCCCGAGGGCGAGCTCGACCTGGGCGGCGCCGGCGAGGCGGTGGGCCGGCGGGCGGGGGTCCTGCCGCGGCTGGCGGCGGCGCTGCGCGAGCGCCTCGACGCCGCACACCTCACCGGGGTCCTCGAGGACATCGAGCTGCCCACCCAGGCTGTGCTCGCCCGGATGGAGCTGGCCGGCATCGCCGTCGAGGGCACCCGGCTGACCGAGCTCGTCGGGCTGTTCGGGGCGCAGGCCGACGCGAGCGCCCAGGAGGCGTACCGGGAGCTGGGGCGCGAGGTCAACCTGGGCTCGCCCAAGCAGCTCCAGGGCGTGCTCTTCGACGAGCTCGGCATGCCCAAGACCAAGCGCACGAAGACCGGCTACACGACCGACGCCGACGCGCTGGCCGACCTGTTCGCCAAGACGGAGCACCCGTTCCTCGCCCACCTGCTGGCCTATCGGGACTCCATCAAGCTCAAGCAGACCGTCGTGGGCCTGGAGAAGGTCGTGGCCGACGACGGCCGCATCCACACGACCTACCTCCAGACGGTCGCCGCGACCGGCCGGCTGTCGTCGAAGGACCCCAACCTGCAGAACATCCCCGTGCGCACCGATGCCGGGCGCCGGATCCGGTCGGTGTTCGTGCCGGAGGAAGCGGCCGGCTACGACGCGCTCATGAGCGCGGACTACTCGCAGATCGAGATGCGCATCCTCGCCCACCTCGCCGGGGACGAGGCGCTCGTCGCCGCGTTCAACGCGGGGGAGGACCTCCACACGTTCGTCGCGGGCCAGGTCTTCCACGCGCAGCCCGCGGAGGTCACCGGTGAGATGCGCTCGAAGGTCAAGGCGATGTCCTACGGGCTGGTGTACGGCCTGAGCGCGTTCGGCCTGTCCAAGCAGCTGCGCATCGGCGTGGACGAGGCCAAGGGGCTCATGGACACATACTTCGAGCGCTTCGGGGCGGTGCGCGACTACCTCTACGGGGTCGTCGAGGAGGCGCGCGGGCGCGGCTACACGGAGACGATGTACGGCCGCAGGCGCTACCTGCCGCAGCTGACGTCGGACCGCCGGCAGCTGCGCGAGATGGCCGAGCGGGCCGCCCTCAACGCCCCCATCCAGGGCAGCGCCGCGGACATCATGAAGCTCGCGATGTGCCGGGTGGACGACGGGCTGCGCGCGGCGGAGCTGAGCAGCCGCCTGCTCCTCCAGGTCCACGACGAGGTCATCGTCGAGGTGGCGCGCGGTGAGGCCGACCGGGTCGAAGCGATCCTCAAGGACCAGATGGGCGCCGCAGCGCAGCTGAGCGTCCCGCTCGACGTCAACGTGGGCACGGGCCCGGACTGGCAGGCCGCCGCGCACTGAGCCGGGCGCCTGCGGGGGCCCTGTGCCCGCGGGGACCCGCGCGGATCCGCCGCCGAGGCGCGGGCCGGCCCGGGCCTCGGCGGCGGGGACTCAGCCCGGCAGGCGGGCGGAGAAGATCGCGGTCCCCGGCATGAGCGCGCCCCGCAGCGGCGACCAGCCGCCCCACGCGGTCTCGTTGTCCGCGGGCCACTCGGGCTCGGTCAGCCCGGTGACCGCGAACCCCGCGGAGACGAGCAGCGCCATCCAGTCGCCCATCGTCCGGTGGTGCTCGGCGTAGACAGGGGAGCCGTGCGCGTCGAGCTCGACGTAGGGGGTGCGGTCGAAGTACGAGTACTCGACGGTGAGCCCCGCCTCGCCCGGCACATCCGGGAACATCCAGCGCAGGGGGTGGGTGACGGAGAAGACCCACTGGCCGCCGGGCCGCAGCACGCGGGCGACCTCGGCGAGCACCACATCGGCGTCCTTGACGAACGGCAGCGCCCCGTAGGAGGAGAACGCGGCGTCGAAGCTCGCGGACGGGAACGGCAGCGAGCGCGCGTCGGCCTGGAGGAACGTGGGCGGGACCGCGGCGGCGCTGAGCGGGTGCTCGCGCTGCAGCCGCGAAGCCTGCTCGAGCATCCCGCTCGACAGGTCCACCCCGGTGGCCAGCGCACCCTGCTCGGCCAACCAGCGCGAGCACTGCCCTGCGCCGCAGCCGACCTCGAGGATCTGGCGGCGCTCGACGTCGCCGAGCAGGGCCACATCGGACTCGCGCACGCCCTCCGGGCACCAGATGAAGTCGCTCGCGCCCAGGAAGCTGCCGTGCTCGGCGAGGTAGTCGACGGCGGAGGAGTCCCAGTAGCTGCGGTTGGCCCGCACGGAGGCCTCTTCGTCGATGGACAGGTAGCCGCCGGAGATGATCTCCGCCTCGTCGGGGCGCTCGCTCACAGGATCCCTTCGCCGCGCGTGGGACCGGGTGCCGCGCGGGCTCATCGGTGTTACGATTGATGCCGTATGCGCCGATTCTCCGGCGCCTGCCCCGATGCTACCGCATGCGCGCGGCCCACCACTCCGGGCCGCCGTGGACCGCAGCGGCCGGCCGCGGGAGAGCGCGCATACACGTCCATAACGCCAACCCCCCTCGGGAGCCGGCTGCAGCCGGGGCCTGCGGGAACCAGTCCATTACGGAGTCTCTACCTCTATGACCACCACCACGCCGGGCACGGCGCAGACCGAGCAGATCGCCGTCAACGACATCGGCACTGCAGAAGATTTCCTCGCGGCAGTCGACGAGACGATCAAGTACTTCAACGATGGCGACATCGTGGAGGGCACCGTCGTCAAGGTCGACCGCGACGAAGTTCTGGTCGACATCGGATACAAGACGGAAGGCGTCATCCTTTCGCGCGAGCTGTCGATCAAGCACGACGTTGACCCCGCAGAGGTCGTCGAGGTCGGAGACCCCATCGAAGCCCTCGTCCTCACCAAGGAGGACAAGGACGGGCGCCTGATGCTGTCCAAGAAGCGCGCGCAGTACGAGCGCGCCTGGGGCGACATCGAGCAGATCAAGGAGAACGAGGGCGTCGTCACCGGCACCGTCATCGAGGTCGTCAAGGGCGGCCTCATCGTCGACATCGGCCTGCGCGGCTTCCTGCCGGCGTCGCTGGTGGAGATGCGCCGCGTGCGCGACCTCGCCCCGTACATCGGCCAGCAGGTCGAGGCGAAGATCATCGAGCTCGACAAGAACCGCAACAACGTCGTCCTCTCCCGCCGCGCCTGGCTCGAGGAGACGCAGTCCGCGGTCCGCCACGACTTCCTCCAGACCCTCCAGAAGGGCCAGGTCCGTCCCGGCGTCGTGTCCTCGATCGTCAACTTCGGCGCCTTCGTCGACCTGGGCGGCGTGGACGGCCTCGTGCACGTCTCGGAGCTGTCCTGGAAGCACATCGACCACCCCAGCGAGGTCGTCTCCGTGGGCGACGAGGTCACCGTCGAGGTCCTCGACGTCGACATGGACCGCGAGCGCGTGTCCCTGTCGCTCAAGGCCACGCAGGAAGACCCGTGGCAGCACTTCGCCCGCACGCACGTCATCGGCCAGATCGTGCCCGGCAAGGTCACGAAGCTCGTGCCGTTCGGCGCGTTCGTGCGCGTCGAGGACGGCATCGAGGGCCTCGTGCACATCTCGGAGCTCGCGGTGCGCCACATCGACCTGCCCGAGCAGGTCGTGTCCGTCGACGAGACGATCTACGTCAAGGTCATCGACATCGACCTGGACCGCCGCCGCATCTCGCTGTCGCTCAAGCAGGCCAACGAGGGCGTGGACCCGGAGGCCGAGGAGTTCCTCGACCCCGCGCTCTACGGCATGGTCCAGGAGTACGACGAGGACGGGAACTACAAGTACCCGGAGGGCTTCGACCCGGAGACCCAGGAGTGGATGGAGGGCTACGACGCCCAGCGCGAGGCGTGGGAGCGCGAGTACTCCGCCGCCCAGGCCCGCTGGGAGGAGCACAAGAAGCAGGTGGCCAAGGCGATCGCCGCAGACGCGGACGCCGGCAGCCAGTCCTCTTCCTCCTCGTCCTCCTCTTCCTCGTCCTCCAGCTCGTCCGAGGCATCCACGGCCTCGAACTACAGCTCCGAGGACAGTGCGGATGCGGGCACCCTCGCCAGCGACGAGGCTCTCGCCGCGCTGCGCGAGAAGCTCGCCGGCAACTGACCGGCGGCTGACCTGAGCACCCAGGCTCCAGCACACGAACCCAAGGGCTCCCGGACGCGCGTCCGGGGGCCCTTGGGGCGTCTGCGTGCTCCGGTGCTCCCGCGCCGCCTGCGCCCCGGCCGCGTGCCCCGCGGCCCGCTGCGGGCATGGCTGGGCTACGCCGCGGCCCTCTTAGCGCTCACGCTGCTCATCAACGGCGAGCTCGTCTCCGCGCCCGGCTCGCGCGTCTTCGCGGAGAACGACGATTCCTCGCTCTTCGTCTGGTGGTTCGCGCACGCGGCCGATGTGGCCGCCGGCTGGTTCGGCGCCGGCTCCGGCCAGCACGGCCTGCTCTACGCCACGGCGATGAACGCCCCCACGGGCGCCAACGGGGCGTGGAACACCTCCGTGCTGGGCCTCGCCCTCCCGGCCGTTCCGCTCACCCTGGCGTTCGGGCCCATCGTGGCCTACAACGTCTGCCTCATCGCCGCGCCGGTGGTCTCCGCACTGGCCGCCGCCTGGCTGCTCTCGCGCTTCACGCTGCGGCTGCCGGCGTTCGTCGGCGGTCTCGCCTACGGCTTCTCCACCTACGTCATCGCGCAGAGCGCCGGGCACCTCAACCTCGCATTCGCACCGTTCCCCCCGCTCGTCGCCCTCGCCCTCGTCGAGCTCTCCCGCAGCCGCGGCGCGCGCCGCCCGCTTGCGATCGGGGCGGCGCTGGGCGCGCTCGTGGGCTGGCAGTTCTACGTCTCCACCGAGCTGCTCGCAGGCTCGTTCATCGCGGCGTGTGCCCTGGCCCTCGCCTGGCTGGTCTGCGCCCCGCACTCCCTCGTGCGCGGCCTGCGCAGCCTCACGGCGGGCTGCCTCGTCGCCGTGGGCATCGCGGCCCTCGGCGGGCTGCCGCTCGTCCTCGAGATGACGCACGGGCCGGGGGCTCCGCGCGGCGTCATCCGGCCCCACGGCATCTGGAACCAGGACCTGCTCGACATGATCGCGCCGGACCGCTTCACGCTCTTCGGCGGCGGCACCGTCGACGTCGGCCGCGTCACCGGGATCGACCCCTCGGAGATCGGCGGCTACGTGGGCCTTGCCTGGCTCGTGTTCGCGGCTGTCGCGCTCATCGCCGCCCAGCGCACCCGGTGGGCTGGGCCGACCCGCGTCGCCGCGCTGGCGGGGGTGCTCGTCTGGTTGATGTCGCTGGGCTCCCCGTGGCTGCTCGACGGCGAGCCCGTCCTGAGGACCGGCCCGTTCCGGCTTATCGAACTCCTGCCCGTGCTCGGCAACATCCTCCCGATGCGCCTGGCCGTCCACGTCACGCTCGCGCTGGCATTCCTCCTGGCCATCGGCCTGCAATTGGGCCTGCGGGCGCGCTCCCGGCGCCGCAGGGCGCTCGTCGCCGCTGCCGCCGCCGTGGCCCTCGTGGCGGTGGCACCGGCAACCGTGCACCCGCGCGACCTCGTCATCCCGGAGTTCTACCGTGACGGTGCCGCCGAAATTCCGCTGGGCGCTCAGGTCAAGACGCTCCCGCACCCGATGGCGATGGCGGTGCCCCGGGCCGCGGAGCCGATGCTGTGGCAGGCCGTGGCGGGCATGCGCTACCGCGAGCGCGGCGGCTACTTCGTCGGCTCGACCGCCGAGCGCCCGGTGACCTACGAGAGCCCGCCGGACGCGCTCGACGATCTGTTCGAGGCGCACAGGGGCGGCCAGCTGCCGGCCGGGGACAGCGCTGAGGCGCGCGCGGCGATCGAGGAGGTGCGGCGCGGGGGCACCGACTTCGTCGTCATCGCCCGCGACGCCGCGTACCCGCCGGCCGAGCCGCAGGCGGCCGCCGACCTCGTCGCCGCCGCCGCGGGCACCGCGTACCGTGAGACGGGCGGGGTCTACCTCATCGACCTGCGCGCATCGAGCTGAGCGGCGCCGCCGCCGGAAAGGGGAGAGCATGCTGCGCATCGGCCTGACCGGGGGGATCGGCGCCGGCAAGTCCACCGTCGCCCGCGAATTCGCCGACCGCGGCGTGCCCGTCATCGACGCGGACGCCGTGGCACGCGAGGTCGTCGAGCCGGGCCGGCCCACCCTGGCGCGGCTCGCACAGCGGTTCGGTCCCGAGGTCCTCACCGCCGACGGCGCCCTCGACCGGGCCGCGCTGGCGCGCCTGGCCTTCGCCGACGACACGGGCACGCGCGACCTCGGCGCCATCATGCACCCCGCGATCGGGGCGCGCACCCGCGAGCTCATGGCCCGCCACGCCGACGCCCCGATGCTCGTGCACGACGTGCCCCTCCTCGTCGAGAACGGGCTGAGCGCCGACTACCACCTGTGCCTGCTCGTCGACGTGCCCGCCCCCATGAGGCTGGAGAGGCTGACGGCGCAGCGGGGAATGGACTCGGCCGATGCCCGCGCGCGTATCGAGCGCCAGGCCGCGGACGAGGAGCGCTACGCGGCCTGCGATGCCCTCCTGAGCAACACGGGCACACCGGCGGAGCTGACGGCGGCCTTCGGCGCTCTCTGGGACCGGCGGCTCGCACCGTTCGCCGCGGCGCTGGCCGCCCAGCGGCCCGCCTCGAGCGCCGCTGCGAACCACTCCGCACCGTCAGACTACGGTGGGCCCACGGGCGCCCCGGCCGAATCCGCGCCCGCGGCCATGCGCGCGCACACGGCGCAGCGCCTCGCCGCTCGGCTGGAGCGGGCATGGGCGGCAGACGGGGCGAGCGCGGAGCTCACCAGCGCCAGCGCTCCCGGCGGTATGACACCCGGCGAGGCTGCTCCCAGCGGCAGCGCTCCCGGCGGCGGGACCCCTGGTGATGCCACTGCGGCGCCTGCGCCCGATGCCCCCGATGCGACGGTGCGCCTGCGCGTGCGCGCCCGGCCCGAACAGGCCGCTGCGGTGCGGGCCGGCCTGCGCGCCGCCGGGCTCTTCCCTGCCGCACAGCGACCGGGGCCGGCGGAGGCCTTCGCCCCCGCCGACCCCGGCCTGTGCGCTGCGGTCGAGCTGAAGCTCAGCCCAGATCCGCGCTCAGCGTGATGTTCGTGCCCTTAAGGGCACGGGAGACCGGGCACTCGCGCTTCGCGCGCTCGGCGGCGGCGACGAAATCGGCCGCGGTGAGGCCCTCCACGCGGGCCACGGTGACGAGGTGGACCTCGGTGATGCCCTTGTCGACGTCGAACGTGACATCGGCCCCGGTGGAGATGTCGCTGGCCGGCGTCCCGTTCTCCGCGAGCACGTTCGACAGCGCCATCGAGTAGCAGGCGGCGTGGGCGGCGCCGAGCAGCTCCTCGGGGCTGGTGACGCCGGACTGGTGCTCCTCGGCGCGGGCCTTCCAGTTGACCTGCAGATTCGCGGCACCCGAGGTGTCGAGCGCAACGGTGCCGGAACCGTCGAGCAGCGAACCGCGCCAGACGGCGCTGGCCTTCGAGACGAGGGGAGTGGGCATGGCGGCTCCTTCTGCGGCAGACAAATCGGCTTGCTATCCGGATGATTCCAGGACGGGTGGCGCGCCTGCGAATCGGCTGGGCAAACCGTTACCGTTTCGTGTCCTGCAATGGTGAGGTGCATCACGTGATTGCTGTATCTTCGATCCATGCCTGATACCTCAGGCGCAGGTATCACGTGATGATCATCACACCGACGAAAGCGATCACACTATGCAGAGGAAATCTCGTCTCGTTTCCTTGGCGGCCGCGGCTGGCGTCGCTGCCCTCATGCTCTCCGGCTGTGCCAATTCCGGCGGCAGCTCCGGCGGCGGCGAGGAGAGCGGCGGCGCGAAGAACCAGCTGCCGGCCCAGGACTCCATCGAGGTCCCCCAGGACGCGGCGAAGGCCGCCGGCGACGGCAAGGGCAAGTGCGAATCCGGCACCTCGATCGCCTACGTGGGCGCTCTTACCGGCCCGAACGCCCAGCTCGGCATCAACATCGTCAACGGCGTGCAGACCGCGCTCAACGAGCACAACGATGCGAACCCGGACTGCAAGATCGAGCTGAAGAAGTTCGACACCGAGGGCGACCCGGCCAAGGCCACCGGCCCGTCGGCGCAGGCGGTCAAGGAGGACAAGATCATCGGCGTCGTCGGCCTGCCGTTCTCCGGCGAGTCGAAGGCCACCGGCAAGATCTTCGAGGACGCGGGCCTCGTGCACATCACCCCGGCCGCGACCAACCCGGAGCTGACCCAGAACGGCTGGAAGACGTTCTTCCGCGGCCTGGGCAACGACACCGTGCAGGGCCCGGCGCTCGCCAAGCTCACGGAGAAGGTGGGCTCCTCCAAGGTCTGCCTCGTCCAGGACGACTCGGACTACGGCATGGGCCTGGCCAAGCAGGTCAAGTCGGCGCTCGGCGACAAGCTCGCCTGCGAGGACAAGGTCACCACCGGCCAGAAGGACTTCGGCCCCACGGCGCAGAAGGTCACCGACGCCAAGGCCGATGCGGTCATCTACTCCGGCTACTACGCGGAGGGCGCGCCGTTCGACAACCAGCTGTCCAACCAGGGCTTCGAGGGCGTCTTCATCGGTCCCGACGGCGTGAAGGACACCGAGTTCGTCAAGCAGGCCGGCTCCGCCGCCTCGAACGCGTACTACACCTGCGCGTGCGTGCCCGGCGACCTCATCAAGGACTTCTCCGACGCCTACGAGAAGGTCTCGAACGGCACCGCCCCCGGCACCTACTCGGTCGAGGGCTATGACACGGCCACCGTCCTCATGGCCGGCATCGACTCGGGCATCAAGGACCGCAAGAAGCTCGAGGAGTGGGTGAAGGACTACGACAAACCGGGCTACGGCAAGACCTACAAGTGGGACGACAAGGGCGAGCTGACGGACAAGACCGTCTACGGCTACAAGACCGACGGCGACAAGATCGTCTCCGTCGGCAAGATCGACTGACCCACCTCCCACCACCGATGACGGGGCCTGCCGGCAGTGCCGGCGGGCCCCGTCGCCCGGACACCCTCCAGAAAGCGAACCCCCATGTCAGGTGACTGGATCACGTTCGACCTCGGCAGGCTCGTCGACAGCTTCTGGTCGACGACCCTCGACGGTCTCACGCTCGGCGCCATCTACGCGCTCGTGGCGCTGGGCTACACCCTCGTCTACGGTGTGCTCAACCTCATCAACTTCGCCCACTCCGAGGTCTTCATCGCCGGCGCCTTCGCCGTCGTCTTCGTCCTCTCCGGGCTGGGCTTCGGGCCCTCGGCCCCGCACATGTCGCTCGGGCTGCTCATTCTCGACATCGCCCTGGCGATGATCGCGGCCATGCTCGTCTCCGCGGGCACCGCGCTCGTCGTCGAACGGGTGGCGTACAAGCCGCTGCGCGACAAGGGCGCCCCGCGCCTCGCCTTCCTCATCTCCGCGATCGGCATGTCGTTCGTGATCCAGTACCTCTTCTTCGTGTGGCGCGGCCCCTCTGCGGAGCCCAACCGCACGATGTACCGGCCCAAGCCGATCTTCGACGTCTTCGGGGTCATCATCAACTCCCAGCAGCTGACGATCATCATCGCCGCGGTGGTCATGATGGTCTGCGTCGACCAGCTCGTGCGCCGCACCAAGCTGGGCCGCGGCATCCGCGCCGTCGCCCAGGACCCGGACACCGCCACGCTCATGGGCGTGAACAAGGAGCGCATCATCATGGCGACGTTCATGATCGGCGGCGCGCTGGCCGGCGCGGCGGCGGTCTTCTACGTCATGCGCGTGCCCGCCGGCGTGTTCTACATGGGAGGCTTCATCCTCGGCATCAAGGCGTTCGCCGCCGCCGTGCTCGGCGGCATCGGCAACATCCGCGGGGCCCTCCTCGGCGGCCTGCTCATCGGCCTCATCGGCAACTACGGCGCAACCGTGCTGGGTGACTCCCAGTGGACGGACGTCGTCATCTTCGTCGTCCTCGTCGTCGTCCTCATGGTGCGCCCCAACGGCATCCTGGGCTCCAACCTCGGAAAAGTGAGGGCCTGAGATGTCCAACCACTCGCCCCTGGGCTCCGTCGGAGCCACCCAGACCGCGATCGGCGAGGAGCTCGCCGACGTCACGAAGAAGCACAAGCGCACCGCGGCGCTGCGGCAGTGGTGGAACGACCGCTCCCGCCTCCAGCAGTGGCTCATGCTGCTCGTCGTCGTGGCGCTGGCCTATCTGCTGCCCGTCATCAACCCGCCCCTCATCACGACCGAGCCCGCGAACGACTTCGCGATCTCGTGCTTCAACATGGCGCTCTACGCGCTCGTGGCGCTGGGCCTCAACGTCGTGGTCGGCCAGGCCGGCCTGCTCGACCTCGGCTACATCGGCTTCTTCGCGGTGGGCGCCTACGTGGCCGCCCTGTGGACGTCGTCGGACAGCACGTTCGTGCACATCCCGTACCTCGCCACCCTGCCGCTCGCGATGATCGTCACCGTCGTATTCGGCATCGCGCTCGGCCTGCCGACGCTGAGGCTGCGCGGGGACTACCTCGCGATCGTCACGCTGGGCTTCGGCGAGATCATCCGGCTGCTCGCCACGATCATCCCGGGCCTCAAGGGCAACACCGGGTTCCAGAACCTCGGCCGGCCGCCGGGCACCAACGCCGACGGTGAGGCCCTGTTCACCGCCTCGAACGGGCTGCCCTGGTACTGGCTCGTCGTGACGATCATCATCATCGTCGCGGTCCTGCTCGGCAACCTCGAGCGCTCCCGGGTGGGCCGTGCGTGGATCGCCATCCGCGAGGACGAGGACGCGGCGGAGATCATGGGCGTGCCGACGTTCAACTTCAAGCTCGCCGCCTTTGGCACGGGCGCCGCGATCGGCGGCCTCGCGGGCGCGCTCATGGGCGGCCAGGTGGGCTTCGTCAACAACCAGAAGTTCGACGTCCCGACCTCCATCCTGTTCCTCGCCGCCGTGGTGCTCGGCGGGCGCGGCAACAAGGTCGGCGTCATCCTGGGCGGGGCCATCGTGGCCTACATCCCCCTGCGCTTCACGGAGCTCGCCGCCTACAAGTACCTCATCTTCGGCATCGTGCTCGTGCTCCTCATGATCTTCCGCCCGCAGGGGCTCTTCCCGGCGAAGGCGCACCTGCTGACCTACGGCTCGCGCATCCGCCGCTGGGTGAAGAAGGAGCAGGCCCCCGCGCAGCCGGAGGGCGGACCGCCCCCGGGCTCCGCCCCGCCCGCCCCCGGCGGCTCGACCGCCCAGTCCACGCGCCGCGCGCGGAAGGAGACCTGACATGCCGGAGGCACAGGCACCGGAGCAGGAGTTCGCCATCAACGAGGAGGCCGCGGTCGCGCCCGAGCGCGAGATCGCGGTGAGCGAGGGCGAGCCCCTCGTCGAAGTCACCGACCTCACCGTCACGTTCGGCGGGCTCACCGCGCTCGACCACGTCTCGTTCGATATCCGCCGCGGTGAGATCCTCGGCCTCATCGGGCCGAACGGCGCCGGCAAGACGACGTGCTTCAACGCGATGACGGGCGTCTACCGGGCATCGTCCGGCGACGTCCGGCTCGAGGGCCAGACGCTGCTGGGCAAGAAGAAGCACCAGATCACCCGGGCCGGCCTGGCGCGCACGTTCCAGAACATCCGCCTGTTCGGCGAGATGAGCGCGCTGGAGAACGTCGCGGTGGGGCTCGATGCGCGCCACCGGACCGGGATGATCGGGGCGATGCTGCGCCTGCCCCGGCACTACCGGGAGGAGAAGCAGATCATCGAGCGCGGCATGGAGCTGCTCGACTTCGTCGGCATCGCCGACCGCGCGCTGCACCCCGCGCGCGACCTGCCCTACGGCTACCAGCGCCGCCTCGAGATCGCCCGCGCGCTCGCGACGGATCCGAAGCTGCTCTGCCTCGACGAGCCGGCGGCTGGCTTCAACCCGGCGGAGAAGGAAGAGCTCATGGCGCTCATCCGCACCGTGCGCGACGAGGGCTACACCGTCCTGCTCATCGAGCACGACATGAAGCTCGTCATGGGCGTGACGGACAGGATTGTCGTGCTCGAATTCGGCAAGAAGATCGCCGACGACGTCCCGTCGGCCATCCAGCAGGACCCCGCGGTCATCGCCGCATACCTGGGAGAGGAGGCCGACGATGTCGATGCTTGAGGTCAACAACTTAGAGGTGCGCTACGGCCGCATCCGCGCCATCGAGAAGCTCGACCTCACGGTGGAGCGCGGCGAGATCGTCACGCTCATCGGCGCCAACGGCGCCGGCAAGACCACGACGATGCGCGCCATCGCGGGGCTGCTGGCCGCCAGCCGCGGCTCCATCCGGTTCGAGGACCGCGACATCACGAAGCTCAAGGCGTACAAGCGGGTGCCGCTGGGCATCTCGCTGGTGCCCGAGGGCCGCGGGATCTTCGGCTCCATGACGGTCATGGAGAACCTCGACATGGGCACGTACTCGCGCTCCGGCAAGAAGGCCGACTCGGAGCTCGACCGCGTGTTCGAGCTCTTCCCGCGCCTGGCCGAGCGCCGCACCCAGGCCGGCGGCACGATGTCCGGCGGCGAGCAGCAGATGCTCGCCATCGCCCGCGCCCTCATGGCCCGGCCGGACATGCTCCTGCTCGACGAGCCCTCGATGGGCCTCGCCCCGCAGTTCATCCGACAGATCTTCCGCATCATCAAGGAGATCAACGCGCAGGGCACGACGGTCCTGCTCGTCGAGCAGAACGCGAACCAGGCGCT
Organism: Brevibacterium rongguiense; assembly: GCF_009857845.1. Lineage (GTDB taxonomy): Bacteria > Actinomycetota > Actinomycetes > Actinomycetales > Brevibacteriaceae > Brevibacterium > Brevibacterium rongguiense. The sequence goes on along the minus strand of NZ_WWEQ01000011.1, from coordinate 42,761 downwards.
GGCCATCGCCAACCACGCGCTCGTGCTCGAGTCCGGCCGCATCACGAAGACGGGCACCGGCCGCGAGCTGCTGGCCGATCCGTCCATCAAGGAGGCCTACCTGGGCGTCGCGTAGCGCCCACGGCCCTCCGCCGCTGTCACCCGCGCCCAGCGCGGCCGGCGGCCTGCCGGTGGGCCCGGTCGGCCGGGGGGAGCGCGGTCGGCCCGTCCCCCGTCCCGTGTCAGGGGCGGGGGATAGGCTCGTCCCATGGCAAAGAATGAGCAGCTGCCGGCGCCGCCGGCGGACACGCGCGCGCAGCCGGCCCCGCAGCGCCCGGTCCCCAAGATCGGCCACCGCCCCAAGGTCACCCGCTCGGTGGCGCCGTTCGAGGTCGTCAGCGAGTACTCGCCGTCGGGCGACCAGCCGGCCGCCATCGCGGACATCGCCGGCCGGCTCGAGCGCGGCGAGCGCGACATCGTGCTGCTCGGCGCCACCGGCACCGGCAAGTCCGCGACGACCGCCTGGCTCATCGAGCAGGTCCAGCGCCCCACGCTCGTCATGGCCCCGAACAAGACGCTCGCCGCGCAGCTGGCCAACGAGTTCCGCCAGCTGCTCCCCAACAACGCCGTCGAGTACTTCGTCTCCTACTACGACTACTACCAGCCGGAGGCCTACGTCCCGCAGACGGACACGTTCATCGAGAAGGACTCCTCGATCAACGACGAGGTCGAGCGGCTGCGGCACTCCGCGACGAACGCGCTGCTCACCCGCCGCGACGTCGTCGTCGTCTCGACCGTCTCGTGCATCTACGGCCTCGGCACCCCCGAGGAGTACGTCGGGCGGATGGCGACGCTGCGCAAGGGCCAGCAGTGCGACCGCGACGAGCTGCTCAAGCGGTTCGTCTCGATGCAGTATGCGCGCAACGACATGGCCTTCACCCGCGGCACGTTCCGGGTGCGGGGCGACACCGTGGAGATCATCCCGCAGTACGAGGAGCTGGCGCTGCGCATCGAGTTCTTCGGCGACGAGATCGAGGCGCTCTACACCCTTCACCCGCTCACGGGCGAGATCGTGCGCGATGAGGACGTCATCCACATCTTCCCGGCCAGCCACTACGTGGCCGGTGAGTCGCGCATGGCCGGAGCGATCTCCTCGATCGAGGACGAGCTGGCGGAGCGGCTCCAGCAGCTCGAGTCGGAGAACAAGCTGCTCGAGGCCCAGCGGCTGAAGATGCGCACCACCTACGACCTCGAGATGATGCAGTCGATGGGGTTCACCTCGGGGATCGAGAACTACTCCCGCCACATCGACGGCCGCGCCCCGGGCACGGCCCCCAACTGCCTCCTCGACTACTTCCCGGAGGACTTCCTCCTCGTCGTGGACGAGAGCCACGTGACCGTGCCCCAGATCGGCGGGATGTACGAGGGCGACATGTCGCGCAAGCGCACCCTCGTCGACCACGGCTTCCGGCTGCCCAGCGCGATGGACAACCGGCCGCTGAAGTTCGACGAGTTCCTCGACCGGATCGGGCAGGCGGTCTACCTGTCCGCCACGCCCGGCAACTTCGAGCTCGAGCGCTCCGACGGCTATGTCGAGCAGATCATCCGCCCGACCGGCCTCGTCGACCCGCAGGTGGTCGTCAAGCCGACCCGGGGCCAGATCGACGACCTGCTCGGCGAGATCCACACCCGCGTCGAGCGCGACGAGCGCGTGCTCGTGACGACGCTGACGAAGAAGATGGCCGAGGACCTCACGGACTACCTCCTCGAGCACGACGTGCGGGTGGAGTACCTCCACTCCGACGTGGACACCCTGCGCCGCGTCGAGCTGCTCAGCGAGCTGCGCGCCGGCCGGTTCGACGTCCTCGTCGGCATCAACCTCCTGCGCGAGGGCCTGGACCTGCCGGAGGTCTCGCTCGTGTCGATCCTCGACGCGGACAAGGAGGGCTTCCTGCGCTCGGGCACCTCGCTCATCCAGACGATCGGGCGCGCGGCGCGCAACGTCAACGGCGAGGTCCACATGTACGCGGACACCATCACCCCGTCGATGCGCTACGCGATCGATGAGACGAACCGCCGCCGCGACGTCCAGATCGCCTACAACAAGGAGCACGGGATCGACCCCAAGCCCCTCGTCAAGCGCATCGCCGACATCACCGAACGGCTGCAGCGCGAGGACGAGGACACGCGGGAGCTGCTCACCCAGTTCGACTACGGGCAGGGCAAGCGCGGCTACAGCGCGGCGCGCACGGCGGAGCAGCGGGCCAACGCGGGGGAGCAGACGACCGTGCGGCCGCCCACGGCGGACCTCGCAGAGCTCATCGCCCAGCTCACGGAGCAGATGCACAACGCGGCCGCGGAGCTGCAGTTCGAACTCGCGGCGCGCCTGCGCGACGAACTCGGCGATCTCAAGAAGGAGCTGCGCGCCATGCACAACGACGGCGGCGCCTGAGCGGCGGCGGCACCCGAACGACGGGTGCCTGCGGCCTCGGCCGTGTAGACTGGCCGCTCCAGCAGAAGGGGAGTATCCCACCCTCGCAGGGTTCGTCATCACGGCGCCGTTGCGCTGCGCTCTGGGCGCGGCGCAGGCGCCCGGACCCGCGGCGCCCACGGCGCGGGAGAGACTTTCGCACACCGTGCAGCGCGCCGCGCGCGCAGAAAGGCAGCGATGTCCACCGCCCTTCCGCTGTGGTTCGAAATCGGCTCGCTGAGCATCCTCGTGCTCATCCTCATCGCCGATCTCCTCCTCATCCTCAAGCGCCCCCACGTGCCCGGCATGAAGGAGGCGAGCCTGTGGGTGGGCTTCTACGTCGCCCTCGCGCTCGTCTTCGCCGCGCTCATGTTCATCATCAGCGACGCCGAGCACGGCGGGCAGTTCCTCGCCGGCTGGCTCACCGAGTACTCGCTGAGCATCGACAACCTCTTCGTCTTCGTGCTCATCATGGGCCGCTTCAAGGTGCCCAAGCTCTACCAGCAGGAAGTCCTCATGGTGGGCATCATCATCGCGCTGATCTGCCGGGGGGCCTTCATCCTCGCCGGCTCGTACATCATCGAGATGTTCGTGGGCGTGTTCTACCTGTTCGGCGCGTTCCTGCTCTACACCGCGTTCAAGCAGGCGTTCGGCAAGGAGGACGAGGACGACGAGGACTCCGCCCTCGTGCGGTTCATCAAGCGCCGCGCGCACATGGTCGACGAGTACGACGGCAACCGGCTGCGCACGACGATCGACGGCAAGCGCTACTTCACGCCCATGCTGCTCGTCTTCATCGCCATCGGCACCACCGACGTCATGTTCGCGCTCGACTCGATCCCGGCGATCTTCGGCATCACGAGCAGCCCCTTCATCGTGTTCGCGGCCAACCTCTTCGCCCTCATGGGCCTGCGCCAGCTGTACTTCCTGCTGGGCGGCCTGCTCGACCACCTCGCGTACCTCAAATACGGCATCGCGGCGATCCTCGCGTTCATCGGCGTCAAGCTCATCCTCCACGCGATGCACGAGACGTGGTTCCCCGGCGTGCCGGAGATCGGCACGTGGATGTCGCTGGGCTTCATCGTCGCCGCGATGGCCGTTGCCACGGTTGTGAGCCTCGTGGCCATGCGGCGGCGGGGCGAGCACGTGCACTTCGGCCAGGTGGAGCACGAGGCGCACGGCCCGGCCCCGCACGAGCCCGGTGCGGAGCCCGGCGAGCGCCCCTGAGCACGTGCGCAACGCGGGGCGGGCACACCTGCACGTCCGGCGCCGCCCGACCCGCCGAGACCGCAGCATCCGGGCAGCCGCACCATCCGGGCAGACACGGCATCCGAGCGACCGCACCATCCGGGTTGGGCGGCGGCCCACCCGGGTTGGGCGGCCGGGGGCGGGCGCCCGGGAACGGGCATCTGGGGGCCGGCATCCGGGGGCGGGCGCCCGGGAGTGGGCGGGCCTGCCCGCGCGGCCCCTGCCCTGCCCTGCACGGCCCGAACCCGCACGGCCCCGACCTACTCAGTCCGAACGTGCCCACTCGGAACGTGTCCGAACCTCCTCAGCCCGGGCCGTTCGATGCCCGAGGCGCAGTGAAATCTGGAGCCGATCCAGGCCTCGGTCCCGCGCAGTCCTCCGAGCCGCGCGGGCCATGGCCCGGCACCGGTCCGGGCTCCTCAGACTGGGGCCGGCCCCAGGCCAGGCTTCTCAGGCCTCGGACCCGCTCAGGCCTCGGGCGTTCTCAGTCCTCGCAGCCGCTCAGGCCGAGCCCGGCCCCGGGGCGGCCTCCCTCAGGCCTCGGGCGCGAAGGGGCCGAACACGGGATTCCAGCCCCGGATCGTCGTCGACGAGATGACCTCGGCGGCGGCGTAGGGGTCCTGGGTGAGGGTGTCCTCGATGTTGTGGCGCGTATCGGCCTGCATGATGAGCAGGCCGCCGGGCACGAAATCGTCCTCGAGCGGCCCGGAGGCCAGCAGCACGCCGGCGTCGAACAGCTTGGCCTGCCACGTGCGGTGCGCGGGTCGGGCCGCCATGCGGGTGTCGATGTCGGGACCGTATTCGTAGGTGACGGCGAAGATCGCCATGGTGACTCCTTCGTGCGCGAGGCGGCGGGGAATAATGGGCCGCGGCCCGCGGTTGCCCACGTGGCCGCGCTGTCAGTCTAGGTCCGGGAAGGGGGAGCGCGACACGTGCCACGCCTGCCGCACATCCCCGAGGAATTCGCGGACCCGGACACCCTCCTCGAGGCCTTCGAGGACTACTGCGCCGAACTCGGCATCGAGCTCTACCCCGCCCAGCAGGAGGCCATCTACGCCCTGCTGGCCGGGGACAACACGATCGTCGCGACGCCCACCGGGTCCGGGAAGTCGATGGTGGCACTCGCGGCCCTCTTCGCCGCCCTCTCCCAGGGCCGGCGCGCCTTCTACACGGCGCCCATCAAGGCGCTCGTGAGCGAGAAGTTCTTCCAGCTCGTCGACGCCTTCGGCCCCGAGTCCGTCGGGATGGTCACCGGCGACACCGCCGTCAACCCCGGCGCCCCGGTCGTGTGCGCCACCGCCGAGGTGCTGGCCAACCAGGCGCTGCGCGAGGGCCCGTTGCTCGACGTCGGCCTCGTCGTCATGGACGAGTTCCACTACTTCGGCGATCCACAGCGCGGCTGGGCCTGGCAGACACCTCTCCTGACGCTGCCGCAGGCGCAGTTCGCCCTCATGTCGGCCACGCTGGGCGACACCTCGCGCATCGAGGCGGAGCTCACCGCCCTCACCGGCCGGGACACGAGCGTGGTGGCCGGTGCCGAGCGGCCCGTCCCGCTCGAGTACGACTACTCGGAGGACCCGCTCCAGGAGACCCTCCAGCGCCTCGTGCGGGCGGGGCAGGCGCCCATCTACGTCGTCTCCTTCTCGCAGCGGGCCGCGGTCGAGCTGGCCGGCTCGCTCACGAGCGCCGAGCTCGCCGACCGCGCCCAGCGCGACGCGGTCGCCGAGGCGATCCGCGGCTTCGGCTTCGCCAAGGGCTTCGGCCAGATCCTGCGCCGGCTGCTGCTGCACGGGATCGGCGTCCACCACGCGGGCATGCTGCCCAAGTACCGCCGGCTCGTCGAGCACCTCGCCGCGGATGGGCTGCTCAGCGTCATCTCCGGCACCGACACGCTGGGGGTGGGCATCAACGTCCCCATCCGCACCGTGCTCTTCACCGCCCTGACGAAGTACGACGGGCGCCGGGTGCGCAAGCTGCGCGTGCGCGAGTTCCAGCAGATCGCCGGCCGCGCGGGCCGCGCCGGCTTCGACACGCGCGGCTACGTCGTCGCGCAGGCCCCCGAGCACGTCATCGACAACGCGAAGGCGCTCGCGAAGGCCGGCGAGGACCCGAAGAAGCGGCGCAAGGTCAAGCGCAAGCAGCCGCCGGCGGGCTTCGTGTCCTGGTCGCGGGAGACCTTCGACAACCTTGCCTCCGGTACCCCGGAGGAGCTCACCTCGCACATGCGGATCTCCCACTCGACGATCGTCAATCTGCTCTCGCGCCCCAACGCCACCTACCGCACGGTCGACGCGTTCATCGCGGCGACCCACGAGACGGCCAACGCCAAGCTCGACATGCGGCTGCGCGCCCTGGGCATCGGCCGCTCGCTGCTCGCGGCCGGCGTCATCGAGCCCACCACGACGAGCGCCGGCGAGCCCGGCCTGCGCCCGGTGGGCGACCTCGGGCCCCAGTTCGCGCTCAACCAGCCGCTGTCGCCCTTCGCCCTCGCCGCGCTCGAGCTGTTCGATCCCGCGGACGAGAGCTGGGCGCTCGACGTGCTCTCCGTCATCGAGGCGACGGTCCCCGCGCCGCCGGCCGTGCTCATGGGCCAGCTCGACCGCATCAAGCGCGAGGAGCTCGGCGCGCTCAAGGCGGAGGGGGTGGAGTACGAGGAGCGCATGGAGGTCCTCGACTCGCTGCAGCGCCCGCAGCCCAACGGCGAGGCACTCGAGTCGGCGTTCGAGGCCTACGTCGCCCACGCTCCGTGGCTGCGCGAGATCGGCCTCGAGCCCAAGGCCGTGGTCCGGGACATGATCGACCAGTCGATGGGCTTCTCCCAGTTCGTCTCCTACTACGGGCTGGCGCGGGTCGAGGGCGGCCTGCTGCGCTACCTCACGGACGTCTACCGCGCGCTCGTGCAGACCGTTCCCGCCGACCTCGTCACGCAGCCGCTGCGCGACATCGTCGACTGGCTGGGCGAGGTGATCGTGCGCATCGACTCCTCGCTCGTCCAGGAGTGGGAGGCGCTGCGGGCCGCGGGCGCGGAGGCCGAGGCGCTGCCCATGGGGGCGGCCGACACCCGGCTGTCCGCGGATCCGGCGCGCTTCGCCCGGCTGGTGCGCAACGAGATGTTCCACCGCGTGCTCCTGGCCGAGCGCGCCGCCTATGACGCGCTGGGCGCGCTCGACTCCGACTCCGGCTGGAACCAGAAGCGCTGGGAGGCTACGGTCGAGGACTACTACGCCGAGTACGGCGAGCTGGGCATCGGGCCCGAGGCGCGCAGCTCGGCCCTGTTCCAGCTGGGCCCGGAGGAAGACGGTCGGATGCGGGTGCGCCAGGTGCTCGACGACCCCCGCGGCGACCGGGATTGGGCGATCAGCGCCGTGGTCGACGTCGCCGCCTCCGACGCCGCGGACGAGCTCGTCCTCGAGATCGTCGACGTCGGCCCCGTGCGCCCCTGAGCCGCGGGCCCGCTCCCGCACCGGGCCGCCCCGGCCGGGCGCCGCGCGCCCGCCCCCGCCAGCACCCTCGATGACCGGCCGTGTCAGCGCCGGAGAATAGAGTGTCCACGTGACTGCAGCCAAGCAACCCGTCTCCCACCTCGATACGCTCGTGGTCCAGGGGGCCCGCGCCCACAACCTCCGCAGCGTCGACGTCTCGCTGCCGCGCGACTCGATGGTCGTCTTCACCGGCCTCTCCGGCTCGGGCAAGTCCTCGCTCGCGTTCGACACGATCTTCGCCGAGGGCCAGCGCCGCTACGTCGAATCGCTGTCGTCCTATGCCCGGATGTTCCTGGGCCAGATGGACAAGCCCGACGTCGACCTCATCGAGGGCCTCTCGCCCGCCGTGTCCATCGACCAGAAGTCCACGTCGCGCAATCCCCGCTCCACGGTCGGCACCATCACGGAGGTCTACGACTTCCTGCGGCTGCTGTGGGCGCGCATCGGCCAGCCCCACTGCCCCGTCTGCGGGGAGGAGATCACCAGCCAGACGCCCCAGCAGATCGTCGACCAGCTGCTGCAGCTGACCGAGCGCACGAAGTTCATCGTCCTCGCCCCCCTCGTGCGGGGCCGCAAGGGCGAATTCGTCGACGAATTCGCCCGCCTGCAGGCCGAGGGGTTCTCCCGCGCCGTCGTGGACGGCGAGCAGATCATGCTCTCCGATCCGCCCAAGCTGGCCAAGCAGGTCAAGCACCACATCTCCGTGGTCGTCGACCGCCTCGTGGCCAAGGACAACATCCGCCAGCGCCTGACGGACTCGGTCGAGACGGCCCTGCGGACCGCGGACGGGCGGATGGACGTGGAGTTCCCCGACGACGGGAGCACCCGCACCTTCTCCGAGCACATGTCCTGCCCGAACGACCACCCGCTGGCGCTCGACCAGATCGAGCCGCGCACATTCTCGTTCAACTCGCCGTTCGGCGCGTGCCCGGAGTGCGATGGGATCGGCACGAAGCTGCAGGTCGACGAGTCGCTGGTCGTCCCGGACGAGGACCTGAGCCTTGCGGAGGGCGCGGTCGCGCCCTGGTCGCTGGGCAAGACCACCGCGCAGTACTTCAACCGGCTGCTCGCGGCCCTCGGCGGCGAGCTCGGCTTCTCCATGGACACGCCGTGGCACGCCCTGCGCGACTCGGACCGCCAGGCGATCCTGTTCGGCAAGGACTACAAGGTCAAGGTCAAGTACCGCAACCGGTTCGGCCGCGAGCGGACGTATTCGACCGGCTTCGAGGGCGTCCACCAGTTCATCCTGCGCAAGCACGAGGAGACGGAGTCCGACCACGCCCGCGAGCGCTACGAGTCCTACATGCGCGAGGTGCCGTGCCAGGCGTGCGGCGGCACCCGGCTGCGCCCGGAGGCGTTGTCCGTGCTCGTGGGCGGGGCCTCGATCGCCGACGTCAGCCGGCTCTCGATCGACCAGGCCGCGGACTTCCTCGCCACCCTCGACCTCGACGCGCGCCAGGCCGCCATCGCGGCGCAGGTGATGAAGGAGATCAGCGCCCGGCTCGGGTTCCTCCTCGATGTGGGCCTCGACTACCTCAGCCTCGACCGCACCGCCGGGACGCTCTCCGGCGGTGAGGCCCAGCGGATCCGGCTGGCCACGCAGATCGGCTCCGGCCTCGTCGGCGTCCTCTACGTCCTCGACGAGCCCTCGATCGGCCTGCATCAGCGCGACAACCGCCGCCTCATCGACACCCTGCTCAAGCTGCGCGACCTCGGCAACACGCTCATCGTCGTCGAGCACGACGAGGAGACGATCGAGGCCTCCGACTGGATCGTCGACATCGGCCCCGGCGCCGGCGAGCACGGGGGAGAGGTCATCTACTCCGGCGAGGTGCCCGGCCTTGAGGCCGCCGAGGACTCCGTCACCGGGGCCTACCTGTTCGGCCGCCGGCGGATCGAGCTGCCGGCCGAGCGCCGGCCGATCGACCGCAAGCGCATGGTGACCGTCGAGCGGGCGCGGGAGAACAACCTCAAGGACATCACGGTGAAGTTCCCGCTGGGCGTGTTCACCGCGGTCACCGGTGTCTCCGGATCCGGCAAGTCGACCCTCGTCAACGACATCCTCTACACGGAGCTGGCCAACAGGCTCAACAACGCCCGTCAGGTGCCCGGCCGCCACAAGCGCATCACGGGCCTCGAGGAGCTCGACAAGGTCATCCACGTCGACCAGTCGCCGATCGGGCGCACCCCGCGGTCGAACCCCGCGACCTACACGGGCGTGTTCGACCACGTCCGCCGGCTGTTCTCGGAGACCGAGGTGGCGCGCGTGCGCGGCTACCAGCCCGGCCGCTTCTCCTTCAACGTCAAGGGCGGGCGCTGCGAGAACTGCCACGGCGACGGCACCATCAAAATCGAGATGAACTTCCTGCCCGACGTCTACGTGCCCTGCGAGGTCTGCGGGGGCGCGCGCTACAACCGGGAGACCCTCGAGGCGAAGTTCAAGGGCAAGAGCATCGCCGACGTCCTCGACATGCCCATCGAGGAGGCCGCGGAGTTCTTCGCCGCCGTCCCGGCGATTGCCCGCCACCTCAACACCCTCGTCGAGGTGGGGCTGGGCTACGTGCGGCTCGGCCAGCCCGCCACCACCCTCTCCGGCGGGGAGGCCCAGCGCGTCAAGCTCGCAGCCGAGCTGCAGAAGCGCTCGCGCGGGCGCACCGTCTACGTGCTCGACGAGCCCACGACCGGGCTGCACTTCGAGGACATCCGCAAGCTGCTCCTCGTCCTCCAGGGGCTCGTGGACAAGGGCAACAGCGTCATCGTCATCGAGCACAACCTCGACGTCATCGGCTCGGCGGACTACGTCATCGACATGGGCCCCGAGGGGGCCGCGGCGGCGGTACCGTCGTCGCCACGGGCACGCCGGAGGAGGTGGCGCGCGCCGAGGGCTCGCACACCGGCGAGTACCTCGCCCGGATGCCGCAGATCGCGGAGCGGATCGGTGCACCCCAGTGAGTACCGCCCCGCGCCGGGAGAGATTCCGACCCGGCCCGGGGTCTACAAGTTCCGCGACCCGGACCGCCGGGTCATCTACGTGGGCAAGGCCAAGAATCTCCGCGCGCGCCTGAACTCGTACTTCGCCAAGCCGGAGGGGCTGCACCGGCGCACCCGCGCGATGGTGCACAGCGCCGCCTCCGTCGAGTGGACCGTCGTGGACACGGAGGTCGAGGCCCTCCAGCTCGAGTGGACGTGGATCAACGAGTACAACCCGCGGTTCAACGTCATGTTCCGCGACGACAAGTCCTACCCCTACCTCGCCATCACCATGAAGGACGAGTTCCCGCGGGTCTACGTCACCCGCGGCAAGCGCCGCAAGGGCGTGAAGTACTTCGGGCCCTTCGCCCAGGTGTGGGCGATCAAGGAGACGCTCGACCTGCTGCTGCGCGCGTTCCCCATGCGCACGTGCACGAACGGCGTGTTCGACCGGGCCCGGCGCAGCGGCCGGCCGTGCCTGCTCGGCTACATCGACAAGTGCTCCGCGCCGTGCGTGGGCCGCATCTCGCCCGAGGCGCACCGAGACCTGGCCCGCAGCATCGCGGACTTCATGTCCGGCTCCGGCGGCGGCTTCATCTCCGCGCGCAAGCGGGAGATGGCGCAGGCGGCACAGGAGCTCGACTACGAGCGGGCGGCGCGTCTGCGCGATGAGCTCGCGGCCCTCCAGAAGGTGCTCGACAAGAGCGCCGTCGTGCTGTCGATGAATGCCGACGCGGACATCTTCGGCATGGTCGTCGAGGAGCTCGAGGCCTCCGTGCAGGTCTTCCACGTGCGGGGCGGGCGCATCCGCGGCCAGCGCGGCTGGATCGTCGAGCGGCTCGAGGAGCATACCCCCGCCGACCTCACCGCCGACTACCTGCGCCAGGCGTACACGGAGGCCGACGCGGATGCGGTCCCGCGCGAGATCCTCGTCGACACGCTGCCCAGCGAGCTCGAGGCGCTCACCGAGTGGCTCACCGCCAAGCGCGGCTCGCGGGTGAGCATCCGCGTGCCCCAGCGCGGCGAGAAGGCCGCCGTCGCGCAGACCGTCGAGCAGAACGCCCGGGAGTCGCTGGCGCTGCACAAGACGCGCCGGGCCGCCGACCTCACCACCCGCAGCACGGCGCTCAACGAGATCCAGCAGGCGCTCGAGCTCTCCGAGCCGCCGCTGCGCATCGAGTGCATCGACAACTCCCACATGCAGGGCAGCGACGTCGTCGGCTCACTCGTCGTCTTCGAGGACGGCCTGCCCAAGAAGCGCGACTACCGCCGCTTCTCCGTGACCGGGGACGCGGCGCGCGATGACACCTCGGCGATGTACGACGTCGTCTCCCGGCGCTTCTCGCGCTACCTCGAGGCGCTGACGAAGGACGAGCCGGACGAGCGCTTCGGCTACCGCCCCTCGCTCCTCGTCGTGGACGGAGCGCTGCCCCAGGTGGGCGCCGCGGTCAGGGCCCTCGAGGACCTCGGGATCCTCGACATCGCCGTGGTGGGCCTGGCGAAGCGCCTCGAGGAGGTCTGGGTGCCCTGGGACGAGTTCCCGGTCGTCCTGCCGCGCAACTCCGAGGGGCTGTTCCTCCTCCAGCGGATCCGCGACGAGGCCCACCGCTTCGCCATCGCCTACCACCGCCAGAAGCGCGGGAAGTCGATGCGCGCCTCCCAGCTCGACGATGTCGCGGGCCTCGGCGAGGCCAAGCGCAAGGCGCTCATCCGGGAGTTCGGCTCCGTCAAGAAGATCGCCGCGGCCAGCGCGGAGGACCTGACGACGGTGAGCGGGATCGGACCCGCGCTGGCCGAGCGGATCCTCGCGGCCCTGGGCGCCTCCGGGGCGGAGCCCGCCGCCGATTCGGCTACCGTAGACCCAGACCGCCAGCGAAGAGGATGAGATGACCGATCACCCCGCCACCCCCGATGCCGGCGTCGAGGTGCTCGTGCTCACGGGCATGTCCGGTGCGGGCCGCTCGACCGCCGCCAACGCGCTCGAGGACATGGACTGGTACGTCGTGGACAATCTGCCCCCGCAGATGATCGCGCCGCTCGTCGAGCTGGTCGCGCGCGCCGACGGCAAGCTGCCGAAGGTCGCGGTCGTCGCCGATGTGCGCGGCCGCGGGATGTTCTCCGCGCTCGAGGAGGCGATCGCCGACTACCAGGACCAGGGCATCGGCGTCCGGGTGCTGTTCCTCGACGCCTCCGACGAGGTCCTCGTGCGCCGCTTCGAATCCGTCCGGCGCCCTCACCCGCTGCAGGCCGACGGCACGCTCATCGAGGGCATCGAGGCCGAGCGCAGCGCGCTGGCCGGGATCCGCAGCCGAGCCGACATCACGATCGACACCTCCGACCTCAACGTCCACCAGCTGGGGGCCGAGGTGCGCCGCGCCTTCGGCCACGAGGGCTCGGACGCACTGCGCATCACGGTGATGAGCTTCGGCTTCAAGTACGGCATCCCCAAGGACGCGGACAACGTGGCCGATGTGCGCTTCCTGCCCAATCCGTACTGGATCCCGCACCTGCGCGAATTCACGGGCCAGGACGCCCCCGTGGCCGACTACGTGCTCGCCCAGCCCGGGGCGCTGGCCTTCGTCGACCGCTACTGCAGCGCCCTCGACGTCGTCATCGAGGGCTACCTGCGCGAGAACCGGACGTACGCGACCGTCGCGATCGGCTGCACAGGCGGCAAGCACCGCTCGGTGGCGCTCACCGAGCAGCTCGCGCGCCGGCTGGCCGACCGCACGCCCGCGGCCGTCACCGTGCGCCACCGCGACCTGGGGCGGGAGTAGCCGTGGCGCCCGACTCCGCGTCCCTCGACACCCAGTCGCTCGAGCTGCCCCTCTACCTGCGCCGACCGGAATCCGCGCCTAGCGGCAACCCCCGCATCGTGTCCTTCGGCGGGGGCCACGGCCTCTACGCGGCGCTGCGCGCCTTCCGGCTGCTCACGGAGAACCTCACCGCCGTCGTCACGGTCGCAGACGACGGCGGCTCCTCCGGCCGGCTGCGCGAGGAGTTCGGGGGCCTGCCGCCGGGCGATCTGCGCATGGCGCTCGCGGCGCTGTGCGACGACGGCGAATGGGGCCGCAACTGGCGCGACGTCATCCAGCACCGGTTCTCCTCCGAGGGCTCGCTCAACGAGCACGCGGTGGGCAACCTCCTCATCGCCGCGCTCTGGCAGATCCTCGGCGACCACGTCGAAGGGCTCGACTGGATGGCTCGGCTGCTGCGCACCCACGGGCGCGTCCTGCCCATGTCCTCCGTCCCGCTGGCGATCGAGGCGGACGTGGAGCTGCCCGGGGGGCGCCGCGAGGTCATCCGCGGCCAGTCCCGGCTGGCCGCCACGGACGGCCAGGTGGCGCAGGTGCGGCTGAGCCCGCCGCGGCCGCCGGCCCGGCAGGAGACCCTCGACGCCGTCGCCCAGGCCGAGGTCGTGAACCTGGGGCCCGGCTCCTGGTACACCTCCGTCATGCCCCACCTGCTCGTGCCCGCCCTGGCGGACACGCTGTACCGCTCCCAGGCGCTGAAGATCCTCACGCTCAACCTGCCGGGAGCGGAGCTCGAGACCCGCGGCCTGACCTTGGCCGCCCACCTCGACTCGCTCCACGCCCACGCGCCCCGCCTGTCCTTCGACGCGATCGTCGTGGACGCTGCGGCCGCCGCGGAGGAGCCGGGGCTCGAGGCCAGCGCGGCGCGGCTGTTCGGCGCCCAGCTGTGGGCGCGGCCGCTGGCCGGGCGCAGGCCCCAGCAGCACGACAGCCTCAAGCTCGCGGCGTGTTACCGTGATTTGCTGCTCGACGCGGGCCTCAGCGTCGACGAGCAGTGGTGAGAAAGGACCCCGAATGGCACTGACCGCGCAGGTCAAGGACGAGTTGGCCCGGTACCGCGAGACGCGGGCCTCCGCCCGCAAGGCCGAGGTCTCGGCCACGCTGCGCTTCGCGGGGGCCCTGCACATCGTGGCCGGCTCGATCGTCGTCGAGGCGGAGGTCGACACCGGCGCCGCCGCCCGCCGCCTGCGCGCGGAGATCAAGGCCCTCTACGGCCACACCGCCGAGGTCACCGTCATCGGCGCCGCCGGGATCCGGCGCAGCAGCCGCTACCTCGTGCGCGTGGCCCAAGACGGCCCGGCACTGGCCCGCCAGACCGGGCTCGTCGATGGGCAGGGGCGGCCCGTGCGCGGCCTGCCCGCCGCCGTCGTCAACGGCTCGATCACCGATTCGAAGGCCGCGTGGCGCGGGGCGTTCCTCGCGCACGGCTCCCTCACCGAGCCCGGCAGGTCGGCGGCGCTCGAGGTCACGTGCCCCGGGCCGGAGGCCGCCCTCGCGCTCGTGGGGGCTGCCCGCCGCCTCGAGATCGCGGCGAAGTCCCGCGAGGTCCGCGGGGTCGACCGCGTGGTGCTGCGCGACGGCGAGGCGATCGGGGACCTGCTCACCGCGATGGGCGCGGAGAACACCCGCCTCGTGTGGGAGGAGCGGCGCCTGCGCCGCGAGGTGCGCGCCACCGCCAACCGGCTGGCGAACTTCGACGACGCGAACCTGCGCCGCTCGGCGCGGGCCGCCGTGGCCGCGGGCGCACGCGTCGAGCGGGCGCTCGACATCCTCGGCGAGGACGTGCCTGACCACCTGCGCTACGCCGGGCGCCTGCGGCTGCAGCACAAGCAGGCCTCCCTCGAGGAGCTCGGCCAGCTGGCCAGCCCGCCCATGACGAAGGACGCCATCGCGGGCCGGATCCGGCGCCTGCTGGCCACCGCGGACAAGAGGGCCGAGGACACCGGGATCCCCGGCACGGATGCGAACCTCACCCCGGACATGCTCGACGACGCGTAAGCGCCACTAGACTGGGAGCGACCCACCGAGCACGCCCCGGACGACCAGGAGGTCTCATGCCCATTCGCGTCGGCATCAACGGATTCGGCCGCATCGGCCGCTCATTCCTGCGGCACGCACACGACGAGGGACGCGGGATCGAGGTCGTTGCCATCAACGACCTCACCGACAACGCCCACCTCGCCCACCTGCTCAAGTACGACTCCGTGTGGCGCCGCTTCGAGGCGGAGATCGAGCACGACGACGAGTCGATCACGGTCGACGGCAAGCGGATCCGGGCCACCTCGATCGCCGATCCCGCCCAGATCCCGTGGGCCGAGGCCGGGGCGGACATCGTCATCGAGTCCACCGGCAAGTTCGCCAGCCGCGACAAGGCCGCCAAGCACCTCGACGGCGGCGCGAAGACCGTCATCCTCTCCGCCCCGGGCAAGGGCACCGACGGCATGTTCGTCCTGGGCGTCAACGCCGAGGACTTCGACCCGGCCCAGCACACCGTGATCTCGAACGCCTCGTGCACGACGAACTGCCTGGCACCCGTGGCCAAGGTGCTCAACGACACCGTCGGAATCGAATCCGGCGTCATGACGACCGTGCACGCCTACACCGGGGACCAGAACCTGCTCGACGCCCCGCACAAGGACTTCCGGCGGGCCCGCGCCGCCGCGCTCAACATCGTGCCGACCACGACCGGCGCCGCCAGCGCCGTCGCCAAGGTCATCCCCGAGCTCGAGGGCCGGCTGGACGGCTTCGCGATCCGCGTCCCCGTGCCCACCGGCTCGCTCGTCGACCTCACGTTCGTCCCGGCCCGCGAGACCTCCGTCGAGGAGATCAACGCGGCCATGCTCGCCGCCTCCCAGGGCGAGCTGGCGGGCATCCTCGGCTACACGGACGAGCCGCTCGTGTCCTCCGACATCGTCATGGACCCCCGCTCGGCGATCTTCGACTCGCAGCTGACGATGAGGGTCGGGGACCAGTACAAGGTCATCGCCTGGTACGACAACGAATGGGGCTACTCCGACCGCCTCTTCGAGCTCACCTCCCTGGTGGGCGGCAAGCTGCAGGAGGCCGGCAAGTGAGGACCCTGACCGACCCGGCCCAGCTCGCGGGCAAGCGCGTCCTCGTCCGCAGCGACCTCAACGTGCCGATGGACGGCACGACGATCACGGACACCGGGCGGATCACGGCCTCGGCGCCGACGATCCGCGCGCTGGCCGAGGCCGGCGCGAAGGTCATCGTCGCCGCCCACCTCGGCCGGCCGCAGGGCGCCCCTGACCCCGTCTACTCGCTGGCCCCCGTCGCACCGGAGCTGTCGAAGGCGATCGGCAGGCAGGTGACGTTCGCCTGGGACACCGTCGGAGACGACGCCCAGGCCAAGGTCGCCGGGATGGACGACGGCGACGTCGTGCTGCTGGAGAACCTGCGCTTCGATCCGGGCGAGACGGCGAAGAAGGACGCCGACCGGCTGCCCTTCGCCCGGCGCCTGGCCGGCCTCGCGGACGCCTTCGTCTCCGACGGCTTCGGCGTCGTCCACCGCAAGCAGGCGAGCGTCGTCGACGTCGCCGGCCTGCTGCCCTCCTTTGCCGGCGGGCTCGTCGCGGCGGAGGTGGAGGTCTCCGACCGGCTGCTGCACGACCCCGCGCGCCCCTACGTCGTGGTCCTCGGCGGCTCGAAGGTCTCGGACAAGCTGGGCGTCATCGCCTCCCTGCTCGAGCGGGCGGACACGCTCATCATCGGCGGCGGCATGGTCTTCACCTTCCTCGCGGCGCAGGGCCATGCGGTGGGCCAGAGCCTGCTCGAGGACGATCAGCTCGACACCGTGCGCGGCTACCTGTCCAAGGCGCAGCAGGCCGGCGTCGACATCGTGCTGCCCACCGACATCGTCATGGCCGCGTCGTTCGACCGCGACGCCGAGCACTGGACGGTGCCGGTCGACGCGCTCGAATCGACGCCGGCGGGGGCGTCCGCCATCGGGCTCGACATCGGCCCGGAGACTGCGGCGCACTACGCCGAGCTCATCGCCGGGGCGCGCACGGTGTTCTGGAACGGGCCCATGGGCGTCTTCGAGTTCCCGGCGTTCGCGGCGGGCACGAAGGCCGTGGCCGAGGCGCTCACCGACGTCCACGGCGGCGCGGACCAGGGGCGCCTGACGGTCGTGGGCGGCGGCGACTCCGCCGCGGCCGTGCGCGCGCTCGGCTTCTCCGACGACAGCTTCGGCCACATCTCCACCGGGGGCGGGGCCAGCCTCGAGTACCTCGAGGGCAAGGAACTGCCCGGTCTCGCGGCGCTGGAGGACGAGTGATGGCCCAGCGCACCCTGCTGCTGGCGGGCAACTGGAAGATGCACCACGACCACCTTGAGGCGATCTCGACCGTGCAGAAGCTCGCGTGGGCGCTGCGCGATGCCCGCCTGCCGGCGGGGTCCTGCGAAGTGGCGGTCATCCCGCCGTTCACGGACCTGCGCTCGGTGCAGACGCTCGTCCAGGGCGACAAGCTCGACCTGGCCTACGGGGCGCAGGACCTCTCCGCCCATGACGAGGGCGCCTACACGGGCGAGGTCAGCGGCCGGTTCCTCGCACGGCTCGGCTGCGCATACGCGCTCGTGGGCCACAGCGAGCGCCGCGCCCACCACGGCGAGGACGACGCGCAGGTCCGTGCGAAGCTCGAGGCCGCACTGCGCCACGAGCTCGTGCCCATCCTCTGCGTGGGCGAGTCTGCCGAGGTCCGCGAGGCCGGCGGCCACCTCGACTACGTCACCGGGCAGCTGCGCGCGGCCCTCGAGGGCATCGCGGCGGAGGCGCTGGGCGGGCTCGTCGTCGCCTATGAGCCCGTCTGGGCGATCGGCACCGGAGCGACCGCGACGGCGCAGGACGCTGCGGAGATGGCCACCGCGTTGCGCGCCGCGCTGCGGGAGACGGCGGGGGATGCCGTCGCGGATGCCGCGCGGATCCTCTACGGCGGCAGCGTGAAGGCGGAGAACGTGGCGGAGATCGTCGCCGCCGAGGACATCGACGGCGCGCTGGTGGGCGGTGCGAGCCTCGAGGCCGACGGCTTCGCGGCGCTGTGCGCCGCCGCGGTGCGCGGCTGATAGGGTGAGCGCGTGGAAATTCTGACTTGGGTCCTCACCGGCTTGCTCATCCTCACGAGCGTCATCCTCACGCTGTTCATCCTGCTCCACAAGGGCAAGGGCGGCGGCATGTCGGACATGTTCGGCGGCGGCATGAGCTCGAACCTCGGCGCCTCCGGCGTCGCGGAGCGCAACCTCAACCGGATCACGGCCTTCATCGCGATCGTGTGGGGCGCCTCGATCATCCTGCTCGGACTCATCGTCCGCTTCCAGGCGTAGCCCGCCCTTCACGCACCGCGGCCCGGCAGTCATCGACTGCCGGGCCGCGGTGCGTCTGCGCCTCGTCCCCGCCCCCGCCAGCGAGGACGGGGACGGGGTGCGCTCACCCGTCGAGCGCCTCGAGCGCCGCGCGCACCTGGGCGAGGCCGGCCTCGACCTCCCGCAGGCGGATCGTGATGAGCGGTCGGCCGTGCAGGGCCTCGGCGTCCCCGGCCGCCTGCGCCTCCTGCAGCCGGCCGAGCGTGAACCCCGTGCCCGGCACCTCGACATCGGCCTCCGGAGCCGCGATGAGCTGGATGAAGCTGCCGTTGGGGTGGCCGCCCTTGTGGTACTGCCCGGTCGAGTGCAGGTAGCGCGGACCCCAGCCGAACGTCGTCTGGAAGCCGGTCGCCCGGGCGGCGGTATCGCGCAGCGCCTGCGCGTCGGCCGCGGCACCGCGGTCCAGGTAGGCCTGGATCGCGATGTAGCCGTACTCGTCGGTGCGGTCGATGAGCTCGTCGAGGGCGCCGCGCAGGCTCTCGACGTCCGCGAGGATACGGTGGGAGTCGACGACGTCGACCGCGCCGTCGGTGATGACCGGCCGGTCATCGCCCTCGGCTGCGCCCTCGAGCAGCGCGCGTGCGTTGGCCTTGGCCGCCTCGACATCGGGCTGGTCGAACGGGTTGATGCCGATGCTGTACCCGGCGATGGCGACCGCGGTCTCCCACAGCAGGAACTGGGCGCCCAGCGGCCCGGCCACGGCGGCCGCGAACTCCGAGAGCGGCTGGTGGTCGCCCACCGCGGAGCCGATGAACAGCAGCGCCGCATCGGGCCTGGCATCGTCGAAGCCGGGGGAGTGGATGGACTCGACGGCCACCGGGAGGATCCCCAGGCCCTCCTTGCCGGTCGACTCGGCGATGAGCTGCTCGAGCCACGCGCCGAGCCCAACGATCGGGGCATCGGTGGTGGCGATGACGAGCTTCTCCGTGCCGAGGCCGTGGGCCGTGCCGAGGAAGGCGCCGAGGCGCACGGCCGGGTTGTCCGCGGAGTCCGCGGCCAGCGCGGGCGCGAGCTCCTGCGCCTGGGCGAGCAGCGAGGCGACCTCGGCGCCTGCGAGCCCGGCGGGCACGAGCCCGAATGCGCTGAGCGCGGCGAAGCGCCCGCCCACGGTGGGATCTGCCTCGAACGCGGCCCGCCATCCCTCGGCCTCGGCGAGCTGGGCGAGCGCGGTGTCCGGGTCCGTGATGGCGATGAGCCGGGCCGCGGGGTCGAGCCCGGCCTCGGCGCACAGGGCGGTGAAGATGCGCCGGTGGGAATCGGTCTCGACCGTCGTCCCGGACTTCGAGGCGACGATGAGGACGGTGGCCGCGAGGTCCTCGGTGAGCGCGCGGCGCACCTCGTCCGGCGCAGTCGTGTCGAGCACCGTGAGCGGCACCCCGGCGGTTGCGGCGATGACCTCCGCCCCCAGGGAGGACCCGCCCATGCCGGCGAGCACGATGCGGGTGAGGCCCTCGGACTCCAGCTCGGAGCGCAGCTCTCCGATCCGCTCGACGAGTCCGACGGACTCGAGCGGCAGCCCGGTCCAGCCCAGGCGGCGCTGCGCCTCGGCGCTCGCGGCATCGCCCCACACCCCGCCGTCGCCCGCGGCGATGCGCGAGGCGGCGCGGGCGTCGAGGATCGCCGCGAGCTGCTCGTCGAACTCCGCCTCCGAGCGCACCCCCAGGCTCACGGTCGTGTGCTGGTCATCCGCGCTCATGCGCGCTCCTCTCGTGCCGCCGCGAGCTGCTCGCCCACGGAGCCTGCGAGCTCATCCCAGCTCGCCTCGAACTTCTCCAGGCCCTCGGCCTCGAGCCGGTCCATGGCCTGCGCGTAGTCGATGCCGAGCCGGCTGAGCGCGTCGAGGTCCTCATCGGCCTGCGCGTAGCCGTCGACCACCGTGTCGCCGTGGACCTCGCCGTGGTCGGCGAACGCGCGCAGCGTGGCCTCCGGCATCGTGTTCACGCAGCCCTCGGTGACGAGCCCGGTGACGTACATCGTGTCCGGGTAGGCCGGGTTCTTCGTCCCGGTGGAGGCCCACAGCGGGCGCTGGCGGCGGGCCCCGGCGGCGGCGAGCACGCGGAAGCGCTCGGAGTCGAACTGCTCGCCGGCGATGCGGTGGGCCAGGCGGCAGTTGGCCAGCCCGGCCCGGCCGCGCAGCGCGAGCGCCTCCGGGGTGCCGATCTCCTCGAGCCGACGGTCGAACTCCGTGTCGACGCGGGAGACGAAGATCGAGGCCACCGAGTGGATCTGCGAGATGTCGTGGCCGGCCTCGCGGGCGCGCTCGAGGCCGTTGATGTACGCCTCGACGACCCGCCGGTAGCGGCCCAGCGCGAAGATGAGGGTGACGTTGACGCTGATGCCCTCCGCCACGACCCGGGTGATGGCGTCGAGGCCCTCCTCCGTGGCGGGAATCTTGATCATGGTGCCGGGCCGGTCGATGGCCCGCACGAGCCGGCAGGCGTATTCGACGGTGCCCTCGGCATCGCGGGCCAGGTGCGGGGGCACCTCGATGGACACGCGGCCGTCGGCGCCGTCGGTGCGGTCGTAGACGGGGCGCAGGACATCGCAGGCCTGTCCGACATCGGCGCACGTGACGGCGTCGATGGCGGCGTCGACGGAGCCGCCCTCGGCGGCCAGCTGCGCGACCTGCTCCGCATACGCCCCACCGTCGCGCAGGGCGGCGGCGAAGATCGTCGGGTTCGTCGTCACGCCCACGACCGAGGTGTCGGCGATCGCCTGCGCGAGGCCCCCGGATGCCAGGCGCGAGCGCGAGAGGTCGTCGAGCCACACGGACACGCCGGCGGCGCTGAGCTGCTCCAGCGGGGCGCTCATGCGCGCGCCCCCGCCGCGGCGATCGATCCCCGGGCGGCGGTGGCCACCGCGTCCGGGGTGATGCCGAACTCCACGTAGAGGCGCTGGTAGTCGGCCGAGGCGCCGAAGTGCTCGAGGGAGACCGCGCGGCCCTCGGTGCCGAGGTAGCGGTGCCAGCTCATGGCCGAGCCGGCCTCGACGCTGACCCGCGCGCGGATGTGCGGGGGGAGCACCTCATCGCGGTAGTCCTGGTCCTGGGCGTCAAACCACTCGTGGCTGGGCAGCGACACCACGCGCACGCGGGTGCCCTCGGCGCGCAGGGCGCGGGCGCCCTCGAGCGCGATGTGGACCTCCGAGCCGGAGGCCATGATGATGACCTCGGGCTCGCCCTCGTCGTCGGAGAGGACATAGCCGCCGCGCGCCGCGCCGGCGGCCGGCGCCAGGTCGGCACGGTCGAGGACCGGCACTGCCTGGCGCGTGAGCACGAGGCCCGTGGGCCGGTCGCGGTGGCCGAGCAGGGTCTGCCAGGCGACGGAGACCTCGTTGGCGTCGGCGGGCCGGACGACGTCGAGGCCCGGGATCGCCCGCAGCGCGGAGAGGTGCTCGACGGGCTGGTGGGTGGGCCCGTCCTCGCCCAGGCCGATCGAGTCGTGCGTCCACACGAAGATCGTGGGCAGCTGCTGGAGGGCCGCCAGGCGCACGGCGGCGCGCTGGTAGTCGGAGAAGACGAGGAACGTGCCCGCGTACGGCCGCGTGGGCCCGTGCAGTGCGATGCCGTTGCAGACCAGGCCGGCCGCGAACTCGCGCACGCCGAAGTGCAGGTTGCGGCCGTACGCGCTGCCGGCGAACTGCGAGGTGGCGCGGTCCGGGGGCAGGAACGACTCGTCGGCCTTGATGAGCGTGTTGTTCGACCCGGCGAGGTCCGCCGAACCGCCCCACAGCTCCGGCAGCAGCTCGCCGATCGCGTTGAGCACCGTGCCGGAGGCGGCGCGGGTCGCGATCCACTTCTGGGCATCCGGCTCGAACGTGGGGAAGGCCTCGGCGAGCCCCGCGGGATCGCCGTGGTTGGTGAGGCGCTGGAGCAGGGCGGCCCGCTCCGGGTTCTCAGACTCCCACGCCTCGAAGCGCTCGTCCCAGGCCCGGTGAGCCTCCCGGCCGCGGTCGACCGCGCGCCGGGTGTGGGCGAGGACGGCCTCCTCGACCGCGAAGTCGGCCTCCGGGTCGAAGCCCAGGACCTTCTTCGTGGCGGCGACCTCGTCCGCGCCCAGCGCGGCGCCGTGCGAGGTCCCCGTGCCCTGGGCGGTGGGGGCGGGCCAGGCGATGATCGTCGACAGCCGAATGAACGAGGGGCGGGGATCCTCGTGGGCCGCGCGCACCGCGGCGTCGAGCGCGCCGATGTCCTCCCGGTACTCGGACCCGCCCTGTGTGAAGTCCACGTGCTGGGTGTGCCAGCCGTAGGCGGCGTAGCGCGCCTCGACGTCCTCGGTGAACGCAATCGAGGTGTCGTCCTCGATCGAGATGCGGTTGTCGTCCCAGATGACGACGAGGTTGTCCAGGCGCTGGGTTCCGGCGAGCGAGGAGGCCTCGCCGGACACGCCCTCCTCGAGGTCGCCGTCGCTGGCGATGACGTAGATCGTGTGGTCGAACGGCGACTGCCCGGCCGGCGCCTCGGGATCGAACAGCCCGCGCTCGCGGCGGGCGGCCATCGCCATGCCGACGGCCGAGGCCAGTCCCGAGCCGAGCGGGCCCGTGGTGATCTCGACGCCCGCCGTGTGGCCCACCTCGGGGTGGCCCGGGGTGAGCGATCCCCAGGTGCGCAGCGCCTGGAGATCGGACAGCTCGAGGCCGTAGCCGGCCAGGTAGAGCTGGATGTACTGGGTGAGGCTCGAGTGCCCGGCGGAGAGGACGAAGCGGTCGCGGCCCAGCCAGTCCGGATCGGCGGGATCGTGGACCATCGCGGTCTGGTAGAGGTAGTAGGCGGCGGGGGCCAGGCTCATCGCGGTGCCCGGGTGGCCGTGGCCGGCCTTCTGCACCGCGTCGGCGGCCAGCACGCGCGCGGTGTCCACGGCGCGGAAGTCGGTGTCGGACCAGGAGCTGAATGTCATGAGGAGGCGAATCCTTT
This sequence comes from Brevibacterium rongguiense, assembly GCF_009857845.1. Taxonomy (GTDB): domain Bacteria; phylum Actinomycetota; class Actinomycetes; order Actinomycetales; family Brevibacteriaceae; genus Brevibacterium; species Brevibacterium rongguiense. The sequence goes on along the minus strand of NZ_WWEQ01000011.1, from coordinate 19,508 downwards.
GTTGTGGCCGGTAGTCGACGGCTCGAGTCTACCGGTGCCGGTGCGGACGGCGGGGCGGGTGGCGCCGACGACTACGGCGAGTAGAATGCGAAGAGCTTGTGCGGCGGCCGTGCCCGGCCGCCCAATCGTGAGGAAGAGACTGTCTGCGTGAGTGCCGATCCGACCCGCATGAAGCACCGTGAGGAGAAGCCCCTCCGGCGCACCGTCGACGAGGCGCGCCGGGGGCCCAAGCCCCGCAGTACGTTCATGGCCTACGTCGCGCTGACGAAGCCGCGCGTCATCGAGCTGCTGCTCGTCACGACCGCACCGGTGATGTTCCTCGCCGAGCGCGGCCTGCCGAACCTGTGGCTCGTCCTCGCCACCCTCGTGGGCGGAGCGGCCGCAGCGGCATCGGCCTCCGTGTTCAACTGCTTCATCGACCGCGACATGGACGCGAAGATGCACCGCACGGAGAACCGCCCGCTTGTCACGGGCGAGGTCAAGCCGTCGCACGCACTCGTGTTCGCCTTCGCGCTGGGCATCGGCTCGGTGTTCTGGATGGGCGGCTTCACGAACTGGATGGCCGCCGGGCTCACGGCGATCGCGATCCTCATCTACGTGGTCGTCTACACGATCCTGCTCAAGCGCCACACCTCGCAGAACATCGTCTGGGGCGGCTCCGCCGGGTGCATGCCCGTGCTCATCGGCTGGTCGGCCGTGACCGGCGGGCTGGCCTGGGAGCCGGTCATCCTCTTCCTCGTCGTGTTCTTCTGGACGCCGCCGCACTACTGGCCGCTGGCCATGAAGTACAAGGACGACTACGACGCCGCCGGCGTGCCCATGCTGCCGTCCAAGGTGCCGCCCATGACGGTGGGCCGCCAGATCATCCTCTACGCCTGGGCCATGGTGCTCACCAGCCTCGCGCTCATCCCGGTCGCGCCCATGGGCGCCGTCTACACCGTGACCGCCGTGGCCGGTGGCGCCTGGTTCCTCTGGGAGTGCTACGCGCTGGTGGGACGAGCGAAGAAGGGCCTGACGGGCACGCAGCTGCGCGCCATGAAGGTCTTCCACGGGTCGATCACGTACCTGTCCGTGCTCTTCCTCGCCGTCGCGATCGACCCGTTCGTCCCCGCGCTGTTCTGAGCGGGCCGCTGCTCCGATCCCAGTGCCCGGCCTGACGGCCCGTCCCGAGGCGCCTGGATGGCGCGCGCCGGCGCCGCACCGCGCGATCAGGCCCCCTGGTCCGGCAGCGGCTGGTTGATCTGGAAGCCCGCGCCCTTGGGGTCGGCCACGGTGGCGATGCGCCCGAACGGCGAGTCCATGGGCCCGTCGAGGAGCGAGCCGCCCAGTGTGCGGATCCGCTCGATCGCCGCATCCGCGTCCGCGACGCCGAAGTAGAGGCGCCAGAACGATACAGTGCCCGCCGGGAACCACGCGGACGCCGCGCAGATGCCCGCCGAGGCGCGCTCCGCGGGCGCGTTGGTGGCGTACGCCGGAGCCGCGCACTGCTGCCGCGCGGAGTCGTCCTGAGTGCCGGGCTGAGCGCCCTCAGGGGTGACCTCGAAGTCGAAGACGTCGGCGTAGAAGCGCGCGGAGGCGTCGAAGTCCATGCTCATGAGCTCGAACCAGACTGGGGTGCCGGGCGCGCCGCTGAACGCATAGCCGTCGAAACCGTCGGCCTCCCACAGGCCGATGCGGGCACCGGTGGGATCCGCGAGGAGGGCGAACGTGCCGGTGCCCGCCATGTGCCCCGGCTCCATGAGCACGCGGGCGCCCGCTTCCTGTGCCTTCGCCAGCCGAGCGCCGATGTCGTCCACCGCGAGGAACACATTCCACGCGGCGGGCAGCGGGGCACCGTCCGGGCCCGTCACGCCGGTTGTGTCCATGAGGCCGCACACGGGCGCACCGTCCTTGTGCGCCATCGTGTAGTGGTTGAGCTGGGGGCCGGAGTCCTCGAAGTCCCAGCCGAAGAGCGCGCCGTAGAAGTCGAGCGACTCGCTGAGTTGGGGTGCACCGTAGTCGAGCCAGGTGGGTGTGCCGGTGGGTCGGGGCATGGCGATTCCTCTCGTGGGTGTGAGGCGGGGCCCGCGCGTGCGAAGCGGGCGACCGCTGGACACCGTCCAATCTAGGGGCGGGGTGCGCCCGGCGCTTATCCGTTCCTGCGCTGCTGCGCCCCGACTGTGCGAGGCGGCGGCGAGGACGGTGCGATGGCGGGGCGCTGGCGCGTTTCCCGGTCATCAGGGCGCAAGGCTCGGCAGCGCGGAGAGCAGCGGCACGGCGGGCCGAGGCGGTGCGGCGAACGTCAGGGTGACGGCCGCAGGGGCTCTCAGCGGGCGCGGCCAGCCGCTGACCAGCGGCGCGTCGGGCGCCAACTGCGCGAGCGCCTCGGCGGTGGGATCCACGGCGAAGCCCAGCAGGTGCGGCGCCCCCGGGCACAGCGGCAGTTCGACATCGTCGTCGCCCTCGACGAGCACGCCCGCCGTGGGCAGGCCGATCGGCACCGGTTCCGGGTACCAGCCCAGCCACACATGCCACGGGCGCCTGAGACCGCGCTCCGGCAGCCGGAGGCTGACCCGGACCGCGGGCCCCGTGCTCGCGCCGATCGCGAAGGGCTGCGTGCTGCGCTCGGCCAGCGCGTCGGCCAGGCGGCGGAACCGCGCCGGCGGGGTTCCCACGACCGCGGCGAACCTGCGCGTGAAGGTGGCGTGCGACGCGAAGCCCACGGCGGTGCAGACGTCGACGACGTCGTCATCGGCGGCCAGCAGCAGGCGCTTGGCGGCGTGGAAGCGCAGCACCGCCAGGTAGCGGCCGGGGGACATGGCGGTCCGGCGGGCGAACATCCGCGAGAAGTGAAACGCGCTGTAGCCCACGTGCGCGGCGGCGTCCTCCCAGCCGATGGGCTCGCCCAGCCGCGCCTGGAGGAAGGCTGCGGCCGCGGCGACCGCCTGCGCGCTCATGCGCTCAGTGTGGCACGTCCGCCCTGCAGGCGGGCGCTGCAGGACGATGGCGCGCCGTGCCCGGGACGGTCAGGGCGCCTCGGCCGAGTCCTGACCGGCGGTGCCGAGACCAGCGCTCGGACCTGCGCTCGGAGCCGCACCCGGAGCGGTGTCCAGGCCAGCGCCCGGACTTGCACCCGGACCGGCGGAATCCGCGTCGGCGTCAGCGCCCTCGGCCGGCTGGGCGTACTGCGATTCGTAGAGCTGCGCATAGCGGCCGTCGGCGTCCAGGAGCTCGTCGTGGCTGCCCTGTTCGACGATGTGGCCGGACTCCATGACGACGATGAGGTCCGCGTTGCGGATCGTCGACAGCCGGTGGGCGATGACGAAGCTCGTGCGTCCCGCCCGCAGCCGGTTCATCGCCTCCTGGACGAGCACCTCGGTGCGCGTGTCCACGGACGAGGTCGCCTCGTCGAGCACGAGCACGCGCGGCTGCGAGACGAAGGCGCGGGCGATCGTGATGAGCTGGCGCTCTCCCTGCGAAATGTTGTCCGCGGCCTCCGTGATCACGGTGTCGTAGCCATCCGGCAGGTGGTGGACGAAGCGGTCGACGTACGCGTCGCGGGCGGCGGCCAGCACCTCCTCGCGGGTGGCGCCGGCCCGGCCGTAGGCGATGTTGTCGTAGATCGTTCCCTCGAACAGCCACGCGTCCTGGAGGACCATGCCGATGGGTGAGCGCAGCTGGGTGCGGCTGAGCTCGCGGATGTCGATGCCGTCGAACGTGATCGAACCGTCATCCACGTCGTAGAACCGCAGCAGGAGGTTGACGAGCGTCGTCTTGCCCGCCCCGGTGCTGCCCACGATCGCGATCGTGGAGCCGGGCTCGGCCACGAGGCTCAGGTGCTCGATGAGCGGCGTGCCCGGCGCGTAGGCAAACGACACGTCGGCGAACTCGATCCGCCCGGCACCCGGGGCGAAGTCCGGGTGGGTCCCGGTCTCACCCGCTTCGTCCGGCGCGTCGAGGAGGTCGAAGACGCGCTCGGCGCTGGCGGCGGCGGACTGCAGCTGGGCGGCCATCCCGCCCAGCTGCGACAGCGGCTGGGAGAACTGGCGCGCGTACTGGATGAAGGCCTGCACGCTGCCGAGCGTCATGCCGCCGGTGGCCACCCGCCACGCGCCGAGCACGGCGATGCCGACGAACACGAGGTTCGACACGAACGACATCGCCGGCATCATGGAGCCCGCCAGCGCCTGGGCGCGCAGGGAGGAGCGGTAGACGCGCTCGTTGACCGCCCCGAAGCCCTCGAGCGTGCGCTCGGTGGCCCCGTAGACCTGGATGAGCTGCTGACCGCCGATCGACTCCTCGACGTAGGCGTTGAGCTCGCCGGTGGCCTTCCACTGCTCCGCGTATTCGCGCTGCGAGCGCCGGCCGATGAGCGCGACCACGAGCACGGTCAGCGGCAGGGTGGCCAGCGCCACGAGCGCCAGCTGCCAGGACAGCGCGAACATCATCGCGAGCACGCCGACCACCATGACGACGCTGTTGATGATCTGCTGGAGGGACTGGTTGAGCACCTGGGAGAGGTTGTCGAGGTCGTTGCTCAGGCGCGAGAGGATGTCCCCGCGCTGCTTGCCGTCGAGGTAGGACAGCGGCACGCGATGGATGCGGTCCTCCACCCGCTCGCGCAGGCGCAGGAGCACGCGCTGGATGAGGCGGTTGCCGATCCAGCCGGCGGCCCACATGAGCGCCTGGGCGGCCACGTAGACCGCCAGTGTCACCAGCAGCAGCCGGCCGATGAGCGCGAAGTCCATGCCGGCGCCCGGCACGACGTCCATCGCCCGCAGCATGGCGGCGCGATCGCCCTGGCCCTGCGCCTCGAGCTCGGCGATTGCCTGGTCCTTCGTCTGCCCGCCGCGCATCTGCAGGGACATGAACCCGGCGAACACCGCGTCGGTGGCCTTGCCGAGGACCCAGGGCGCGATGATCGTGAGCACCGTGGAGGTCACGATGGCGACGACGGTGAGCGCGAACGGCGTCCGCTCGGGGCCGAACTCGCGGGCGAGGCGCCGCAGCGTGGGCCACAGCCGGGAGGCGCGCTGATTGGGTGCGAGGTCCTCGCTCATGCGCCCGCCTCCCCGACTGCGGGGCCCTTGGGTGTGGGGCCCCCGGCTGCGGGGCCCCCGGCCGCGGGGCCCGGGGCCGTACCGTCCGCGCCGCCGAGGCGCGCCTGGGCGGCATCGGCCAGGCCGCCCTGCGCACCGCTCGGGTCTGCGGGCGGGCCCACCTGGGAGGAGACGATGTCGCGGTAGATGGGGGAGTCCTCGAGCAGATGGGCGTGGGTGCCCTGGGCGACGACGCGCCCGGCCTCGAAGACGACGATGAGGTCCGCGGCCATGGCGGAGGCCACCCGCTGCGTGACGATGAATGTGGTGGCGGCGGTGTCCGCGGCGAGCGCGGAGCGCACCGCGCGGTCGGTGGCCGTGTCGAGGGCCGAGAAGGAGTCGTCGAAGATGAGGATGGGGGCCTCGCGGCACACGGCCATGGCGATGGCGAGGCGCTGGCGCTGGCCGCCGGACAGGTCCGTGCCGCCCTCGTTGATGACGTGGTCGAGGCCGTCGGCGTAGGCGCGGACGAATTCGGCGGCCTGCGCGGTCTCGAGGGCGGACCACATGAGCGCGTCCGAGGCCGTGGGGTTGCCCAGCGCGAGGTTCGCCCGGACGGTGCCGCCGAAGACGTAGGCGCGCTGGGGGACGTAGCCGAACTGGCCCGCGAGCACCTCGGGGGCCAGCGCGGCCAGGTCCGCCCCGCCCACGCTCACGCGCCCGGCGGTGGGCTCGAGCAGGCGCACGAGCAGCTGCACGAGCGTCGACTTGCCCGCGCCGGTCGATCCGATGACGGCGCAGGTGGCGCCGGCGGGGACCGCGAACGTGACATCCTCGACGACGCAGCGCCGCGCACCGGGGTAGCGGAACGCGACGCCGTCGAACGCGATCGTGCCCGGGCTCGGCAGCCGCTCGACGGTGCCGTGCCCCCGGTCCATCTCCGGGCGGGTGTCGATGACCTCGAGCACGCGGCCGGCGGCCACCTGGGCGCGCGGGACCATCATGGACATGAAGGCGAACATGACGACGCCCATGAGGATGAGCATGAGGTACTGGATGAACGCCATGACGGTGCCGATCTGGCTGGCCCCGGCCTGGATCTGCTGGGCGCCGAACCACACGACGGCCACCGTGCCGGCGTTCACGAGGGTCATGACGGCGGGGAAGAGGGCGACGAAGTACGTCCCGACGCGCAGCTGGGCGTCGGTGAGCTCCGTGTTCGCCCGGGCGAACCGCGCCCGCTCCTCGTCCTCCTTCGTGAACGCCCGGATCACGCGCAGGCCCGCCAGCTGCTGGGCGAGCACGGAGCTGATCGCGTCGATGCGGTCCTGCATGACCCGGAACGAGGGCACCATGCGCATGACGAGCACCGCCATGACCGCGACGAGGACGGCCACCGTGGCGAGGATGACCCACGACAGCGCGAGGTCCTGGGCCAGGGCGAGGGCGAGGCCGCCCAGCGCCATGATGGGCGCCATGATCATGATCGACAGCGCCATCGTGAGGAACTGCTGGACCTGGCGGATGTCGTTCGTCGAGCGGGTCACGAGGGTGGAGGCGCCGAACCGCGCCGTCTCCGCCCGGCCGAAGCCCTGCACGGCCGCGAAGAAGTCCGCGCGGACGTCGCGCGCGGCGGCCATCGACACGAAGGCCCCGGCGATGATCGCGATGACATTGGCGATGACCTGCCCGAACGCGATGCCGAGCATGAGGCCGCCCAGCCGGGCGACGGTGCCGGTGTCCCCGGCGGCGACGCCCTCGTCGACGATGCGGCCGTTGATGTTGGGCAGCAGCAGGGTCCCGAGGATCTGCAGGATCTGGAACGCCAGCAGCACCGCGAGCATGGGCAGGTGCGGGCGCAGGTAGCGGCGCAGCAGGGCGAGCAGCACGGCGGCTCAGCCCCCCGCACCGGGTGCGGTGCCGCGTCCCGCCCCGGTCCCGTGCGCGGCTCCGGTGTCCGCGCCCGGCTGGGCGGCGCCGGCGGGGCCTGGCTCCGCGGTCGGGCCGCTCTCCGCAGTCGGGTCTGACTCCGCACCCGCGGCGGCGCTCCCACCCGCGTCCGCCTCCGCCGCTGCCTCCGGGGGCAGGTCGGTGCGGCCGCGCGGGGCCAGCAGCGTGTCGGCGGGGGGCAGGGGAGCCCGGCGGTAGACGCTGTCGAGCACAGCGGTCGAGGCGGCGATGACGACGCACAGGCCGGCCATGTGCAGGGCGACGAGCCAGACGGGCAGGCCGGTGAAGTACTGGATGTAGCCGACGACGCCCTGGGCGAGCTCGACGATCAGCAGGACGACGAGGGGGCGGCGGACCTCGGGCAGCCGCTGGCGGTGCGCGGCCACGATGCCTGCGACCGTCGCGATGACGAGCAGCCAGACGGGAGCGGCGTGCAGGCGGGCCATGAGGACGATCGGCAGCCCGTTGCGAGCGCTGACTTCGTCCCCGGCGTGCGGGCCGGCTCCGGTGGTGAGCACGCCCATGATGACGATGATGACCGTGAGCACCGCGATCGTCCACGCGAGGCCGCGCAGCGCCGGTGTGCCGATGGGCGTGCGCGGGCCGCCGGCGTCGTACGTGCGGCGCACGAAGTACGCCGACAGCGCCACGCAGACGGCCGAGGGGACGAAGTGGGCCGCGACGATCCAGGGGTTGAGCTCCATGTGGACGCTGATGCCGCCGATCACCGCCTGCACCGGCACGACGAGGGTGAGGGCGAGGGAGATGAGGAACAGGTCCCACCGCGCCGCGATGAGCCGCAGCAGCATGATGACCGTGGCCAGGCAGATGAGGCCGAGGACGACGCCGAGCAGGCGGTTGCCGAACTCGATGAACCCGTGGATGCCCATGTCCGGCGTGTTCGTGATCGACACCCCGTCGCACGTCGGCCAGTCCGGGCAGCCCAGGCCAGAGCCCGTCAGGCGCACGAGCGCGCCGGTCACGACGATGAGCGCCTGGGCGATGAGCATCGCCCAGGCGAGCGCGCGCACGACGGGGGTGACGGTGCTGGGCTGCCACCGGCGCTCGGTGCGCGCCTGCTGCGCGGCCTTCGCCGGGCGCCGTCTGCCGCGCGCGCCGCGCTGCGGGCGGGCGCCGCGATCGTTCTGGTCGTCGTGGTCGTGGGGGGCGGTGGGCTGCTGCGTCGACATGATGCCCTCAGTGTCTCATCGACCGTCGAAGCTGAACCACGCGCGGCACCCCGCCACGCCGAGGACGGCCCAGATCGCCATGACGGCCAGGGCCGGCCAGTCGATCGTCCCCGCGAGCACGGCGGCGCGCATCGCATCGCCCAGGGCCCCGAACGGCAGGATGGCCGTGATCTGCCCCCACAGCCCGGGCGGGGCGATGAGGATCCCGCCGGCGCCGGCCATGAGCACCCAGACGATGTTCGCCCCGGCCAGTGTCGCCTCGGCGCGCAGGGTGCCCGCCATGAGCAGCGCGAGGCTCACGAGCGAGGCGGTGCCGAGCACCCCCGCGAGCAGGACGCCCGGGACACTCACATGGGCAGAGAAGCCCAGAGCCGCTGCGATGGCGAAGATGAGCGCGAACTGCGAGGCCACGACCGCGCACACCGCGATGAGCTTGCCGAGCACCAGGCCGCCGGCGCCGAGCGGCGTGGTCGCGAGCTGGCGGAGCACCCCGTAGCGGCGCTCGAACGCGGTGGCGATCGCCTGGCCCGCGAACGCCGTCGAGGCGATGGCGAGTCCCAGCACACCCGCGGTCGCGACGTCCACCCGGGGGCCCGCCTGCGGATCGGCGCCCACGGCGTCGAGGATGCGGGTGGTCGACAGGGCGATGAGGACGCCCACGGGCACGAGGACGCTGAGGAGGAGCTGCTCGCCGTTGCGCACGATCGAGCGGACCTCGAACGCCGCCTGGGCGGCGATCCGGCGGGCTGGCGGCGCCTCGTTCGAGGCGGGCGGCGCGGCCGCGGTGGCCGCCTTGGGTGCGGGCCGGTCGCTCATCGCAGGCTCCTTCCGGTCAGGTCGAGGAACACATCGCCCAGGCTGCGCTCGGCCAGCGAGAACACGGCCGGCCGGACCCCCGCGTCCGCGAGGGCGCGCGCCGCCGCCGCGAGCCGGGCGGCGTCGAAGTCGGCCCGGATGCGCACCTCGCGCCCGTCGGCGTCGAGGGGGCCGAGCTGTGCCAGGGCATCGAGCAGCGCGGAGTCCGGGCCCGGACTGCCCGGCTCGGCGCGCATGACGATGCGCAGCTCGGAGGTGACCGCACCGCCCGGGGCATGGGCGGCGATGAGCTCGGCGACCGTGCCGTGCGCGATCACCCGGCCGTGGTCGACGACGGTGACCTCGTCGGCGAGCGTCTGGGCGTCGGCCATGTCGTGGGTGGTGAGGACGACCGCGACGCCGTCGGCGCGCAGCTCGCCGATCACCTCGGCGACCGCGAGTGCGGCCTGGGGGTCGAGCCCGGCCGTGGGCTCGTCGAGGAAGACGAGGCGCGGGCGGCCGATGAGCGCGGCGGCGAGCGCGACGCGCTGGCGCTGCCCGCCGGAGAGGCGGCGGATCGACCGGCCGGCGAACGCGGTGATGCCCAGCCGCTCGGCGAGCGGGCCCACCGGCAGGGGGTCGGCGTAGAGGCGCGAAAGATGGGTGAGGGCGGCGAGCGGCCGTGAGGCCATGGGCAGGCCCCCGTCCTGGAGCATGACGCCGGTGAGCCCGGCGGTGCGCGGGTGGGCCGTGCGCGGGTCAAGGCCGAAGATGCGCACGCTGCCGCCCGCGGGGCGCAGCATGCCGACGGCGGCCGCGATCGTCGTGGACTTTCCGGCCCCGTTGGGGCCCAGCAGCGCGAGGACGCGGCCGGGCTCGGCGCTCAGGCTGACTCCGTCCACGGCGCGGATGCGGCCGAAGTCGACGCGCAGATCGCGGATGTCGAGCGGCTGCGGTGGGGGGACGGGACTCACGGTCGGCCATTCTACGTGCTGGGGCGCCGCGCCGGGCCTCCGCAGGCCCCCGGGGCCCTTAGGCGACCCTGCATTTACAGGGAATAATTTACGTAACAGAATCCTTGTAGAAGTCCGAGCGAAGGCCCGGACGCGCCGGTCAGCGGCGCGCAGAACGCGAAGCGGAGGGGGAGAGCGATGACGGCAGCGCAGCGGCCCCAGCAGCGCACTCCGGAGGACGCGCGCACCCGCCAGAAGGTGCTCCGCTACGTCCTCGACCACGGGCCCATCAGCGCCTCGGGCGTGGCCCGGGCCCTCGACCTCACCGCCGCGGCGATCCGCCGCCACCTCGATGCCCTGAGTGAGGACGGCTACATCGAGGTGCGCGAGCTCGCCGGGGTCAAGGCCGGCCGCGGCCGGCCGGCCCGCCACTACGTCGTCACCTCGATGGGCCACAGCTCGATCTCCAACGCCTACGACGACCTGGCCGTGCGCGCCCTCGAGTACCTCGAGGACGCCGCCGGCGACGAGGCCGTCGAGGCCTTCGCCCGCTCCCGGGTGGAGGAGCTCAAGGCCGCGCTGCGCGCCCGCGTGGGCGAGGCCCGCGCCGATCGCCGCGGCTCGGTGGCCCAGCGCTCGCGCGACCTGGCCGCCGGCCTCACCGCCGAGGGCTACGCCTCGACCGCCTCGCCGGTGGCCGTGGGCACCCCGCTCGAGGCCATGCAGCTGTGCCAGGGGCACTGCCCCATCCAGCACGTCGCCGAGCGCTTCCCGCAGTTCTGCGAGGCAGAGCTCGAGATGTTCGCAGAGGTGCTCGGCGTCGACGTCCGGCGGCTGTCGACCCTGGCCTCCGGCGCCCACGTCTGCACGACCCACATTCCGACGTCGGTCCTCAACCGACCGCTCATCGACCAGACAGACCACACACAAGGAGGTCCGCGATGACCGACACCAGCAACCCGATCCTCGAGGCGAACCCGGAGCTCAAGGACATCGGCGCCTACCAGTACGGCTGGCACGACGAGCACGACGCCGGCGCCGAGGCCCAGCGCGGCCTGAGCGAGGACGTCGTGCGCCGCATCTCGGCGCTCAAGGACGAGCCGGAGTGGATGCTCCAGCGCCGCCTGCGGGCCCTCAAGATGTTCGGCAAGAAGCCCATGCCCAACTGGGGCGCCGACCTCACCGGCATCGACTTCGACGACATCAAGTACTTCGTGCGCTCCACCGAGGGCCAGGCGCAGTCCTGGGAGGACCTCCCCGAGGACATTAAGGCGACCTACGACCGCCTGGGCATCCCGGAGGCGGAGAAGCAGCGCCTGGTCGCGGGCGTCGCCGCGCAGTACGAATCCGAGGTCGTCTACCACAAGATCAACGAGGAGCTCGAGCGCCAGGGCGTCATCTTCCTCGACACGGACACCGGCCTCAAGGAGCACCCGGAGATCTTCGAGGAGTACTTCGGCTCCGTCATCCCGGCCGGCGACAACAAGTTCTCCGCGCTCAACACCGCGGTGTGGTCCGGCGGCTCGTTCATCTACGTGCCCAAGGGCGTCCACGTCGAGATCCCCCTGCAGGCCTACTTCCGCATCAACACGGAGAACATGGGCCAGTTCGAGCGCACGCTCATCATCGCCGACGAGGGCTCCTACGTGCACTACGTCGAGGGCTGCACCGCGCCCATCTACAAGTCCGACTCGCTGCACTCCGCCGTCGTGGAGATCATCGCGAAGAAGGACGCCCGGGTGCGCTACACGACGATCCAGAACTGGTCGAACAACGTGTACAACCTCGTGACCAAGCGCGCCATCGCCGAGGCCGGCGCCACCATGGAGTGGGTCGACGGCAACATCGGCTCGAAGGTGACGATGAAGTACCCGGCGATCTGGATGACCGGCGAGCACGCGCGCGGCGAGACGCTGTCCGTGGCCTTCGCCGGCGCCGACCAGCACCAGGACACCGGCGCGAAGATGGTCCACGCGGCGCCCAACACCCACTCGTCGATCGTGTCGAAGTCCGTGGCGCGGGCGGGCGGCCGGGCCGGCTACCGCGGCCTCGTCCACGTCCACCCGGGCGCCAAGGGCTCGTCGAACAACGTGCTGTGCGATGCGCTGCTCGTCGACAACGTCTCCCGCTCCGACACGTACCCCTACATCGACATCCGCGAGGACGACGTGTCCCTGGGCCACGAGGCCACGGTGTCGAAGGTGAGTGAGGACCAGCTCTTCTACCTCATGAGCCGCGGACTCGAGGAGACGGAGGCGATGGCGATGATCGTGCGCGGCTTCGTCGAGCCGATCGCCCGCGAGCTGCCCATGGAGTACGCCCTCGAGCTCAACCGGCTCATCGAACTGCAGATGGAGGGCGCGGTCGGCTGAGCCCCGCTCGCCCCGCCCGCCATCGCGCCAGCCCACTGAGGAGAAACAGGACACATGACTGAAACCCTGGCCAGCGCTGCCGAGGTGCAGGTTCCCGCGTCATCGCGCAGCGACCGCACCCGCAGCTTCGACGTCGCGGACTTCCCGGCCATCACCGGCCGCGAGGAGGAGTGGCGCTTCACGCCGGTCAAGCGGCTCGCCCCGCTCTTCGCCGACCGCGCCACCGGCGCGCAGCTCGCGGTCGACGAGCAGCTGCCCGCCGGCGCGACCGCGGAGACGGTCGACCTCGCCCACGCCACGGGCATGGGCATCCTCGAGCCCGAGGACCTGCCGGCCGCGATCGCCGCGGCGAACGCGCCCGGCGTGCGCCACTACGACGTGCCCGCCGACACCGAGCTCGACGGCCCGCTCATCATCCACGCCGACGGCCGGGGCGGGGATGAGCCGGTCCACGGCCACGTGCTCGTCACGGTGGGCGCGAATGCGAAGGCCACCGTCATCGTCGAGCACGAGGGCCGCGCGGACTACTCCGAGCTCGTCTCGCTCGTCGTGGGCGACGGGGCCGCCGTGACGTTCGTGTCCCTGCAGCTGTGGGCCGACGGCGCGGCGCACCTGGGCCAGCACGACGCGATCGTGGGCAAGGACGCGCAGCTCAAGCACATCGTCATCACACTCGGCGGCGAGGTCGTGCGGCTGAACTCCAACGTCCGCTACGCCGGGCCCGGCGGGCAGGCGGAGCTGCTGGGCCTCTACTTCGCGGACGCGGCCCAGCACCTCGAGCACCGCACGTACATCGACCACAACACCCCGCGCGCCACCTCGAACGTCATGTACAAGGGCGCCCTGCAGGGCGTGGACGCGCGCAGCGTGTGGATCGGCGACGTGCTCATCCGGCCCGAGGCGATCGGGATCGACACGTACGAGCTCAACCGCAACCTCGTCCTCACCGAGGGCGCTCGCGCCGACTCCGTGCCCAACCTCGAGATCGAGACCGGCGACATCGAGGGCGCCGGGCACGCCTCGTCGACCGGCCGGTTCGACGAGGAGCACATGTTCTACCTGCTCAGCCGCGGCATCCCTGAGGTCGTCGCGCGCCGGCTCGTGGTCCGCGGCTTCTTCAACGAGGTCGTGCAGAAGATCCGCGTGCCCGCGATCGAGGACGTCATCACCGAGAAGATCGAAGAAGAGCTGGCGCGGAGCGTCCTGTGACCATGCTCGCCGCGTGCGCCTCGGCGGACGTGCCCGCGGGCAGCGCCCTGCGGGTCGTCCTCGAGGGCGTCGAGGTGTGCGTGGCGCGCGCCGACGACGGCACCGTCCACGCGGTCAACGACCTGTGCACGCACGGCGAGGTCTCGCTCGCCGAGGGCGAGGTGCTCGGCTGCGCGATCGAGTGCTGGCTCCACGGCTCCGCGTTCAGCCTGGAGACGGGCGTCCCGGAGAGCCCGCCGGCGTTCGAGCCCGTCGCCGTGTACGCCTGCGATGAGCGCGACGGCACCGTGTTCGTCGACCCGACCACTACGAAGTAAAGGAATCCCATGTCCACTCTCTCCATCCGCGATCTGCACGTCAGCGTCGTCACCGAGGCCGGGTCCAAGGAGATCCTGCGCGGCATCGACCTCGACATCGACTCGAACTCGACCCACGCGATCATGGGCCCCAACGGCTCGGGCAAGTCGACGCTGGCATACGCGCTGGCCGGCCACCCCAAGTACGAGATCACCCAGGGCAGCGTGACGATCGACGAGGAGAACCTCGTCGACATGTCCGCCGACGAGCGCGCCCGCGCCGGCCTCTTCCTCGCCATGCAGTACCCGGTCGAGGTCCCCGGCGTGACGGTGACGAACTTCCTGCGCTCGGCCAAGACCGCCATCGACGGGGAGGCGCCCAAACTGCGCACCTGGACGAAGGAGCTGTCCGAGGCGATGAAGCAGCTGCGCGTGGACCCCGAATTCGCCTCGCGCAACGTCAACGAGGGCTTCTCCGGCGGCGAGAAGAAGCGCCACGAGATCCTCCAGATGGAGCTGCTCAAGCCGCGCTTCGCGATCCTCGACGAGACCGACTCCGGGCTCGACGTCGATGCGCTGCGCATCGTCTCCGAGGGCGTCAACCGCGCGCGGGAGAACACGGACGTGGGCGTCCTGCTCATCACCCACTACACGCGTATCCTCCGCTACATCAAGCCCGACCACGTCCACGTGCTCGTCAAGGGCAAGGTCGCCGAGGAGGGCGGCCCCGAGCTCGCCCAGCGGCTCGAGGACGAGGGCTACGACCGCTTCCTGACCCAGACGGCCTGATGCTCTCGGCCGCTCAGGTCGCCCGGATCCGCAATGACTTCCCGGTCTTCGACCGGGAGGTCGCGGGCACCCCGCTCGCCTACCTGGATTCCGGGGCGACGGCGCAGAAGCCCGCGACCGTCATCGACGCCGAGCAGGACTTCTACGCCCAGCGCAACGCCGCCGTGCACCGCGGCGCGCACACGCTTGCGGTGGAGGCCACCGAGGCGTTCGAGGGCGCGCGCGCGGCCGTCGCCGCGTTCGTGGGGGCGGACCCGGACGAGCTGTGCTGGACGAAGAACGCGACCGAGGCGCTCAACGTCGTCGCCTACGGGCTGGCCAACGCCTCCGCGGGCCTGGGCGGTGCTGAGGCCGCGCGCTTCGCCCTGGGCCCCGGCGACACGATCGTCGTCACGGAGATGGAGCACCACGCGAACCTCGTGCCGTGGCAGCAGCTGGCCGCGCGCACGGGCGCGGGGCTGCGTTGGATCCCCCTGGGCGAGGACGGCCGCCTCGACCTCACGGACCTCGACGACATCGTCGACGAGCACGCGAAGGTCCTCGCGTTCTCCCACGTGTCGAACGTGCTCGGGACGATCAACCCGGTCGGGGCGCTGGTGGAGCGGGCCCGCCGGGTGGGTGCGCTCACCGTGCTCGACGCCTGCCAGTCCGCTCCGCACCTGCCGCTGGACCTGCACGGGCTCGGCGTGGACTTCGCCGCGTTCTCCGGCCACAAGATGCTCGCGCCCACCGGGATCGGGGCGCTCTACGGCCGCGCGGAGCTGCTGGCCGCCCTGCCGCCGGTCCTCACCGGCGGCTCCATGATCACGACCGTGACGATGGAGGGCGCGCAGTTCATGGCGCCCCCGCAGCGGTTCGAGGCGGGCACGCAGCCCGTCGCACAGGCCGTGGGCTTCGGCGCCGCCGTCGACTACCTCCGGCACATCGGGATGGCGGCGATCGCGGACCGCGAGGAGGCCCTCGCCCAGCGCCTCGTCGAGGGCGTGGCGCGCATCCCCGGCGTGCGGCTGCTGGGGCCCGCCGATGCGGCCGACCGGATCGCCTCGGTGGCCGTCGACGTGCAGGGCGTCCACGCCCACGACGTGGGGCAGTACCTCGACGCGCAGGGCGTCGCGGTCCGGGTGGGCCACCACTGCGCCCAGCCCCTGCACCGGCGCTACGGTGTCACCGCCTCCACCCGTGCGAGCGCCTACCTCTACACGACCGACGAGGAGTGCGAGCGCTTCCTCGCCGCGCTGGCCGAGGTGCGCGGCTTCTTCGGGGCGGACTCGTGAGCGGCCTCGACCAGCTCTACCAGCAGCTCATCCTCGACCACGCCAAGCGCCGGACGGGCAACATGCCCCTGCTCGGCGCGGCCGAGCCCCCCGTGGGCGCGTCCCACCAGATCAACCCCACGTGCGGGGACGAGATCACCGTGGAGGCCCGCCGCGATCCCGCCACGGGCCGGCTGCTCGTGCGGTGGGACGGCGAGGGCTGCTCGATCTCCATGGCGTCGGCCTCCGCGATGACGGAGCTGGCCGAGGAGTGCGACCCCGAGGGCTTCAACGCCCTCGAGGCCCGATTCCACGAGCTCATGCACTCCCGCGGCCAGGCCCAGCCCGATGAAGAGGCACTGGGCGACGCGGCCGCGTTCGCCGGCGTCTCGAAGTTCCCCGCCCGCGTCAAGTGCGCCCTGCTGGCCTGGATGGCCCTCAAGGACGCTGTCTACCAGATCGAAGGAGCCGATCGTGCCTGAAGTCATCGACGCCCCGCAGAATGCCACCCCGGAGGAGGTCCTCGAGGCCCTCATGGACGTCATCGACCCCGAGCTCGGCGTCAACGTCGTCGACCTGGGCCTCGTCTACGGCGCCGCCGTGGAGGAGGACGGGACCGCGGTCGTCGAGATGACGCTGACTTCCGCCGCATGCCCCCTTACCGACGTGCTCGAGGACCAGGTGGCCATGAGCCTCGAGGGCATCGTGCCGGCCGTGCGCATCAACTGGGTGTGGATGCCGCCGTGGGGCCCGGAGAAGATCACCGAGGACGGCCGCGAGCAGATGCGCGCCCTCGGGTTCAACATCTGAGGCTCACGAGACACTGAGTCCCACGAACCTCGCGGGCTTGCGACGCTCCGAGAATCCGAGGCTCACGCCGGGAACCGGATCGTCACCACCGCGACCAGCGGCTGAGCCGACTGGGGGTGGTTGACGACCGGCGCCGTGTGGCGCGCCTGTGGGACCTCGCGCGGGCTCGTGTGCGGATACGCGCGGTTGGGCTGCTCCGCCGCGGCCTGCTCCGGGCCGGGCTGGCCCGGGCCGGTCTGGTCTGGATGCGTCTGCGCTGCCCCGGTGGGCACGATCACGACCGGGGCATCGGCCCGCTCGCCCGCTGGACCGCCGCCCGCTGGACCGCCGCTCGCGGTACCGCCGTCCGTACCGTCGGCCACGGCACCGAGGGCGGCGGTGCCGAGGGCCACGGTGTCGAGGCGTCCGAGTGCCCGCGCGGCGGACCCGGCGAGCGCGGTCGCGAGCCGCTTGCGCGCCTCCTGCGCGGTGTGTCGCGCCCGGTGCTCCGCGCGCAGCTCCGCGACGCGGTCGAGCGCCGCCTCGCCGGCGCGGACGGGATGGCCCTCGGCCAGTGCGTGCGCGGCCGGGGCGATGTCGTTCAGCCCCGGGGGCTCGTGCCCTGCGGGGGCGTGGGCGAGCGCGGCGCGCAGCTCGGCCGGCACCTGTGCGGCGGGCAGGAGCGCGCAGTCGCCCTCGAGCACCGTGGCGAGCACCGCCTCGCCGGGCTCGGCGGCCAGCGGCAGCGGCGCGCTCAGGCGCTCGAGCCGGACCTCCGCCTGCGCCGCGGCCCGCCGGACCATGACATTGAAGTCCAGTGTGGGCTCGGTGACGAGCAGCGATTCGACCGTGTCCTCGCCGCGGAAGCGGATCGTCTCCGTGGGCGCGAGCTCCCAGGCCTTGCCGTCGATGCGCAGCGTCAGGTGCGCGGGGCCCAGGCACACGAGCGTGCGGTCGATGCCCGGCAGGGGGCTGAACGGCGAGGGCGAGTCGACCGTGGCGATGCTCACGCGCCAGTCCCAGCCGGGCCCGTCCGCGGCGTCGGCGCCGGGTGCGGCGGGTCCGTCCTCGGCGGTCGGGGCGCCGGGCCGGCCCGGCGCCGGGGGCGCGCTGCCGCGCAGCACCTCGGCGGTGGTGCCCTGGCCATTGGCCCACGGCTGCTCCCGGCAGTCGGCGCGGCGGACGATGAGGGGCGGCCAGCCGCCCGGCTCACTGGGCTCGCTCATGGGCTCCTCCTGGACTGCTCGGCCGCCGGTCGGGCGGGGCTGGATCGCACGGCGCGGGTTTTCAGCTGGTGCGGGATCAGATGGTGCCGGTTCAGACGGTGCTGGGGGAGAACGTGTCGCAGGTCTGGGGCTCGGCTGCGCTGTAGCCGCGCATGAACCACGTCTCGCGCTGCTGGGCCGTGCCGTGGGTGAAGCTCTCCGGCGTCACCCGCCCGCGCGCCTTGCGCTGGATCCGGTCATCGCCCACGGCCTGGGCCGCGGAGACCGCCGACTTCACATCGTCGCCGGTGAGCGGCTCCAGATACGGCTCGCCGGTGACGGGGTCGGAGGTCTGCGCCGCGTTGGCCGCCCACACCCCGGCGTAGCAGTCGGCCTGCAGCTCGAGGCGCACCGAGGACGACTGCGGCCCGGTGTCGCCCTGGCGCGCGCGCTGCGAATCGCCGGTCAGCGCCTGGATGTGGTGGCCGAATTCGTGGGCGACGACGTACTCCTCCGCCAGCGGCCCGCGATCGGCGCCGTACTGCGAGCGCAGCTCGTCGAAGAAGCCCACGTCGAAGTAGGCCGTCCGGTCCGCGGGGCAGTAGAACGGGCCCATGGCCGAGCTCGCGGACCCGCAGCCCGTCGACCAGCTGCCGGAGGTGAGCACGGCGTCCGGCCGCGCGTACTTCACGCCCAGCGCAGAGGCGCCGGAGGGCCAGTACTGGTTGAGCGAGTTCACGGTCCCCACGACGCGGCAGCGCGCATCGCGGTTCGCGTCCTCCCCGGTCCTGCACGTCTCCGCGAGGGAATCCGAGCCGCTCGAGCTGACCTGGGAGTCGTCGTAGGCCGCGGAGCCGTCCGAGGCCTGGTTGAGGAAGTCCGGCCCGAACAGGAACAGGCCGATGACGAGCACCGCCACCCCGCCCAGCCCGCCGCCCACCTTGACGGGCAGACCCAGGCCGCCCCCGCCTCCGGAGCGCTGGGAGACCTGCGAGGTATCGAGCCCGCTGCCCGGTGAGAATGTCATGGCAGTAGCATAGTGGGGGCCTTCGCGCGCCCCTGTGCGAGAGCCCCTGCGCCAGAGCCCGAGGAGGGACGCCCGTGACGATCATCGCCGCAGCCGACGGCTCCGCCCTCGGCAACCCCGGCCCGGCCGGCTGGGCCTGGTACATCGACGACGCCTCGTGGGCCGCCGGCGGCTGGGACAACGCGACGAACAACCGCGGCGAGCTCCAGGCCGTCCTCGAGCTCCTGCGCGCGGTGCACGCCGCGGCGCAGGCGGGCACGATCCCGGGCGACGAAGGCCTGCGGATCCTCTGCGACTCCCAGTACGTCATCAACGCGGTGACGAAGTGGATGGCCGGCTGGAAGCGCAAGGGCTGGAAGAAGGCCGACGGCAAGGCGGTGCTCAACCGCGACCTGCTCGAGCAGCTGGACGCGGCGCTGGCCGAGGTGCGCGCCCAGGGCCGCGCGGTCGACTTCGAATGGGTCAAGGGCCACAACAACCACCCGCTCAACGAGGCCGCCGACGCCCGCGCGCGCGGCGCCGCCGAGGCGTTCCGGCGCGGGGAGCCGCCCCAGACCGGCCCGGGACGATCCGGCCGGCAGCGTCGAGGGCGTAGAACCCCCTGGTGAAGACCTGTGCCACGGTGCCGGGGCCCGGGACCGGATCCGCTCCGGCAAGGGGGG
>NZ_WWEQ01000119.1 GCF_009857845.1 Brevibacterium rongguiense | reverse complement strand
TCTACAACCACGACCGTCGGCACAGCTCAGCAAACATGATGAGCCCCGTCGACTACGAGACCAGCAACGCGGCTACGCTGCCCGAGGCCGCATAGGAAGTCCTCCACGATTCGGGGGGAACCACACGGGGTACTGGGCGAGTCGTTCGACGGTGCCGCATTGTCAAGATATGGTTGACGTCATGAAGATTCTTCCGTCTGCTCGCAAGCACGGCATGAGCGACGAAGACATCACCTACGTCCTCGATAACGCACTTGCGCCTAGTCGAGTACGAGTACGACGGCGAGGACCGCCTATTGATCATCGGTCCCGACCGCCACGGAGCCCTGCGTGAACTGGTCGCCGTACCGGCCGACACTCCGGTACGCATCATCCACGCGGACGCACTAAACCCCTCCCGTTACGACTACTTGAGGTGATGACGATGAGCACCGTTCACTCCACTGACGCCACGGGGCTCGACACCATTAGCCCCACCACTCATCCGGGGCGCGACGCGGCCGGCTTCCGAGCGATTCGCGCCGCTGCGAAGAACGTTGAGACTGCCGAACAAGACCTACGTGACGCCGTCCGTGCCGCGCGCGAGGCCGGCGACTCCTGGGCCATCATCGGCACCGCCCTCGGCGTCAGTCGCCAAGCCGCACAACAACGCTTCACCGCCTAGGTGTACTGACCGGGGACGTTGATCGAGTCCGCTGCATGTGAGGCGTCGAGCTTCCCAAGGAGTGCCTCCAGCGCTGTCAGCTCGTCGGGGGTCAGGGCGTGGAAGAAGGCGTTGCGTCCCTGACGCAGGCCGGGTTGCAGGTCATTCCACCACTGCCGCCCCTCGGGGGTCAGGCTCAAAAGTCGCGACCTGGCATCGGCGGGGTTCGGCCGAGCCTGGACCCATCGCGCTTCGATGAGCTTCCTGATGGTGGCACCGACGTTCCGTGGGTCGACCGCGATGGCGGTTGCCACCTGTGCCTGCGTACGTTCACCTTCCGCGAGGGCAGCCATGGCAGTGAACTGGGCCGTGGTGATCCCCTGCCCTGTCAGGTGAGTCGCCCATGCCCTCTCTGCGCGCCGCCCGAGGGTCGCCAGGAGGAAGCTGGCACCTTGGCGATACTTGACGTCACTCGATGTGCTCATATTTTATGTATACATGCCTTCCTTGACGCCCCCGACCGGGCACAACACCATCAACCCCTTCGCCATCGTTCCAGACGCCATGGGCTTCATCCGCTTCGTGGAGTCCGTGTTCGACGGGCACGAAGCCGCCCACGTCCGCACCCCCGATCGGGACGGCTCGATCATCCATGCCGAGGTCACGATCGGCGACGCCACGATCATGCTGTGCGACCGCAAGCCCGACTGGCCCTTCACGCCGGCCTTCCTGCAGGTCTATGTCCCCGATGCCCAGGACTGCCTGGACAAGGCCGTCGCGGCCGGAGGGCGCATCGTGACTCCCGTCAGCGACTTCTACGGCGGCTACCGGATCGCGCGCGCTCTCGACCCGTGGCGCAACCTCTGGTGGATCTACGAACCGACGACCCAGCCCCTGCACCAGGATGAGCGCGACAGCGACACCGACTGGCACGACCGCAAGCCCAGTGAGGTTCCCCCCGGACCGTAGAGGCATCGACAATGAGGATCGAGATGCCAGAGAAGCGGAAGAAGTACGACCGGGAGTTCCGTGAGGGAGCTGTCCGGATCGTCGAAGAGACCGGGAAGCCGATCG
>NZ_WWEQ01000118.1 GCF_009857845.1 Brevibacterium rongguiense | reverse complement strand
GATCGGCTTCCCGGTCTCTTCGACGATCCGGACAGCTCCCTCACGGAACTCCCGGTCGTACTTCTTCCGCTTCTCTGGCATCTCGATCCTCATTGTCGATGCCTCTACGGTCCGGGGGGAACCTCACCGCCGCATCACCGGCGCGATCAGGGACCCGGGCCCACACGCGAGTACGGCCTCGGGCAGTAATCATCATGGGCCCCACGTTCAAGCAGCTGGCGATCATCGCGCTGCCCGTCGCGGGCATCGGCCTGCTCGCAATGGCGGGGCTGAGCCTGGGATACGGCTTGGCGCTCGTACCCACGCACCGAGGACCGCGCCGGCGACGCAGCCCCGCCGCTGTCGTCGCCGCGGCCCTTATGGCCGCATCCGGGATCGCGCTTATTGTCGCAATGTCGCCGGCGGCCCTGGCACTGCTGCGCACAGGGCTGAGCCTGAACTAGTTGCGCTGCACGGGCCCGTGAGTGCGTGGTGAGGGTGAGGGGCTGCCGCCCGGATCGGAGATCCGGTTGCCACGAAAGAGCACCCTGTCGGCATCCCGCTCCCTGGTGTCGGTGGCTGGCTCTACGCTCGCAGGTATGCCTGACGTGTGCCCACCGCCGCCTGACTGGGAAGCGATCACCAACGACACAGGAGGGGTTGGTGGTGGCCATAACTACTCTGTGCAGACCACAAAAATAGGGACCAAGAAGTCTCGAATGCTCTCCCAGGGTAAGGACCTATTCGAAGTATGACCAGCCCAAAGGCACTTTTGTCCAATGCAGGTTCTCTGCTTCGAAGTGCTTCAGAGCTTCTTTATAAGCCTCTTCCATCTCGTGCTCGCGTTCGAACAGGCCGATCAATTCGTTACCCTCGTCTGAGTCATAGTGCCATACCAGGAAAATCGCTGGTCGGCTATCTTTTTTATCAACCCAGATTCCGCCACGCTTCATACTCCACATGCGAGCTTCTTAGCCCCACTAGTGGCAACTGCATAGTAGGTCTTCCCACCTGAAACTATCGTCCCAGTGGTCGATGCCCGCCACACCTTCTTCTTACTTCCCTTGCAGGGATGAGACACGTTCTTTTGGGTATAGGAAGCGGCACCCTTATTTCCTCCAGTGTCCGTGGAACGAACCTTCCACCACAACAACGCAGTTCGAGTCGCCAACTGGGTTTTGTGATGAATAGAGGTAACCTTCTTAGTGCACTTCGTCACCGGCTTTGAGCCAACTCCTTTAGTCGACTTACGAACGTATACGCTGCTCTGAGTGAGCGTGCACGGACCGTACTTCACACCGGCAGCCTGTGGTGAAACGCCAGAATCGAGCTTCTTTTCGATTTTCTGAGCTTCCTCTGGAGAATCAGCTTCCACATATCTTGCGTCGCTGTTTTCTTCTTCGAAAGCAGCGCTGTCAGCTGTAGAAGCATCGGCTGCCATCGCAGAAGGGGCCGAAAGCAAGGTCATAACCATTGCAAGTACGCCAAGTACTGCTACGAGACCGGTGGTTCTGAACTTCTTAGCTACCTGGTTCATACGTACGACTGTAGTCGATAGATGCCCCCCCAGATGCCTCAACCGGCTGATCAATTATTTTGCTGACCTCGGAACTGTTCTTGTACCTGAGTACCCGTTCGTACAGCAAGGTATCCGATGTCCACAAAACCACATGCCAGCCGCCCCAGGCACCTGTACAGAGGGACTGCCGCATGGATGGGACTGCCGCACCGTTAGGTGACAGTTGGGGTGTTAGGCCGCGAGGCTCACGGCCGGGTTCATGATGGTCTCGTATTCGATGGGGGTCAATCGACCCAGACGTGCCTGTCGACGGCGGCGGTGAT
>NZ_WWEQ01000117.1 GCF_009857845.1 Brevibacterium rongguiense | reverse complement strand
GGACCGGGCCACTCGCACGACGTCTTCGCGGAACTCCTGGGGGTAGGGAGCGGGCATGGTGCACATCCTTCCAGGCCGCCCTGCGGGCAAGCCAGATCAGATGTCACCTATCTATGCGGCAGTCCCCAACCCCAGTACCGGCGCCGATCAAGTTCCAGACAGCGATATCACTCCGCGTTGCTGCGTCTATGATGAACGCGGTCAATTGCACTAAGAGAAGAAATACCGTGACTGCGGTGATCACCTGAAGGGCCTCGTGAAAGCGGTTCAACAGTATTGCTGTCAAGCCCGCAATCAACGCCGGGAGCACGAAACTGATGACGCAGAAACCGATAAACCCAAGTATGTCGGTCAGTGAATTACCGCCGCGCACGTCCATGATCGTCAGGATGATCAGCAACGCTAAAGCCGCAGTTGTTATGCACACACATGAGCGCAAGCCACATCACCGGCCCGGTGCGCCGAACGATGCTGCTCGCGAAGGGACCATAGACGTGAGTGTCGTCCTCCCTGTCGGGGTCGTCAAGAGGTGAGGCTAACCGGGTGTCCGTGAGTCGTCAGGAGTTTGCGGCACTGTGCGGCCCCCGGTCCCGGGTCTCGCTTGCAATGTTGCAACTCAGATCTTGGCGCACGGTCGGAAATCTCGGTCATGCCGTGTGAGCGGTGGCCGGGATTGATCAATCTTCACCTGTGTCCGGAATGGTTCGGTTTCGCGCACCCCGCCGGCGGCCAGCGGCAGAGCGCCCACCAAGCGCGCGAAATCTAGCGCTCGAAACACAAGTGAGCGAAACCCGTCACTATTGACAAAAACGCGCACGAACGGTAGAATGGTGGAGCCAGCTAGTAGGGGAGAGGACATCATGACCGAGCAGCCCACCACCCGAACCCGACCCGCGATGACCACCGATGAGGCAATGGCCTTCGCAGACGGAGCCCTCGGCGCCGCCGGCCACCAGATCACCGACCCCTACATCAACCAGCTGCGCCGCCAGCGCCTCGAAGGCGAAATCAGCATGGACGAGTACCAGCGCCTCGCCCTCGCCCACATCGACGCGAAGTGACCTACCGTGGCCGCATCCAAGGCCCCATCACCGGCCCCCAAGGCGCAGGCGAGAGCCCGAGGAGCAGCCACTCCCGCGAGGCCGGCCCCGAGCGGGGGCGGGAGCTGTGAGCGTCTACGGGTACGCGCGCGTGTCCACGGCGGATCAGAATCCGCGACTCCAATTCGACGCGCTCACCGCCGCCGGTATTGACGCCGAGCATACGTTCACCGACAAGGCATCCGGTGCCAGTCCTGATCGGCCGGCGTTGGCTGACCTCATGGCCACCGTGCAGTCTGGGGACACGCTGGTGGTGTGGAAGCTCGACCGGTTGGGCCGTTCGACGTCCCACCTCGTGGGGCTCATCGACGAGCTGGGGGAGCGGGGCGTGGACTTCCGCTCCCTGACAGACCCGATTGATACGACCACCCCTTCGGGGCGGCTGCTGTTTCGCCTGATCGCTTCGATGGCGGAGTTCGAGCGTGACCTCATGCTCGAGCGCACCCGCGCCGGCCTCCAGGCGGCCCGCGCGTCGGGCAAGCAGGTGGGGCGCAAGCCCTCGATCAAACCGGGAGTGGCCCGCCACATCGACAAGCTGGCCGAGCAGGGGATGAACAAGACCCAGATCGCCGAAGCCGTCGGGGTCTCCCGCCACGCGGTCACCCGCTACCTCCACGGCCAGCTCACCCACTACCAAGCGCCCGCTACTTCGGGCCGCACCGACAACTGACCCGATGGCCGCAGGGCGCAGCGCCCGGTGGCCAGGAGGGGTTGGCGGCTGTCGGCAGTGCGGTGCGGCAGTCCCGCTCACTGGTGTGAGAGGCGGGGCCCCGTGGTGGTCGGGTGTGGGGTGCGTGTGCGGTTGTCCTTCCGGCGAAGCCGTTTTGTTGCAGCACAAGCTACGCCGTCGTCGCTGCGGCACAAGTGCAGCGGCTGCGCCGCCGGGCCTACGCGAA
>NZ_WWEQ01000116.1 GCF_009857845.1 Brevibacterium rongguiense | reverse complement strand
ACTCGTACAAGTCGACGGCCTGCCGACGGAACTCATCGGAGTAGTTCTTCCTGGCCATAGTCCTGATCATCTCGCTTCCTCCAGCAACTGCTGGATTCCACGTGTCCAAGACCCGGGGTCAGGGCCCATCCAAGGCAACAATGGTGCAGTCTCCCAAGGAGAAAACGCCTCCGCAGTGATGAGTGGTGGCGGTGTGTCCGTGCCGGAACTCATTAACCTGATCAGCGCTGTCCGCTCCGCAGTAGAAGATCAACCCGATCTGGCAGACAGTGAGATCGTCGGAGTCGTCGACACTCTCAGCGACGAACTCGGCCTGGCCGAACCCGACACGGCTGTGGTCGAGGATGGCCGACGTCGACTCGCTACCTTCCTCAGCGAGACTGTCGCGCGGCCAGGGGTCACCACTGCGGTGAGCGCATTAGTGGCTGCCCTCGGTCAGTGGGTTGGCTTGGGCTAGACGCGACCTGTAGATCCTTGGCGGAGTACTCGTCCCGCCCTCCCCTAGCTCGGGATCACCTAGGTCCGAGACGTGCTCACCGCGCTGATCGGCACGCTGCCGGAGCATCTGCGGGGATCGCTGACCTGGGATCAGGGCTGCGAGATGGCTGCTCATAAGCAGTTCAGCATCGCGACCGGGGTGCCGGTGTTCTTCTGTGACCCGCACGCGCCCTGGCAGCGCGGGAGCAACGAGAACACCAGCGGCCTCCTGCGTCAGTACTTCCCCAAGGGCACCGACCTCCGACCCTACGGGCCGGCAGACCTGGAGCACGTCGCCCAGGAACTCAACGGCCGCCCACGCAAGACGCTCGACTGGGATACCCCAGCCGAGCGTCTGCGTGATCTACTGACAGCCACTTAGCCATCAGGTGTTGCGAGGACCCCTAGATGTACTGACCGGGGACGTTGATCAATCGTGAGAAGGGCGGCTGGTTCCCGCAGGCGCTGTGGGGGCGATGCTGGTTGTAGTGGTGGAGCCAGTCGGGGAGGGCGTCTCGGCGTTCTTGCTCGCTGGTGTAGCAGCGGGCGTAGGCCCACCCGTCACCCATCGTGCGGTGGAACCGCTCCACTTTTCCGTTGGTCTGCGGCCGGTACGGGCGGGTGAACTTCGGACGGATCGACAGCGCCTCGCAGGTGTCGCGCCACAGGTACGACCGGTATGCCCCACCGTTGTCGGACAGCACTCGTTCGATGGTCACGCTACGTTCGGCGAGCCACTCGACCGCCCGGTGCAGGACGGCGACGGCGGTGATGGCGGTCTCGTCGTCGTGGACCTCGGCGTACGCGACGCGGGAGTGGTCGTCGATGACGGTGTGTACGAATGCGTACCCGAGCTTGGGGCTGTGCCACTTGTTCTTCGGCTTGTCCGGTGTCGCGGCGCGGTTCTTCTGGCCCTGGCGGCGGCCGACGTAACGCCAGCCGCCGCCGTCGGGGATGTTCCCGATCTTCTTCACGTCCACGTGCACCAGCGAACCCGGGTGCGGGTGCTCGTAGCGACGTACTGGCTCGCCCGTGGCGCCGTCGACGTACGACAACCGGTTCAGGCGCGCCGCCGTGAGGATGCGGTGGACCGTCGAGGGAGCGATCCCCAGCCGGGCGGCGAGCTGGATTGGTCCTTCGCGCAGTCGCATTCGCAGGCTCACGCACCGCTTCGTCACCGCCTTGTTCGTCTTCTTCGGTGAGGACTTCGGTCGCGACGAGCGGTCGTTCATGGACTCGCCGGCGAGGTAGCGGTCGACCCACCGCTTCACGGTCGGCCAGGACACCTGGAACCGGGCGGCGACCTCGCTGATCGGGTGGCCGTCCTCGACGACGAGGCGGGCGACCTTGAGCCGGTGGCGAGGTGTGAGAGCTGCGTTGAGGTGGGTCATTATCGTTCGAGGGTGGGTGCGAATCGGCCCCGATCGGATGGTGCATGATCGGGGCCGAAGAGCTGGCGGTGACTCATGCCGGCTCAGGTCGATCCAGGGAGCGCATGGCGTCCATGAGGGAGGTGTAGACGAGGCTGTGTGGTTCCCCCCGAATCGTGGAGGACTTCCTATGCGGCCTCGGGCAGCGTAGCCGCGTTGCTGGTCTCGTAGTCGACGGGGCTCATCATGTTTGCTGAGCTGTGCCGACGGTCGTGGTTGTAGAA
>NZ_WWEQ01000115.1 GCF_009857845.1 Brevibacterium rongguiense | reverse complement strand
CCCTGGCCCAGGCGCGCACACGGCGGCCGTCCCGCGGCGGGCGGGGCACGCCGGCCGCGCCGGGCAGCGCCCGGACAGCGCGCAGGGCGCCCCCGACCTCCTCGCTCTGCCCCATGAGAACGAGTCGGTCGGAGGCGCCCAGCGGTGCGGGAGCCAGCGGGGTGCCGGCGAGCACGATCGTGCTCAGATCCAGCTCGACGGCCCCCACCGGTCGCGCGTGCCCGTGCGTGCGGCTCAGAAGTCGGCCGGATCGGCCGAGTCTGCGCGGCGGCGGGTGATGATGACGGCGGCGGCGCCCACGACGAGCAGCCCGGCGCCCAGCGCCAGCCCGGTCATCTCGGCACCGGTGCGCGGCAGGTCGCTGCCGGCGGAGTCGGTGCTCCCGGAGCCCGAGGCGTCGGACCCGGAGTCGGCACCGGCCGCACCGCCGTTCGAACCGTCGGCCGCACCTGCGCCGTTGGCACCGTCGGCCCCATTCGCGCCGTCGGAACCGCCGGCGCCGTTCGACCCGTTGGCACCGTTCAACCCATCGGAGCCGCCAGCGCCGTTCGCGCCGTCGGACCCGTTCGAGCCGTTGGACCCGTCGGACCCATTGGAGCCGCCGGCCCCGTCGGTTGCGGCCGCACTCTGGTCCGCGTCCGCGGCGCGCGTCGTCACGACCTTGAACGAGCCGGCCTCATCGACCTTGTTGCCCGTCACCTCGAGCTTGTAGGTGCCGAGCACCGGGGCGGTCTTCGAGCGGACGCCGAAGCGCGCGACGCCCTTCGCGTCGGTCTTCTTCATCTGCTCGAACGGCTTGACCTTGCCCTGCGCCTGCTCGACGGAGAGGGTGACCTCCGTGTTCGCCGGGGCGTGCTCGAGCACGATCGAGACCCCGCCGTCGGAATCGGAGAACTCCGTCGTGGAGATCCGCTCGGGATCCACGCGCAGGGTGGGCTGCTGGACGGCGGCCGAGCTCGACGGCCCGGCGGCCGTCGAGGGCGCGGCGGTGCCAGGGGCCGTCGTCGGGGCGCCGGTGGTCGCCGGTGCCGTCGTGGTGGGC
Source organism: Brevibacterium rongguiense (assembly GCF_009857845.1). Taxonomy (GTDB): domain Bacteria; phylum Actinomycetota; class Actinomycetes; order Actinomycetales; family Brevibacteriaceae; genus Brevibacterium; species Brevibacterium rongguiense. Next base: position 1,133 of record NZ_WWEQ01000115.1, on the reverse strand, counting down.
GTGGCGGCCGGCGTGGTCGCCGGCGCGGCCGTGGTGGGCTTCGCGCTCGGTGCCTGCGTCGTCGCGGGCGCGGTGGTGGGCGCCTGCGTGGTGGGCGCCGCCGTGGTAACCGGCGCCTTCGTCGTGGGCGCCGCCGACGTCGCGGGCGCGCTGCTCGCAGGCGTCTGCGGGGCGGTGGTCTGCGGGGCCGTGCTCGGTGCCGGGGCGGAGCTCGATGCCGGGGCGGAGCTCGCGGGGGCCGTGCTCGACTGCGCCGGCGCGGGGGCCGGAGTGGTCGTCGTGGGCGCGGTATCCGCGACGACCTCGAACTCGACGGGCTTCGTCTTCGTTTTGGTCGAGACGTCCGTGAGGGAGAGCTCGTAGGTGCCGGTCGGCACCTTCTGTCCCTTGTCCACGGTGAAGAAGTACGTGCCGTTGACCGTGCCCTTGGCTGTCACGGTGAGCTCGGTGCCGGGCGTGTAGTCCTTGCCGTCGGGGGCGACGACGGTGACGGTCGCCTTCGAGTTGGCCGAGAAGCCGGTGCCGGTGAACTTCAGGCCCTTGGCCTGGTCGCCGATCACCGACTGCTTGACGGTGGCGCTCTCCACCTGGGCGGCGGGGCCGTCGGCCTTCGCCGTCGCGGTGCTGGTCTTGGGTGCGCTCGTACTCGCCGGGGCCGACGGGGCTGCGCTGGCCGCGGGCGCCGAGGACGTCGGCACGGCGCGGGCGGGCCCGGCCGTTGCGGACGGCAGCACTGCGGCGCCGTCCTCCTCGGACTGTGCGGGAGCGCTCGTCGGAGCGGTGGAAGCGGCGGCGGGTGCGGCGATGATGCCGGTAACCGCGGCGGCTGCTACTGCGGGGGCAAGTACAAGACTTTTGAAAGTCTTCACAGTATGGCCTTTCGGTTGTGGCTTCACGTCCACGCAAAAGGCGATAGCGACATCCCGCCCATCCTTGGCAAAGGGGGAAGGCACCATCGGCGCGGGCGTAGTTCGTGCTCCACTGTAGAGCATGGGCTGAGCGAACACGCGGAATCGTGTGAACACGCCGCCCCAACCGTTGCGGGATCGTGATATGGGCGCGGGCCTCCCCGGCGGCGCAGCCGCTCCGGCCCCGGTGCGGCCCCGCCCGGCGCGGCCAGCCCGGCGGCCGCC
>NZ_WWEQ01000114.1 GCF_009857845.1 Brevibacterium rongguiense | reverse complement strand
GCCCCGGCCCGGCGTAGCGCGCGGACTCGACGGCCGCGCCGATGGCGCGCAGCGCCTCGGCATCGCGGCCCTCGACCAGCCCGGCCAGGCGCGCGGCCTCGCCGCGCACCGTCGCCGAGGCGGGTCCGAGTGCCCCGCCGTCGACGAGCGAGGACCGGACCTCGGCCCAGACGGCCTCCGGGTCCTGCGGCGCCCGCAGGCGCCGCGAGCGCTGGAGCGCGCGCACGGCCAGCGGCAGCGCGAGCACCAGGAGCACCGCGAGGACGAGGAGAGCAATCCACCACGGGAAGCCGGCGCCTGCCCCGGCGGCGGGAGCGCCCTCGTCCTCCTCGGCCGGGGCGCTGGAGGGCTCCGCGGTGGTCGGCTCGGCCGACGCAGAACTCGTGTCCTCCGGCGTGGGCGAGGCGGAGGCGGTGGGCTCCTCGGCGGACTCACCGCCCTCCTCCGTCCACGGTGGGGGCGCGCCCGCCGGGCCCCCGGGGGTGGGCTCGAAGCGCACCCAGCCCACGCCGCTGAAGTAGAGCTCCGGCCACGCGTGCGACTGCGACATCGACACGTCGTAGCGGCCCTGCCCGGTCTGCTCGCCCGGGGTGAAGCCCACCCCGATCCGGGCGGGGATGCCCAGGGTGCGGGCCATGGCGGCCATCGCCCCGGAGAACTGCACGCAGTAGCCGCGCTTGTCCGCGAGGAAGTCCGCGATCGCGTCGCCGGAGGCCTGCTTGGGCGCGTTGAGCGAATAGGAGAATGCGTCGGAGCGCAGGTACGCCTGGAGCTTCGCCGCCTTCTCCCACTCGTTCGCGGCGCCCTTCGTCTCGCGCTTGGCGGTCCGGGCGATGATCGCCGGGGAGTCGTTGGGCATCGACAGCTGCGCGGAGAACTGGGAGGCATCGACGGGCGCCGCGGCGGCCAGCTGCGCGGCGGTGGGCTCCACCGAGGTGTAGGAGACCTCGTACTGCTGGTCGCGCGCTGTGATGCCGTTGCCCACGATCGTGAGGGTGTCGGAATCGTAGATCCACTGGTCGCTGACCCCGTGCGCGGTCTGGGGGGCGTACGGGGCCGGCAGGTACTGCTGGTCGAGGCCCCCGATCGAGAAGCTCGCGGTGTAGGTCCGCCGCTCGGCGTCGCCGCTGAGCCCGGGCGCCCCGGGCATGACGCCGTTGGCGCGGGCCGCGGTGTCGAGCTTGAACGTCTCCGGTTTCCACGTGCGGCCGTCGTAGTCGGAGACGGACGTCAGCCGAATCGGCGGGGCCAGCGGGTCCTGGGTGGAATAGGAGATGATCGGCGTCTTGCTGCGCTCGCTGAGGTCCGATTTGAGGTCGAGGAACGGGTTGACGACCGTGAGGTCCTTCGGCGCCGTCAGCGGCCGGGTGTGCGTGGCCTCGATGGGCGGGATGAGCAGCGGGATGCCGACCCCCAGCAGCAGCGCGAGGGCCCCTGCGGCCGCGGCGGTGAGCGGCCCGCGGGAGGGCCCGCGCTCCGCGTAGGGGGTGAGCAGGAGCAGCAGGAACGCCGCGCCGATGCTCGCGAAGTGCCACCAGCGCAGCTCGCGGGGGGCCAGCAGCGCCGGGACCAGGTAGACGACGAGGAGGATGATGCCCGCGGTCTTCGGGGCGCGCAGATCCGCGACGAGGCCGTCGACGAGGGTGGTGACGAGGGCCAGGCCCACGGTCATGAGCGCGAGCAGCCCCGGGGTGGCGGGCGCCGGCGCCGTCGTCGAGTAGATGTCGTCGATGCCCTGGCCCAGCAGGGCGAAGAGCTCGCCGAAGGCGGCCGGGGTGGGCACGACACCGCCCAGCATGGCACCGGGGGCGCAGGCGATGAGCACCGCCCAGGCGCTCACGCAGAACTCGACGAGGGCGGCAAGTCCGGAGGTGCCGATCCCCGGCAGGCTGCGGAAGACGAGTCCGGAGGCGACGATCGCGGCGACGACGGCCGCGAGCGGGGCGAGCCACGCCGTGCCCTGCAGGATCGCCGAGGTCGCGCAGGCCGTGAGCAGCGCCGCTGCGAACACGCACAGCGCCGTGGCGCAGCGCTGGAAGACGGTGGTGGGGGTCATCGCACGCTCCTCCCGGTCTGCAGCCAGCTGGCGGGCACGCCGATCTCGCGACCGAACAGCTCGCTGCCGATGCCCGAGAGCTCGGCGGGGTCCCACACCCGCGCGGCGGCGCTGCGCGGCAGCGCGGCCGCCAGCCGGGCGCGCGCCTGCGGGTCGTCGGCCGCGATGAACACCTCGGCGACGCCCTGCAGGTCCTCGCGGCGCACCTCGGCGGGCCCGGGC
>NZ_WWEQ01000113.1 GCF_009857845.1 Brevibacterium rongguiense | reverse complement strand
CACCGCCGCCGTCGACAGGCACGTCTGGGTCGATTGACCCCCATCGAATACGAGACCATCATGAACCCGGCCGTGAGCCTCGCGGCCTAACACCCCAACTGTCACCTAACGGTGCGGCAGTCCCAAGGGGCCGCGGGCGCACAAGTTCGGCCGTCACCTGCGCTTCTCCCGCGCCGACGTAGAAGCATGGATCAACGAGCAGGCCGACCCGGACCCGGCAGCCTGAGACGTGATCTCGTTGACAACGGAAGCCACCTCAGCCCACATCACTGACAAGGAGTTCGCAGAGTTCCGCGCCCGCGCTGACGCTCTGGGCCTCGCGGTGACGGTCCGCTGCCAGCACTGCGGCGCACCACTCTGGGACCACCGGAGCATCACAGCCGGGGCCGGGCCGATATGCCGACGCCGACACGAAAACGACCCCGACGCGCATACCGACAAGAATGCACGCGCCGAGGCCGCCGAACCCAACGTTCAGACCTCCAGGGAGGAGACCCAACGATGAGCACTACAAAGACTAACCACCACGATACCTCCCAGCCCACCGCAGTCGAGACTGTGGCGCGCGCCCTCACCATCAAGGACGCGGGCACCACCGACTACACGACAACGTGGGTGGACTCCCGCGGCAAGTGGTGGGCCAAGCCGAAGGGGTGGGACGCATGAGCACCCTCGGTGCAGACGCCGGCCGCGGATTCGTGGGCGGTATGACCGTCACAGCGTCGGATATGAACCGGGTCCACCGCAGCGCAATCGAGTACGGCTACGGCCTCGGATACGCCGACGGGTACACGGCAGGGGAGCAGGCGGCCGCGCTTTCCGATGATGAGTTCCTCGCGGCACTGGCCAGGCGTGTGCGCGCAGCCGACGTGCTCGAGGACCACCTACAGCAGACGCTCAAAGCCACACTCGCCACCCGGGCAGCGAATCGAATCCGCTCCACACGAAAGGAGGCCGCATGAGGATACCCCGCGTCACTCCCGCCTCCACCATCACACCCCGCAAAATGCGGTGGCTCGTGGAGGACCAGTTTCCGCTCAACACCCTCTCCACATGTGGAGGCAAAGGAGGCGAAGGGAAATCGACGCTCGTCCTCGACGTGGCTGCACGAGGGTCACGCGGTGAGCTTCACGGTGACGTTCAAGGGCCAGTGAACACCCTCATTGTCTCGGTGGAGGATGACTGGCAGACGACAGTTGTCCCCCGTCTCATGGCTGCGGGTGCGAACCTTGACCGAATCCTCAAGTTCGACGTTGAGACCTACGTGGAAGACACCGGGGAATCCTTCGAGACGAAAGCCGTCCTGCCCATCGACGTGACGCAGCTGCGCGAGGCGATCATCGAACATGATGTGCGCCTAGTGATCTTCGATCCCGCAGCATCGTTTATCGACGGTGACCCGAACAAGGTCATCGACGTGCGGAGGGCGTTCGAACCCATCTCCAAGCTCGCGCAGGACTTGGACCTCGCCGTGATCCTCATCGCCCACTTCGGGAAGGGCACAGGCAGCGTTGGCGACAAGCTCTCCGGCTCTCACGCATGGCGAGACCTCACCCGCTCATACTGGGCCTTCGCCACCGATGACGAGACCGGCAAGCACTACATGACCCAGGAGAAGTCCAACTACTCCAAGACGAAGGGCACCTATGAGTTCGAGCTGACAGGCGTCCCCGTGCCCATCTCGGGGGAGACTGTCGAGGTTGTCGCCATTGGCAACATCACCCCCAGCGAAGTGGACGTAGCCGAGATCATCAACCGCCCGGTAGCGGACGGGGACGACGACGTGAGCGAGTGCGGAGAATGGCTGCTGTCGTACCTTGACCGGGAACCCTTCGAGTTCGCCCGCGCCGATATCGTCAAGGCCGGGCGCGCAGAGGGATTTTCCGAGGCAACCTTGAAGCGCTCCAAGAAGCGTCTGGGTGTCGCCCACAGGCGGACTAAGACAGTGCCGACGACGACAGTCTGGGAGCACCCGTCCATCAGTGGGAACCAGGTCGCTCACGACCGTGAGCCGACTGAGCCAACTGACACAAAAACACACGTTTCCGCAGGTCAGCCCAGTCAGCTCACAGTCAGCTCGCGAAGCGTGGAGAGAGCCAACTGTGAGCCAACTGGACTGACCAGGGAAAACACACCCCCGAACGCCAGTCAGCTCAGTCAGCTCAAGCACGAGGACCCCGACGAACCGACAGACATTTTCGGTAAGGCCGCAGACCCCTACGAAGCCGCCCAAGACACCAACGGCAACGTCGGCTGCAGTCTCTGCGGCAAGAACACCAAGTGGTGTGGTTCCCCCCGAATCGTGGAGGACTTCCTATGCGGCCTCGGGCAGCGTAGCCGCGTTGCTGGTCTCGTAGTCGACGGGGCTCATCATGTTTGCTGAGCTGTGCCGACGGTCGTGGTTGTAGAA
>NZ_WWEQ01000112.1 GCF_009857845.1 Brevibacterium rongguiense | reverse complement strand
CCGAGCGCGGCAGGCCGGCGGCCTCGAGGGCGCGCAGCGCGGTGAGCGTCGCGACCGCGGCGGCCGCCCAGTCGGCCCGGTCGAAGACGGCGGCGGCCTCGCACAGCGCCGTGGCGGCCAGGCCCGCGTGCTCGACGATGAGCTTGTCGTCCCGGGCCGGACGCGGCCTGGCGTCCTGCTGCGCGGCCAGCCGCCCGCTCACCGACCGGGCCCCGGGTGTCTCCCACGGGGCGGGTGCGGTCGCCGCATCCGCCCCAGCCGCACTGCCTGCCCCGGCCGCACCATCGTCTCCATCCAGCCACGCGCGGATCCCCGGCGCCACCAGCACCCCGCCCCCCAGCTCGGGGGCATCGGCCAGGGCGTAGGGCGAGTCGTCCCAGTCGGCCGGCGGACCGCCGTCGGCCGGGGCGAACACCGCGTGCGCGCCCTCCCGCAGCGCGCTGGCCCCGTGCGAAGACCCCGCGCCGCGGGCGTCCGGCGGCGAGGCGGTGGGCGCGTCCGCATCGAGGGCGGCGGCGAATCCGCCGCCGGGCAGGGCCAGATCGGTGAGGAGGAAGCGCGCCGTGTCCGCCGCCTCGCGGGCGGCCAGCCGGGTCCAGCGCGAGTCCGGGTCCCAGGCGGCCTCGAGCCGGTGCCAGGCAACGGCGGTGCGCAGGTGGAGGGCGTTGTCGCCCAGCATCTTCTCGAAGTGCGGCACCTGCCAGCGGGCATCGACGCTGTAGCGGCAGATGCCGCCGCGCAGCTGGTCGCGCATGCCGCCGGCGGCAATGCCCAGGAGTGTGCGCCGCACGATCCGCAGGCGGTCGAGCTCGGGGACCTCCCCCAGTGCGGGCAGGCCGGGGCAGGCGGCGCCCACGTCCGCATCGGCGCCCGCACAGGCCAGGGCCGCGGAGTCCGCGGGCAGGCCGCCGCTGCCCTCCGGCCCGCGCTCGGCCCGCGCCAGCGAGCGGATGAGCGCCATGAGCACGGGCAGCGGCGGGAACTTGGGCGCGGTGCCGAACCCGCCCCACGTGAAGTCGGCATCGCCGACCAGCTGCTCGTAGGCCGCGTCGAGCTCCTCGGCGCCCGGGGCGGCCAGGTCCTCGCCGGCGGGCAGGGCCATCGAGATGCGCTCGGCGAGGCCCGTGAGCCGCGCGTCGAGCTGTCCGGCCACCCGGTCCACCTCCGCGCGGCGGTCGCGGTACGTGAGGGCGACCGCCTGCACCACCTGGGCGAACGAGGGGGCGCCGTGCGCCGGGCGGGGCGGGTAGTAGGTGCCCGCGAAGAACGGCGCGCCGTCCGGGGTGGCGAACGCTGTGAGGGGCCACCCGCCCTGGCCGCGCAGCGCCTGGAGCGCGCCCATGTACGCGGCGTCCACCTGGGGCAGCTCCTCGCGGTCGACCTTGACGGCCACGACGTGCTCGCGCAGCAGCGCGCCGATTGCCGGGTCGCAGAACGTCTCGCCGGCCATGACGTGGCACCAGTGGCACGTCGAGTAGCCGATCGAGACGAGGACCGGGACGTCGCGCTCGCGGGCCTCGGCGAATGCGGCCTCACCCCACGGCCGCCAGTCGACCGGATCGTCTGCGTGCAGGCGCAGATAGGGGCTCGTGGATCCGGCCAGGCGGTTGTCGGCGGGCTCTGGCTGGGGGCGCGGCGCATCGGACATGCGCCCCAGCCTCTCAGGATCGGCCGCGCAGCACCATGCCCAGGGACTCCGGGGCCGTCTGCACGAAGCCGAACGAGCGGTAGAGCGGGCGGCCGGGCGCATCGGCCATGAGCGTGATGTAGGGATCGGCGGGCGCGCGCTCGGCGATCCTGTCGAGCAGCGCGCCCAGCACCGCCCGGCCCAGGCCCAGCCGCTGGGCTGCGGGCAGCGTGGCCATGTCGGCGATGTGGAAGTACCAGCCGCCGTCGCCCAGCACCCGCCCCATGGCCACCGCCTCACCGGCGCGGCGCACGTGCGCGAATGCCCACGAGTGGGCAAGCGCGGGCCCGCCCTGCTCCGCCGTCACCGGGGAGAGCCCTGCCTCCCGGCGCAGCCGCAGGTAGGAGTCGAGGTCCGGCGGCTCCATGAGGAGCTCGCAGCCGGGCGGCAGGGCCACCGCGGGCCCGGGCTGCGCGGTGGTGCCGGGCTGCGCGGAGGCGCCGTCGGGTGCGGGATCGGTCATCGCGGGCTCCCATCGGGCTGCGCGGCCCGAGCGGCCCGCATGTCCCGCCAGCCTACGTCGTTCGCCCCGGGCCGGCCCCGCCGCGCGGCTATGCTCGCGGGCATGGAATCGGTCACGATCGTGGGCGGGGGGATCGCCGGGCTGGCGCTTGCCGCCGCGCTGGATCCCGCTCGCTTCGCCGTCGAGGTCTGCGAGGCACAGCCGGAGCGCTCCGCCGCGGGCGCAGCGCTGGGCCTGTGGCCGAGCGCGGTGCGCGCCCTGCAGCGGGTGGGTGCCTGGGACGCACTGGCCGGCAGCGCCTCGGCGGCCCCCGAGCACGCGGTGCTGCGCCGCATCGACGGGGTGCCGCGCGCCCAGGCACCCGCGCCCGCCCTGCGCATGGTCGCCCGGGGCCCGCT
>NZ_WWEQ01000111.1 GCF_009857845.1 Brevibacterium rongguiense | reverse complement strand
GGGACCGGGCCACTCGCACGACGTCTTCGCGGAACTCCTGGGGGTAGGGAGCGGGCATGGTGCACATCCTTCCAGGCCGCCCTGCGGGCAAGCCAGATCAGATGTCACCTATCTATGCGGCAGTCCCCTTCCCTTCCGTGCGCCAGCGGTAGATCGTCTGTTTCGGGACGTGGATGTATGCGGACAGCGAGTCCGCCTCAAACCATTCCGGAACTGCGTCAGTCGTATAAACCTGCATGTCGTTCTCCATTTCATTGGCGGTCTGTGAACGTGAACACTCGCACGATACCACGGGTGTTCATCGATTGTCTGCGAACCTCAAACATGCCATGATTACTTCCATGAGCAACAGCGCCGCGGGGCGGTTACGCCCCCGCATCACCCCTTCAAACAACGACGGGGTATCCGACGAGTGGTTAGGGCATCTCGTCCCGGACGACACTTCGTTCGCCGAGCTGCCCGGAGACTACTGGCATCGTGTCGAGGTCGAGGGAGTCAACTTCCCCCTCTGGGCCAGATTCGGCCAGACCGAAATGGGGGACTTCGTTGTCACCGGAATGCTCTTGGGAGAGCCTGACGAATCGCAGGCCATTGGAACCGGTGCGCTGAGCAAGATAGCTATCAACGACATCCTCGCGGTGGCTAATGACCTGTCGGAAACAGACGGTCGCATCATCGAACACGCAAGTGACTTCGTGGGGCGCGTACCGACGCCCGGAGGTCAGCCCACGGATGATCGCGTTTACGCGGAAGCAGCGCGGGCATGGGCACTTGCGAAAGCACTGAACGGTACTGCGACAGTCTCGACCGTTGCGAACCTACTAACCACGTCCCGACCGACTGCATCAAGACGAATCCAACGTGCGCGCAGTGAGGGACTCTTGAAAGCGGAGACCGAGCGGCTGGCGAAGATGCCAAGGGCCGCAATCGAAAACGAAGCACGTGAGTCTGCCTTCAACACGAAGTACTTTGAGATGCCGCCCTTCTAGTAAGGAACACCATGCCTAGACCTCGCCTTGAACTCGGCACATGGGGCAAGATCACCCGCACCGAGGTAGCACCCAAGCGGTACCGTGCCCGCGCCCGCTTCCGGGACTTCACCGGCAAGACACGACAGGTCGAAGCCTGGGGCACCTCCGGCGCAGCCGCCCAACGCGCCCTAGAACGAGACCTCCGGGACCGCGCCCAATCCGCAGGCGAGCACATCACCCGCGAGATGCGCATCAGCACCCTCGGCCGGTCATGGCTGGCAGAAATGGAACAGTCCGAACTCAAGCCACAGTCACTAGCCGAATACCGCGCCACGTTCACCCAGCGAATCGAACCGGCCCTCGGTGAGTACGCGATCCGCGAGGCCACGATCTCCGTCCTCGACCGCTTCCTGAAGTCTGTGGCAGCGGAAAGGCCGGCTCTGGGCAAGCAGTGCAAGGTCGTGCTCAACGGCATGTTCGGACTCGCCGCGCGCCATGATGCGATCACCCACAACCCCGTGCGCGAGACGAAGCTCCCCTCACGGCAGCGGCAGGCCGTCATGGCGCTCAGCCTTGACGAAGTGCAGGCACTCCGCCGCGGGGTCTACGCCTGGCAGAACGAACCGGGCACGCACGGCCCCAAGCGGGCGCCCGACCTGCTCGACCTCGTGGACGTGCTGCTTGGCACCGGCCTCCGCATTGGGGAGGTGTGCGCACTGCGCTGGGATGACGTAGACCTTGGAGCCGAGCAGCCTGCAATCGTCGTCTCGGGCACCGTCGTGCGGGTCAAGGGGAAGGGCCTGACGCGCCAGGCTCACCCCAAGACCTCGAGCGGGTTCCGCCGCCTCATTCTCCCGACGTTCGTCGTCGAGACTCTGCTCCGCCGTCAGGTGGAGGCGCAGCCGAACCCGTGGAATGTCGTGTTCCCCAGTGCGGCGGGGACGCTGCGCGATCCGCACAACGTGCGCCGGCAGTGGCGCGACGCTCGCACCGCGGCCGGGTTCGAGTGGGTATCGCCGCACACCTTCCGCAAGACGGTGGCGACGCTCGTGGATCGCACGAGGGACACGGAGAGTGCTGCGGCACTTCTGGGACACTCCGGTACGGCGGTCACGCACGCGCACTACGTGCAGAAGCTCCACGAGGCTCCCGACCTCTCGAATGTGCTCTCCCAGCTGGGGGCGAACAGGCCGGGGCTGATCGAAAAAGGTGGGTAAGCGTGGGGTATGTGACCCCATAGCGAAAATGCGAAAGGCCCTGGCTGGGTGTTATCCCAGGCCAGGGCCTCTGTTGGTTGTGGAGGTAAGGGGACTCGAACCCCTAACCCCCTGCTTGCAAAGCAGGTGCGCTACCAATTGCGCCATACCCCCAAGGTCCGGCCAGCCTACACCGAATCGGTGAACTGGGACCAGGCTCGGTGACCGCTCATCCTGCTGCGCCGCCGGCTGGCGAGCAGGCCCGCCAGGGCTGCGAGAATTCCCGCGATCGGCAACCACGTCTTCATGAGCGCTCCGCTCCTTGGAGTCCAGGCTCCGGTGCTGTCTCAGGGTGGTGCGTGGGCCTAAGAGGACTTGAACCTCTGACCTCTTCGTTATCAGCGAAGCGCTCTAACCGCCTGAGCTATAGGCCCCTGTGAACCGAACCAACTATATAGGCAACGCCGGGGCCAAGCAAAATCGCAGCGGCGGCGTCCCCGCAGGGAAACCGCCGCCGCGATCGCGTCGGGTCCGCGCCTGTGCGCGGCCACCGTGTCAGTCGTCGGAGAGCGTGAGGTGGAAGCCGCCCACGATGGATGCGCCGATGTTGTACAGCAGCGCGAACAGCGTCGACAGCGCGGTCATGAGCACGATGTTCACCACGGCCAGGATGATCGCGAAGCTGAGGATGCGCCCCAGCCCGAACAGGCTGAGCAGCTGGTCCGCGCTCTCCGTGCCCGCGATCTCGCCCAGCGTCGACTGGAGGTTCTGCAGCGTGCCGGTCGCCTGCAGCACGAGCCACAGCACGAGCGCCGCGATGACAGTCGCGATGCCGATCGCCACGGACAGCAGGAACGTCATCTTCATGACCGACCACGGGTCGATCTTCGACACGGTGAGCTTGACGGTGCGCGGGCCCTTCTTCTTCGCGGACCCGCCCATCTTCACGCCGGACGAACTGGCGCGCACCGGCTCGCCCTCCCCGCGGGGCGCCGCGCTGGCCCCCTGGGGCGCGGAGCCGCGCTGCGAGCCCTGGCCCGCCGTGCGCTGCACACCGCCGCGCGGCG
>NZ_WWEQ01000110.1 GCF_009857845.1 Brevibacterium rongguiense | reverse complement strand
CCCGTCGGCCGCGCGCAGCCAGGCGAGTTCGTAGCCCGTCGTCCGTCACCTAGCAGGAGGCCGCACGCCGCCTTGCACTCGGCCGCCCACGCCCGGGGATCGGCCGCCGGGAAGGTCACATGGTCGGGGGGCCGCCGGGGCGCCCCCGACTCCGGTGGCCAGGTCGAGCGGCGCGCGGCCGCCCGCCGGGCCGTGCGGCCGCGCCTGGAGTACCCGCCCGAGCTTCCCGTCAGCGCCGAGCGCGAGGAGATCGCGGCCGCGATCCGGGACAACCAGGTCGTCATCGTGGCCGGTGAGACGGGTTCGGGCAAGACCACCCAGCTGCCCAAGATCTGCATGGAGCTGGGCTACGGCATCGAGGGCATGATCGGCCACACCCAGCCGCGGCGCATCGCCGCCCGCGCCGTGGCCTCCCGGCTGGCCGAGGAGACCCGCCTGGAGCTCGGCCACGGGATCGGCTACCAGGTGCGCTTCACCTCCGAGGTCGACGATTCGACCCGCGTGAAGGTCATGACCGACGGCATCCTGCTCGCGGAGCTGCGCCACGACCCGCAGCTGCGCGCCTACGACGTCATCATCATCGACGAGGCCCACGAGCGCAGCCTCAACATCGACTTCCTCCTGGGCTTCCTCGCCCGGCTGCTGCCCCAGCGCCCGGACCTCAAGGTCATCATCACCTCCGCCACGATCGACCCCGAGTCGTTCGCCGCCCACTTCGACAACGCCCCGATCATCCGCGTGAGCGGCCGGACCTACCCCGTCGAGCTGCGCTACCGGCCGGTCGGCCAGGAGGCCGCCGACGCCGCTGCCGGGCGCGCGGGCGAGGACGACGAGGAGCCCGCCCAGGACGAGCCCGTGGTCCCCGATGCCGCCGACCAGCTCGAGGGCATCATCGCCGCCTTCGACGAGCTGCGCGCCGAGGCGCCCGGCGACATCCTCGTCTTCCTCTCCGGCGAGCGCGAGATCCGCGACGCCGCCGAGGCGCTCGAGGCCCACCTGCAGCGCGGGTCCGCCGCGGCGCGGCAGTGGGAGATCGTGCCGCTGTTCGGGCGGCTCTCCGCCGGCGACCAGCAGCGGGTCTTCGCCCCGCACTCGCGCCCCCGCGTCGTGCTGGCCACGAACGTCGCCGAGACCTCGCTGACCGTGCCGGGCATCGTCTACGTCATCGACGCGGGCACCGCGCGGATCTCCCGCTACTCCAATCGCACGAAGGTCCAGCGCCTGCCCATCGAGCCGATCTCCCAGGCCAGCGCCCGCCAGCGCGCCGGCCGCTCCGGGCGCACCAGCCCCGGCATCGCGATCCGGCTGTACTCCGAGGCGGACTTCGCGGCACGCCCCGAGTACACGGACCCGGAGATCCTGCGCACGAACCTCGCCAGCGTCATCCTCCAGATGGTCTCGCTGGGCTTCGCCCGCACCGAGGCGGAGATCGCCTCGTTCCCGTTCCTCACTCCGCCCGAGCCCAAGGCGGTGCGCGACGGCCGGACGCTCCTCGCGGAGCTCGGTGCGCTCACCGTCGACGGCGGCCGGCTGGCGCTCACCCAGCTGGGGCGCATTCTGGCCCGCGTGCCGGTCGACCCGCGCCTGGCGCGCATGATCCTCGCCGGCGCGCAGCACGACTGCGCGGGCGAGGTCACCGCGATCGTCGCGGCCCTGTCCATCCAGGACCCCCGCGAGCGGCCCGCCGAGCACCGCGGCGAGGCCGATGCGCTCCACGCGCGCTTCGCCGATGCCCGCTCGGACTTCCTGTCCTACCTCCATCTGTGGGACTGGATCCAGGACCAGTCGGCGCGCCTGTCGAGCTCGAAGTTCCGCCGCAAGTGCCGGGCGGAATACCTCAACTACGTGCGCATCCGCGAGTGGCAGGACCTCGTGGGCCAGCTGCGCTCCATGCTCGGCTCCGCAGGCGTGCACGTGCCGCGCCCGCCCCGCCTGGAGTCCAACCCCGCGCTCGCGGACGAGCACGAGGCGCCCGGCGGCCAGAAGCCCGCGGGCGCAGCGCCCTCGGACGGCAAGGACAAGCGGCGCGGGGCACCGCGGATGGAGCGCGGCAAGCCCGCCAAGCGCCCCTACTCCCAGCGCGAGGCGGACATCCACAAGAGCCTCATCACGGGCCTGCTGTCGATGTTCGGCGTCAAGGTGCCCGAGGGGCGCGGGGACTACCAGGGCGCGCGCGGCACGCGCATGCGCATCTTCCCCGGCTCCACGCTGTTCAAGCAGGGCCCCGACGTCATCGTCGCCGCCGAGCTCGTCGAGACGAGCCGGCTGTGGGCGCGCACGTGCGCCGAGGTGGACCCCGAGTGGATCGTGCAGGCGGCCGGCCCGCTGGCCAAGCACCAGTACGGCGAGCCCCACTGGTCGACGAAGACCGGCTCCGCGATGGCCTATGACCGCGTGTCCCTGTACGGCGTCCCGCTCATCGGCGACCGCCGCGTGGGCTATGGGGCGATCAACCCCGTCGAGGCGCGCGAGCTGTTCATCCGCCACGCCCTCATCGCGGGGGAGTGGAGCGCACACCACGCGTTCCTCCAGCACAACGCCCGCGCCCTGCGCGAGGCCGAGGAGCTGGCCTCGCGGGTGCGCTCGCGGCGCCTGCTGGCCGGCGACGACGTCCTCTTCGACTTCTACGACGCCCGCCTGCCGGAGACGGTCGTCTCCGCCGCGCACTTCGAGTCCTGGTGGAAGACCGCGCAGCGGGAGGACCCGGGGCTGCTCGACATTTCCGCCGAGTCCCTGCTCGCCGACGACTCCGAGGTGAGCGCAGACGTCGCGGCGGACTATCCGCTCCAGTGGGAGCTGCCGGGCGGGGCGAGCGCCAAGCTGCGCTACGCGTTCGAGCCCGGCAGCTCCGCCGACGGCGTGACGGTGGAGCTGAGCGAGCAGGCGGCCCTGGGTGCGGACCCGGACCTCTTCACCTGGCAGGTGCCGGGCCTGCGCGAAGAGCTCATCACCGCCCTCATCCGCTCCCTGCCCAAGGGCAAGCGGCGCTACTTCGTGCCCGCGCCGGATGTCGCGCGGGCGATTCGGGGCGAGCTCACCCCGTACGAGGGGGCCCTGCCGCGGGCCCTCGCGGACGCGCTGAGCGCACGCGCCGGCGGTGGTGAGCTCCACGACCTCGTCCCCATCACGATCGCCCCCGAGGACTTCGACCTGTCCCGGCTGCCCGCACACCTGCGACTGAGCTTCGCGATCGTCGCGGGCTCCGGGCGCCGGCGACGAGTGCTGGCCCGCGGTGAGGACCTGCGCGCCCTCCAGGCGCAGCTGCGCGCAGCCGAGGGCGCGCGGCCAGGCCAGGGGCGGCGCTCCGATTCCCCCGCGGGGCAGGACTCCGCCGCGCCCGGCGGGCAGCCGCCC
>NZ_WWEQ01000010.1 GCF_009857845.1 Brevibacterium rongguiense | reverse complement strand
CGTGCAGCCGCAGCGCCCGGACACCCCGCCGGCCAGCGCACCCCGGGGCTCGCAGCCGCAGGGCACCACGCCCCGGTCCGCGGCCGCCGGCGGCGATGCGCCGCACTTCGGATCGCGGGCCGAGCGGCGCCGCTACCTGAGCGCCCACCCCGGTGACTCTGCCGCCGCCCCGCAGGGTACCGGTTTGCACGGCGCCGGTCCGCAGGGCGCCGCCGCCTCCGGTGGCCCCGCCGGCTCGCAGGAGCCCGCGGCTGTGCGGCAGGGGAGTGACGGCCTCGGCAGCGGGGGCTTCGACAGCAGGGGACTCGGCGGCGATGCCCCATTCGGCGCCGGGCTCGACGAGTCGGCCGCCCGCGACGATGCGCCCCCGCGCCACGCCGCGGGGACCCCCGGGCACCGCCAGCGCGAGGAGCCCATAGCCCCTGGCGCCGCGCCGAGCTCGCAGCGCGACGCCGCCGTTGCGGCGAACACCAGCACCCGGCCCAACACCACTGCCGCGCCGAACACCAGCTCATCGCAACCCGCCGGCTCCGCGCCGCGCGCCGGCGCCTCCGAGCCGGGGGAGTCGACCGCCGGCGGACCGGCCGACGACAGCGTCTCCGGCCGCGAGGCTCGCGGTGGCATGCCCGACATGACCGCCCGCCGGCAGGCGGCCGGGCGCGCCGCGCGCGCGGGAGCCGCTTCGGACGTATCCCGGGGCGCCGATGCGCACCCCGTGCCGGGCACGGAAGGCAGCGATGCCGCCGCGCCGGGTGCCGAGAGCGCCGCCTCGGACGGGAACCTGAGCGCTCGGGTTCGGCAGGGGGCCGCTGCCGGGGCCGTCGCCGACGACAGCGCAGCCGCCGACGACAGCGCAGCCGCCGAAGGCAGCGCCGCCGCTGAGGACGGCGCCGAGCCGCGGCGCCCCCGCAAGGCGCCGCTCGTGCGCCCCCCGCACACGGAGGGGATCCGCGTCGTCACCGGGGCCCTGCCGCTGAGCCGGACCCGGGACGCACAGCCCGCCGGCGCCGGCAGCGCCGCGACGGTGGCCGGGGCGGGCCTCGACCCCCGCGAATACGCCGCCGGACCCGCCACGCGGCCCATCGCCTCGGTGGACCCCGCGCTGCTCGCCGACGCCGAGGAGCTGCCCGACGATCGCCCCGGCGAGGAGGTCGAGCAGCCGCCCGCACCGCCCATGAGCGCCCGCAACATCACCCAGGAGGACGGTGAGATCCTCGTGGGCGACCGCCCCTCGCCCGTGCCCTACATCGTCCTGGGCGTCGCGGGCCTGCTCGCCATCATCCTCATCGTCCTGGCGCTCGTCCTGCTCTTCTGAGCGCCCAGGGCGCGGCCCGGGCACCCGCGCGTCTCCGCGCGGCCGCCCAGCGCCCCCATCCAACCGAAAGGACATCCGTGCCGGCAACCGACACCGCCATCGCCCAGGCCCGCACCGCGGCCAGGGCGGCCTCCGACAGGCTCGGCTACGACATCGTCGCGCTCGACGTCAGCGGCCAGCTCGTCATCACCGACGCCTTCGTCATCGTCTCCGCGAACAACGAGCGCCAGGTGGGCGCGATCGTCGACGCCGTGGAAGAGGCGCTGCACCGCGAGCACGGGGCCAAGGTCATCCGCCGCGAGGGCAAGGGCGAGGGGCACTGGGTGCTCCTCGACTTCGGCGACATCATCGTCCATGTCTTCGACGTCGAGGACCGGCAGTTCTACGCGCTGGAGAAGCTCTGGCAGGACTGCCCGGCCATCGACGTCAGCGATGTCGTGGGCCCGCCGGCACCGGGCGCCTCCGAAGGGGCCGAGACCGGCGCCGGCGCCGCGCGGTGAAGCGCCTCTTCCTGGTCCGCCACGGCCAGACTGCCTACAACGCCCAGCGCCGCTTCCAGGGCCAGATCGACGTGGCGCTCAACGAGCGCGGCGAGGCCCAGGCGCAGGCGATCGCCGCCCACCTCGCGGCCACCGAGTCGATCGACCGGATCGTCGCCTCGGACCTCACGCGCGCCCGCCAGACCGCCCAGGCCATCGGCCGCGCCGCCGGCGTCGACGTCGAGTTCGACCCCGGGCTGCGCGAGATCACGGTGGGCGAGTGGGAGGGCCTCGACCGCGACGAGATCCACGCCCAGTGGCCGGACCTGCTCGCGGAATGGAACGCCGGGGCCGACATGCGCCCGCCGGGCGGCGAGAGCCGCAACGAGGCCGGCCGCCGGGTCGCGGACGCCGTCGAGCGCCTCGTCGACCAGGCAGGCGAGGACGAGGTCCTCGTCATCGTGGCCCACGGGGCCGTGATCCGCGGGACCGCGGAGATCTTCCTGGGCCTCGTGGACTCCCCGCGGGCCACGCTGGGCGTGCTCGACAACTGCGACTACGCCGAGTTCGCCCGCCGCGGTTCGCTCTGGGTGCTGCGCCGCTGGGGCGGCAGTGCGCCGGCGGGCGCCTCCTCCTAGGCTCAGCGCACTAGCCTCAGCGCGCGCCCGGCCGGCGGCAGGACCGGCGCCCACCGGGCTGCAGGGCCGGGGCTCGGTGAGGCCCGGCAGCTCGACCGGGCACCGGCACAGCCGGCGCGCCCGTCCTCGGCGACTCCGGCCCTCCGCCCGGGCGGGCCCACGATGACCCGACCCGCGCCTCGGGTGCGGACTCAGCTTCGGACGGGGCCCTGGGCCGCGAGTTCGCCGGCCAGCTCGAGGAGCCCGCGGGCGGATGACTCCCACGAGAACGTGCGCGCCTGGTCGGGGCCCGCGGCGCTGCGGGCGGCCCACACCTCCGGATCCTCGAGGCGGCGCACGGCTGCCGCGATGGCGGCGGGGGATTCGGGGTCGAAGTACTCGGCGGCCGTGTCTGCGATCTCGTGGAAGATCGGCAGGTCGCTGATCGCCACGGGCGCGGCGCGCATCATCGCCTCGATGACGGGCAGCCCGAAGCCCTCCGCCCGGGAGGCCGTCACCAGTGCCGTCGCGGAGTCGAGCAGCGCGTGGTACTCGTCATCGGTGACCCCGCGGTGGAAGGCCACCCGGGCGCGGTCCGGGACGAGTGCCCGCAGCGCCCGCTCGCGCTCCGGGGCGATCTTCGAGGCGAGGTGGAGCGTGTAGCCGGGCAGGTGATCGAGCGCGCGGATGAGCGCCTCGACATTCTTGTACGGCAGGAACGCGCCCATGTAGACGAGGCTGCGCGCCGCGTGGCCGGGCGCGCGGCGCGGGGGCTGCGCCAGCGGCTGGGCCGCGTTCGCCACGACCCGCACGGGGCGCTTCGTCAGCCGGTGGGCGGCGATGAGGCCCGCCGTCGTCGCGCTGACCGCCGCCACCGCGTCCGCCCGGTCGAGCATGAGGCGCTGGGGCCAGTAGGCCCGGTGGTAGAGCCGCCAGGCCCCGCGCACCGGGGCGGGCAGATCGTGCGGAGGCTCCGGGTGGTCGTAGTAGATGAGGTCGTGGAGCGTGAGGATGAGCCGGTAGCGGCGCCCCCACGAGCCCATCGTCTGCATCGTGGAGAACACGACGTCGGCGCCCAGCCGGTTGAGGTCGCGGGCGATGAACGGCTCGCGGGGGGACATGGGCCCGCTCAGCACGACGTGCTCGCAGGGCGGCAGCAGGCTCAGCTGGCGGGGATCGCAGACGATCGCGGTGACGCTGACGTCCGTGCCGCGCGCCTGTTCGATGACGGCCGCGAGGAGGCAGGAGCCGTAGCGCGAAATCCCGTCGTGGCGGTCGGTGCGGGTGAAGCGGGCGTCGAAGAAGAGCCTCATGGGCGACCACTCTAGCCGCGCCGGGCACAGCGGCCGGCCCGTGCTCCGGTTGGCCGGTGCTCCGGTTGGCCCGCGTTCTTCGCGTTCGCTAGGATCGAGTACCGCACGTTCCGGCCGGCGCGCCGCTCGGCGACCGCACCGCGGCCCGCCCGGCGACGGGCCCGCACCGCGAGTCGGCGTGCAGCCGCAAACGATGCCGGACCGCTGACGCACCGCCGAGGGGGAGTGACCGTTGCCCGCCTCGCTCGACCTCGCAGCCCTCCCGCTCACGCTCATCCTCCTGGCCGTCCTCATCCCCGTCGCGGCGCTCTTCGCCCGGCTGCTGGGCAGGAACGCCGGCTGGGCGCTGGGGATCGGCTACCTCGTGGCCGGCGCGCTGCTGCTGCCGGCCGCGCGCACCGTGGTGACAGGCTCCGGCGACCCCGCGGCGACGCGCTGGTCCGTGCCGTGGGTGCCGGGCTACGACATCGGCCTGGCGTTCCGCCTGGACGGGCTGGGCGTGGTCTTCGCCTACATCGCGCTGCTCATCGGCGCCGCCGTGCTCTTCTACTCGACGCGCTACTTCGAGCGCCGGGAGACGAGCTTCGAGGTCCTCATGGCCGTCTTCACCTTCGCGATGGTGGGCCTGGTGCTGGCCGATGACATCTTCGTGCTCTTCATCTGCTGGGAGCTCACGTCGCTCGCGTCGTTCTTCCTCATCGCCCGCTCCGGGCCCACGGCGCGCGCGCCCTCGCTGCGCACCCTGTTCCTCACGTTCATCGGCGGCCTGGCGCTGCTCGTGGCCGTCTGCCTCATCGCCGCGCTGACGGGCACCACCAGCGTCGCCGAGGTGCTCGCCAGCCCGGCGTGGGCGCAGCACCCGGGGTTCTCCTCGGGAGCGGCGGCGCTCGTGGCGATCGCGGCGCTGACGAAGTCCGCGCAGTCCCCTTCCACTCGTGGCTGCCCGATGCCATGGCAGCCTCCACCCCGGTCAGCGCCTACCTGCACGCCGCGGCCGTCGTCAAGGCCGGCATCTTCCTGCTGCTGCGCTTCAGCCCGGCCTTCGCCGGGCTGCCCGTGTGGAGCGCGCTGCTCCTGAGCGCCGGGCTGGTCACCGCGTTCGTGGGCGGCTGGGGCGCACTCACCCAGTCCGACCTCAAGAAGCTCATGGCGTACTCGACCGTCAGCCAGCTGGGCCTCATCGTCGCGGCCATCGGCACCGGCACGGAGCTCGGTCTCATCGCCGCGATCGTCCACGTCGTCGCGCACGCCCTGTTCAAGTCGGGCCTGTTCATGATGGTGGGCGTCGTCGACCACCTGGGCCACACCCGCGAGTTCGGCTCGATTCCCCGGCTCATCCGCGCAGCCCCGGCCTCGTTCGCGATCACCGCGCTGGGCGCGGCCTCGATGGCAGGCGTGCCCCCGCTGCTCGGCTTCGCCTCGAAGGAGATGATCTTCACCGGGCTGCTGGAAGCCGGTGCGGGCGACGCGGCGGCAACGGCCGGCGGCTGGCTGCTCATGCTCGCCGCGGCCGGGGCATCCGTGCTCACGGTGGTCTACTGCGTGCGCATCGTCTTCGGCGCGTTCATCGACGGCCCCAGGCCAGGGGACCAGGCGCAGCTACCGCCGGCCGATCGGCTGGGCCACGAGGATCCCGTCATGGTCGTCTGCGCCGCGGCGCCCATCCTCGCCTCCGTGCCGCTCGCGTTCCTGCTCGACCCGTTCGCGGCGATCGCGGACCCCGCGCTCGCCGCCGTCATGGGCGAGCCCGAGGCGCACGCCCACCTGGCTCTCTTCCACGGGCTCAACGCGGAGCTCGCCGCATCCGCCGTCCTCCTGGCGGTTGGGGCGGTCCTGTGCGCCTCGCGGCGGCTGCGCACCGCGGTGTTCGCGTTCTTCGCGCGCGCGCAGTTCCCGGTCTCCGGCGCGCAGGTGCTGGGCGGCGTGGCGAAGGGCCTCGCCGTGGCCGGCCGGGCCATGGACCGCGCGCTGGGCACGGAGCGCTCCGCCCCGCACGTGGCGGCGAACCTCTCGCTGCTCACGGCGGTCATGGGCGGGGGGATCCTCGCGATCCTCGCCGGCCCCAGCCTGCCGCCGGCGGTGCAGGGGCTCAGCCGCCCGATCGACGGGGTGCTGCTGGCCCTCATCGCGTTCGCGGTCCTCGCGGTGTGCCTCTCGCGCTCGCGCCTGACCGCTGTCGTCGCGCTCTCGGCCGTGGGCATCCTCGCGACGGTCCAGATCATGGCGCTCGGAGCCCCCGACGTCACGCTCACCCAGCTGCTCGTCGAGGCGATGACGATCATCGTCTTCATGCTCGTGCTCCAGAAGCTGCCCCGCACGTTCTGGCGCTACCCGAAGGCCGGCCAGGTCCGCCGCGCCGTGTTCGCCCTGGCCGTGGGCGCGGCGATGGGCGGGACCGTGTGGGCCGTGTCCGGCCGGCGCGGGCGCTCGGACCTTGCGATGTACTACCTCGACCACGCCCCGCAGATCAGCGGCGGGAAGAACATCGTCAACACGATCCTCGTGGAGTTCCGCGCGCTCGACACCCTGGGCGAGCTCTCCGTGCTCGGCATGGCCGGCATCGCGATCGTCGCCGTGATGTCCTCGGTGCGCGACCGCTACATCGATCCGCCGGCCTCGCAGGTGCGCGAGGTGCCGCACCGTCCCTGGCTGGGGCTGCGCCCGCCCGGCACCTCGGCCTACCGGGCCGTCACGCAGTCCTGGCCCAACGTCGTCGCCCTCCAGCTCATGGTGCGCGTCGTGGGACCGCTGCTGGCGATCGTCTCCGCCGTCGTGTTCTGGCGCGGGCACAATGAGCCGGGCGGCGGGTTCATCGCCGCGCTCATCGGCTCCGCGATCGTGGGCCTGCTCTACATGTCCACGTCGAAGGACCGGCCCATCGGGCCGCCGCGGGCGCCCCTCTACCTCATCGGCGGCGGGATCGGCCTCGCGGTCCTCACCGGCCTGCTGGGGCTCGTGCTCACCGGCTCGTTCCTGGGGCCCAAGCACGCGGAGTTCCTCCACCAGCACTGGACGACGTCCATGATCTTCGACGCGGGCGTCTACATGGCCGTGCTCGGCCTCATCCTCGTGTCGTTCAACCTGCTGGGCACCTCCGACTCCGCGTTCACGCCCGCCGGCGACGACGTGCTCCAGGACGGCCGCATGCAGCGCGATGTGCCGAGCATTCCCCGCACCCGCGAGCGCACGGACGAGATGCTCTACGGCGAGCTGCCCGGCCCCCTCGACCTCACCCGCGGCCAGCGCCCGGGCCGCGAGGGCCTGGCCGCCCGCGCCGAGCACGAGCCCACCCGCCTGAGCATGACCTCGCGGCACACCTCGCGCGGCGAGCAGCCCAAGGAGCGCGGCGAATGATCCTGGCAATCACAGTGGCCGTGCTGACCGCGGGCGGCGTCTACCTCATGCTCCAGCGGTCCATGGTCCGCACGGTCTTCGGCCTCACGCTCGTCTCGCACGCGGTGAATTTCGCGCTGCTGGCCGCCGGGGTCACGGCGTGGCGCGGTGAGCCCATCGAGGGCCGCTCGGATGCCGCATCCGCCGCGGACCCGCTGCCGCAGGCGTTCGTGCTCACCGCCATCGTCATCACGCTGGCCGTGACGATCTTCATGCTCGCGCTCGCGGTCCTGGGCCACGACGACGACCAGCAGCGCACGCCGGAGACGGGGGAGGGCCACCAGCTGTGAACCCCGCCCTGCTCCTCCTCATCATCGCCGTGCCGCTGGGCTCGGCCGCGCTGAGCGTCATGGTGCGCTCGCGCGCGCTCGATGCGGTCCTGCTGACCGCGGTGCCCGCCCTCATCGGCGCGGTGGGCGTCTGGCTGCTCGTCGCGCTCTCCGACGGCGGGGTCATCGCCCACTCGGTGGGCGGGTACGTCCAGGGCCTGGCGATCCCGTTCGTCGCGGACTCCTTCACGGCGCTCATGCTCGTCATCACGGCGCTGGCGAGCCTCGTGTGCGCGATCTTCCTCATCACCACGGGCGAGGACCAGTACCGGTTCGTGCCCGCCCTCATCCTCATGATGCTCGCGGGCGTCGACGGTGCGCTGCTCACCGGCGACATGTTCAACTTCTTCGTCTTCGTCGAGGTCATGGTGCTGCCGTCCTACGCGCTCATCGCCGTGACCGGCACCTGGCGCAGGCTGGGCGTGGGCCGCACGTTCGTCATCGTCAACCTGCTGACGTCCACGCTGCTGCTCGTGGGCGTGGGCTTCGTGTACGCGGCGCTGGGCACCGTCAACGTCGGGGCGCTGGCGCGCCTGGCCGCCGAGGGGCGGGTCACGCCCGCGGGCTCGCTCGGCTTCGGCGTGGTGCTCACGGCGCTGCTCATCAAGGCCGGCGCGATGCCCGTCCACGGCTGGCTGGTGCGCACGTACCCCAACACCTCGGCGGGGATGATGGCGCTGTTCTCCGCGCTGCACACGAAGGTGGCGCTCTACGGCATCTACCGGTTCACCACCGCCCTCTACCCGGAGCGGCCGGGCTGGGACTGGGCCCTCACCGCGCTCGTCGTGCTCACCGTGGTGGGCGCCGCGATCAGCGCGTTCGGCCCGGAGCGCGTGCGCAATGTGCTCGCCTTCCAGATGACCGCGGGCGTGGGCAGCATCCTCATCGGCATCGCGGTGTACACGCAGGCCGCCCTCGCCGCCGGCATGTTCTACCTCGTCCACCACATCCTCACGATGGTGGGCCTGCTGCTCACGATCGGCGCGGTGGAGCAGACGTACGGCACCGGGGCCTTCAAGAAGCTCTCCGGGCTGGCCGCGCGGGAGAAGTGGGCGGCCGCGCTCATGGTCCTGGGCCTGTTCAGCCTCATCGGCCTGCCGCCCACGTCCGGGCTGTGGGGCAAGCTCGGGCTCGTGCGCGCCGTGGCCGCCTCCGGGCAGGGGCAGGCGGGCCTGCTCATCGCGGCCATCGTGACCGGCAGCCTCATCACGCTGCTCGTCCTCCAGCGCCTGTGGGCCAATACGTTCTGGGGTGCGCCCATGCAGACCTACCATCCCGATTCGCCGCACACGGGCCGCTCCGAAGCCACCGAGCTGCCCGACGGCGTGCGGATCCGCCCGCGCCTCCTCGTTCCCGGCACGATCATGGTCTCCCTGTCCGTGGCGCTGTTCTGCGGGGCCCAAGTCCTCGTGCCCATCACGCAGCGCGCGGCCGCGGGCCTGCTCGATCCCACCCGCTACATCCAGGCGGTGATGGGCCTGTGAAGGACGACGACGGCACGGTCCAGCGTCCGCGCGACGGCGGTGGCACGGCGGCCGGTAGCACGGCGAGCGGCGGTGCGGTGGGCCGCACCCGCGGGGCTGGTGGCGGCGCGGGCGGTGCCAGTGCGAGCGGTGCCGGTGCGAGCGGCCCCGGGCGCGGCACGCCGGCCAACCGGCTGCTGCGGCCCTTCCGGCTCGCGGCCTACGTGCTGTGGGCGGCCAAGGAGGTGCTCACGGGCACCTGGGATGTCATCTCGAACCTCTTCCGCCCGGGCCCGTACGGCAAGCCCATGATCGTCGAGCTGCCGCTGCGGTGCGTGACGGACGTGGAGATCACGATGATGGCCTCGTCCATCACGATCACCCCGGGCACGCTCGTCGTGGCCACGGGCGCGGGCACGCAGGACGCACCGGCCACGCTGTTCGTCCACGCGCTGTTCGGCGATTCGGAGGACGAGGTGCTCGACGGGCTCTACGACATGGAGGACAGGCTGCTGCGCGCCATGCGCGGCCGGGCCCCGGGAGGCAGGCCATGATCATCATCGTCTGGGTGTGCATACTGCTGCTCGCCGCCGCGATCGTGCTCGGCATCGTGCGCGCCGTCACCGCCAAGGACTCCGGTTCCCGCGCGGTCGTGGGCGACCTCGTCTACTTCTCCGCGATCGGCATCCTCACGCTCATCGCGATGCTCGGGGGGCTGTCGATCATGCTCGACGTCATCTTCCTGTCCTCCCTGCTGGGCATCCTGTCCACAGTGGCCCTCTCGCGCATCCTCACGAGGGGGCACCGCTGATGGGCGCCGACGTGCTGTTCACCGTCATCGTGGGCGTCTGCGGGATCACCGGCAGCCTCATCATGCTGCTGAGCGCGGTGGCCATGTTCCGCACCCACGATGCGCTCTCGCGAGTCAACGTCTTCTCGCCCGCCAGCGGGGTGGGCATGCCGCTCATCCTCGTGGCGGCCTACGCCTACACCCTGTGGCACGACGGGTTCAGCCTGCAGAAGCTCTGCATGGCGATCATCGCGTTCTTCGCCCTCATCATCGTCTCCTCCGTCGCCTCCAACACGCTCTCGCGCGCCACGTTCGCCTCCGGTTCGCCCGTGTGGCGCAAGACCGAGCCCAACCGCCTGGCCCAGCCCCGCGATCCCGCAGAGGACGCCGAGGCACTCGCCCTGGCCGAGCAGGCGGAGGCCGAGGTGCTCACGGCCGAGGAGCTGGCCGACTACGAGGACGCGCAGGCACAGGCCGATGCGATGGACGACGGCGCCCAGACCCGCGAGCGGCTGGCCGCAGCCCGGCACCATGCCGCTGAGGTGCGGGCACGGCGCGGCTTCGGCCCGCAGTTCGGCGACGAGGCCGCCCGCTGGCGCAGCGGCCGCAGGCGCGCCCGCCAGGCCGCCGAGGCAGCGGAGGCGACGGGCGGGGCCCGCGCGGCCCACGACGACCCCGCGGGCCACTACGACGAGGACATCGACCCGAACTCCTCCGACGGCTTCGACGACGCCCGGGGCTGAGCCACCGTGGGGTGGTGCCCCGCCCGGCGCACCCATGCCACTCCCAGCGCGGCGCAGCCGCAGGGCCCGCACGAGGAGGCGATTTCCCGAGCGCGCGGCCTGTGCAGGGGTTACCGGACGCGTGGCCCTGGGGAGCGGTGCACTCACGCCGCGCGCCGTGCATCGGCGGGACTGTGGATGCGCACGGTGTCAGGATCCGCCGAGCAGAAGCCGAGCAGCCGCATGCCCTCCGCAGCGAGTTCGTCGTGTGCCGCGGTGTGCCAGCTTCGCACGAGGCCAAGCGGCAGGCGGCGAGGCGCGGAGATCGCCAGCACGGCCGACGCCGCCCCGGACTGCCCGAGCGAGCGCAGCGTCCGGTCCCGCTCCACCGCGGCGCAGTGCCAGTCCATGCCGCCGATGATGACGGGGCGGGGGTAGCCGAAGCCCTCGGCGCTGCAGGGCAGGAAGAGCAGCGAGCTCAGGGCGCGATCGGCGCAGCTGAGCAGCAGATCGACGACGTCGGCGGCCAACGCCGGGTCGGTGAGCGGCAGGGCGGTCCAGTTCTTCGGCAGGTCCTCGAATGTCATGCGCCCAGCCTGCGGGGTCGGCGGACCCCGCCGGAAGCCGGCCGCGCAATCTGTGGACAACCGGAGCTGGCGACCCACCCGGGGGTCACAGGTGCGCGCGCCACGGGGCGGCCGGTCGCACCGCCTCAGTCGAACCGGTAGAGCTCCGGGCGGCGGTCGCGCAGCGTGTCGTTGAACGGGCCCAGTGCCTTGTCCCGTGACGCGAACAGGTCCACCTCGGCGCTCAGCTGCGCCTCCTGGCCGTAGGCGGGCTTGGTGAGGGGGTAGCCGTCCTGGCCCACGAGGATGGAACCGCCCACCCACTCGGATCCCACGTCCTCGCCCAGGCGCTCGGCACCCGTCCGGTCGCAGACGGCGATCGCCACGCGGGAGGTGCGCGCCGCGGCCTGCACGACCACCTGCTCGATTGCCCGCTCACCGGCGGGCCGCCCCTCGAGGGGCCAGTTCACGGGCGCGACGATGAGGTCGGCGCCGGCCAGCGCGGCCATGCGCGTCCACTCGGGGAACTCGAGGTCGTAGCAGACCATGAGGGCCAGCCGCCCGAATTGCGAGGCGACCATGGCCGGCGGCATGGCACCCGGAGCGAAGAACTCGGCCTCGCGGGCCCACAGGTGGGCCTTGGGGTAGGCGCCCACGACGCCACCGGCCTCCACCACGACGCCCACATTCACGATGCACCCGGCCGCGTCGCGCGGTTCGGCACCGGGTGCCTCGTGCCCGGGCTCCTCGGAGCCCGCGAGCGCGTGAGCCGGGTGGCCGGCGAAGGCGAGCCCCGCCTCGGCGGCGGAGGCTGCGGTGATCGCCAGAGAGCAGACGAGCGTCGAACCGGTCTGAGCGGCCAACTGCGCGAGCAGCGCGACGGTGGGTCCGTCGAGGTCCTCGGCCAGCCCGCGCGCCTCGGCCGGGCTGCGGAAGCAGTACCCGGAATTGGCGAGCTCGGGCAGGACGACGATGCCGGGCGGGGCGGAACGCACGGCGGCGGCGATGAGCGACCGGTTGTGCTCGGGCTCGCCGATGCGGATGGGCAGCTGGGCGACGGTGACTGCGGTCATGGCCCCAGCCTGGCACAGCGGCCAGGCGTGCGGAGCGCACATGCCACAGCGCCTGGCACACTCACCAGGGCGACCGGTGGCCCGGGGCCTCACGGGCCCGCTCGGCCTGCGCCGCGGCGGGTCCGCCATCCGGTCCGCGGGCCGACAACGCGGCTTGCCCGCGCGGGCGTACGATGTGGCTCATGTCAACTGGCTCACACGCGGGCGGACCCGCACAGACGTCCCCGGCCACCACCTCGGCGGGCTCCGGAACGGGTGACGGCGGCGAGGCATCCGGCGGCGAATCGGGCGAGCTCAAGCGCACGCTGGGCCTGGGGTCGGTGACCCTGTTCGGGCTGGCGTACATGGCGCCCATGATCGTGCTCGGCACGTTCGGCGTCATCGCGACGGAGACCGGCGGGGCCACCTCGATGGCCTATCTGCTCGCCACCGTCGCCATGCTGTTCACCGCGAACTCCTACGGGGTCCTGTCCAAGCGCTTCCCCGTGGCAGGCTCCGCGTACACGTACTCGCGCAATGCGATCGACGGGCGCGTGGGCTTCCTCGTGGGCTGGGCCGTGCTGCTGGACTACCTCTTCCTGCCCATGGTCATCTGGCTCATCGGCACGAGCTTCCTGTCCGAGGCGTTCCCCGCCGTGCCCAAGTGGGTGTGGGTGTGCTCGTTCATCCTCGTCACGACCACGCTCAACATCCTGGGCGTCAAGGTCGCGGACAAGGTCAACCTCGTCCTCATGACGTTCCAGATCCTCGTCCTCGCCATCTTCGCGGCGCTGTGTGCGGGCTTCGTCGTGCGCAGCCAGGGGGCGGGCTCGCTCGTGCAGATGCACCCGTTCATCAACGAGCACACGACCCCGCTCGTCATCGGGGCCGGTGCAGCCGTGGCCTGCTATTCGTTCCTGGGCTTCGACGCGATCACCACGCTGACGGAGGAGGCGAAGCGGCCCAAGCACACGATCCCGCGGGCCATCATGCTCGTCGCGCTCATCGGCGGCGTCATCTTCGTCATCGTCACCTACGTCACGACGCTTGTGCACCCGGGCACCGAGTTCGCCAACGAGGACACCGCCGCCTCGGAGATCGCGCTGCAGGTGCGCGGCGCGTTCTTCGCCGCCGTGTTCCTGGCCGGCTTCATCGTCACGCAGTTCGCCTCCGGCATCGCCGCCCAGGCCTCGGCGGCGCGCCTCATGTTCGCCATGGGCCGCGATGGCGTGCTGCCCAACCGCGTGTTCGGCCGGGTCGCCAAGCGCTTCGCCACCCCGTGGGTCGCAATCCTCGTCTCCGCCGCGGTAGGCCTGGGCGGGCTGTTCCTGTCCGTGGAGACGTCGACGTCGTTCATCAACTTCGGCGCGTTCCTGGCGTTCGCCATGGTCAACGTGTCCGTCGTCGTGCTCTTCTGCAAGGACCGGAAGGCGGGGGCGCGCACGGGTGCCGATGCCGATGCGGGTGCCGGGGGAGGGGAGGACGACGCCGAGGTGCGCTTTACCACCCCCGTGCGCCACGTCCTGCTGCCGGTCATCGGCACGCTCGTGACGATCTTCCTCTTCACCCAGCTCGACGCGCACGCGCTCCTCATCGGCTCGGGCTGGCTGGTGCTCGGCCTCATCATCCTGGCGTGCCTGTCCAAGGGC
The DNA here is from genome assembly GCF_009857845.1 of Brevibacterium rongguiense. Classification (GTDB taxonomy): domain Bacteria; phylum Actinomycetota; class Actinomycetes; order Actinomycetales; family Brevibacteriaceae; genus Brevibacterium; species Brevibacterium rongguiense. The sequence continues at coordinate 56,476 of NZ_WWEQ01000010.1, read as the reverse complement.
TTCCGCCAGCAGCCGCCCGAGCAGTCCGGCGGCGGGCACTGAGCCACGACAAGCGCCCTGCGCGCCGCTCCCGTGGGGCGGCGCGCAGGGCGCTGTGGTGAGTGCAGTGCTGGTCCGTGCCGAGCTCGGCGGTCAGTCGGGGAGGTCGACGACCTCGAACTCGAGCATCCCGTCGGACTGAGAGACCGCGGTGCCGGGGGCGCGCGGCGTGCGCTTGTCCCGCCACGCCTCGAAGCTCTCCTCATCGGCCCAGCGGGTGAGCACGTAGTACCGGTCCTCGCCGCGCACCGGGCGCAGCAGCTCGAAGCCCTCGAAACCGGGCTCGGAGTCCACGGAGTGCTTGCGGGCGGCGAAGCGGGCCTCGAGCTCGCTGCGGTCGCCTTCCGGCACGGACAGCACGTTGATCTTCACAAGCGACATGGCGGACTCCTCAATCGTGGGGCCGCTGCTCGTGCCGCCCCGGCGGCTCCTGGCGCTTCGAGTCTAGGGGAGTAAGGCCTGCCTGAGCGCGCCGTATCGCGATGGGGTACGCAAGGCAACGCCATGTGGGACGGAGCGCGCGGCGGCCGGTCGTCAGGCCTCGCCGGCCTCGACGGCGTCGATATCGGCCACGAACTCCGCGATGGCCTGTGCCGTGGCCTCGGGGCGCTCGTAGTGGATGAGGTGGCCCACCCCGTCGAAGATCCGCGCCGTGGAGTTGGGCAGGTCCGCGATGAACTGCTGGGTGGGGCCCAGCGGCGCGATCTGGTCCCGGTTGCCCGCGATGACGAGCACGGGCATGACCAACCGGGCGGACACCTCGGCGGCGGTGTGGGCAACCGAGATGTCGAACGCCTGCGCCAGCGAGGCGCGGTCCGCATAGGCGGAGAAGTGGCGGGCGTGCTGGTCGTGGATGTAGCGGCGCAGGCCCGGATCCGAGGTGGCGGCCATGACCTCGCTCATGACGCGCACGACGCCCGGGTTGGACAGCAGCGCGCTGCCCGCCGCCGGCGGCAGCGCGCGCCCGAGCGCGTAGTAGGCGCGGGCGAGCTGCGTGCCCACGCGCGCCGGCCCCTCCAGCGCTGGGCTCGCGATGGGATTGATGAGGACGAGTGCGCTCGCGCGCGGATGGTCGGCCGCCCAGTGGGCGGCGAGCACGGAGCCGAACGAGTGGCCGACGACAATGGGGGCCTGACCGTATTCGGCCTCGACGGCGCGCACCGCGGCGTCGACGAACGCGACGTAGCCTTCCAGCGTGAGGCCGCCGGGCAGCGGAGGAGCGAGTCCGAAGCCGGGCAGATCGGGCACCATGACGGGATGTGCGGGCAGGTGGTGGGCGATGAGGTCCATGCCGTGGTGGTCGCCGCGGAAGCCGTGGACGAACAGGAGCGGCCGGCGGTTGCCGATTCCTGCGGTGGCTGCCGGGACACGGGGCGCGTGGACCCAGGCGGGGGCTGTGAGGTGGGCTGCCGTGCCTCGGTCGTGGAGGTCGAGTTCGAGGTCGTGGCGCGCAGGGCTGATGTAGTCGGACATTGCCGCTCAGCCTAGCGGCGCACCGGGATCGCGGGGGATGACGCCCGCGCCTTCGAAGAGTTCCCGCAGGTTGGGGGTCAGCTCCAGCTCGTCGAGGTCTGCGGCGGTGCACCAGCGGGCGTCGGCAGCATCATCGGCCGGTCGCAGCGTGCCGCCGGTGACCGTGGCGGCGAAGTCGTGGATCTCGAACTCACCGCCGCGGCCGTCCGGCGCTGTCACGCACCACAGCTCGCGGCCGATGGCAACGCGCAGGCCGGTCTCCTCGTGCACCTCGCGCCGGGCGGCCTCAACGAGGGTCTCCCCGGGCTCCACCGAGCCGCCCGGCACCGACCACTTGCCCTTCGACGGCTCGTTCCCGCGCTGGATGAGAAGCACGCGGCCCTGGGCGTCGGCGATGACGGCGCTGGCGGCCAGGCGCGGGGGCCGAGGTGCGGGGTGAGCGGGTGCCATGGGGGCAGTCTATGGGGGGTGGTCTCGGGCTTCTGGCGGGTGCATGGCGACCCCGTCGTGGTGGCCGTGCGCGTAACCGCGTTCGAGGCGAGCGGCCGATTTGGCATGACGCAGGACGGTGTCCTAGTATTGTTCGAGTCGCCGCGGGAGCGGGGACGACCTTTCGGGGGTATGGCGCAGTTGGTAGCGCGTCTGCATGGCATGCAGAAGGTCACGGGTTCGAATCCCGTTACCTCCACCGAAACGCTGAAGGCCCCGGCATCTGCCGGGGCCTTTCTCGTGCCGTGGAGCGGGCTCCGTGCGAGATGAGTCTCTGGACTGCGTCGTCATCCTCAACATGCAGGAGCTGCGCGACCGGGCCATCTTCGAGGAGCCGACCTGCGCTCCGAAGGGCGTTGAGGAGGTGCTCGTCAACGGCGTGCGCGCCGTGGCAGCCGGCCAGTGGACTGGGCGCAGGGCCGGGGAGTTCGTCAGAGCTGCGCACTGACACACGCGGTGCACTCAACGGGTGGTGCCTCGCATCTGAACGTCAGTCGTCCAGGTGGTCGAGTGCGTACTTCGCCTCGGCCTCGGTGAAACCGCCGACTTTCTCGTTGATGAGGAGTTCATAGACCGTGCTCCGCGAGTATGACGGGTTCTTGCTGAAGGCCTTCGCCGTTTCGAGCGCGTTTTTCTTCCAATCGGCATCGACATGGTTGACCGCGTAGGTCGCGGCTGCCTTTGAGAGGCCTTCGCCGTTCTTGCTGGTCAGCTGGCGGTACAGGCCCTTCTTGCTCATATGCCCGTCACCGGCGTAGTACTCGGCCTTCGACAGTGCGTCGGAGTACTCCGCGGGAACATTCGGGTCTGCGGTTCTCTGGCCGGTGGATGCGGTGGCGCCCGGGCTCTGGGGCGCCGCTGACGAATCGCTCCCGTTCTCCGCGGCTTTGAACGCAGCCGCCCCGAGTGCGCCGGCGGTCAAGCCGACGATGATGCCGATGATGATGCCCAGCAGCCACAGGACGATGGTGACGATCCAGGCCATCTTCCGGCTGCGCTGGTATCCCTCGAGCGGCCGGCCGAGCTTGTCGCGCTGCGCACCGCACAGCGTCATGATGAGGTCGATGAGCGACCAGATGCCGAAGCCACCGCCCGTGATGAGCTTGAGGACGCCGGTGCCGATCTTGCCCAGGTAGAACCGGTCGATGCCGAGGCTGCCCAGGAACAGGCTGAGCAGCCAGGTGGCGACGAAGGACTTCGCAGGCGCGGCAGGCTGCCAGGGCTGCTGCCACTGGGGGTTCTGGCCGGCAGGTGAGGCGGGCGGGTACTGGTATGCCATGTGACTTCCGTCCGTGCGTCGCGTGCGCCCTCAGTCGGGCCTGTTCTTCTCGCACAATCGTAAGACCCGGACGATCCTCCGCGGTTCTCAACGACTGCACCCAGCACACCGAAGGGCCGGCAACCTGCATCTCTGCAGGTCACCGGCCCCTCGCGGTCATTGGGCGGCGCACAACCCCGCAGCCGCGCGATCGCGCAGCCGCCCCACCTCAGCGCATCAGCCCTCCTTGATGAGCTGCGCGCACTTCTCGCCGATCATCATCGTCGTGATATTCGGGTTCACCGCGGTCAGCTGCGGCATGACCGAGGCATCGGCCACGCGCAGGCGCTCCACGCCCTTGACCCGGAGGTCCGGGGTGAGCGGCGACCGCGCATCGTCGGCCGCGCCCATGCGCACGGTGCCCGCGGGGTGGTAGACCGTGTTGTGCGTGCGCACAATGTAGTCCTCGATCTGCTCATCGGTCTGCACATCGGCGCCGGGGTAGAGCTCGCGCCCGGCCCAGTCCTGCATGGCCGGCTGGGAGACGATTTCGCGGGCGCGCTTGATGCCCTCCACCATGATCGTCATGTCATAGCCGTCCGGGTCCGTGAAGTAGCGCGGATCCACCTTGGGCTTGTCGCGGTAGTCCCGCGAGCGCAGCCGCACCGTGCCCCGCGATTTCGCGTGTGTGACGTTGGGGGTCAGGCAGAACGCGTTGTCGGAGGTGGGGTACCCCTGGCGCAGCGTGTGCATGTCGAAGGGCACGGAGCCGTAGTGCATCATGAGGTCCGGCACGCCCTCGTCGGAGCCCGCGACGCCCAATGAGTCGAAGATCCCGATCTCCCACCACTGCGTTGACTCGTCGACCATGGGCTGCTTGGCCTCCCACTGGATGACGCCCTCCGGGTGGTCCTGCAGGTGCTCGCCCACCCCGGGGGAGTCCACGCGCACGTCCACGCCCACGGACTTCAGATGCTCGGCCGGCCCGATCCCGGAGAGCATGAGGAGCTTGGGGGAGTCGATCGCACCGGCGGACACGATGACCTCGCGGCTCGCCTCGATCCGGTGGGTGGTGCCGAACGCGTTGTTGACCACGTGCACGGCCACGGCGTTGTTGTCCTCATCGAACTCGATCTCGCGCGCCCACGTGTCCGGCAGCACCGTGAGGTTCTCCCGGTCGAGGATGGGGTGGAGGTAGGACACGGACGACGACGAGCGCGTGCCATCGGCCCTGCGGTTGATCTGGAAGAAGTTCGCGCCGCGCGTCACCGTCTCACCGGTGTTGAACGCGGCACGGGGGATGCCCGCCTGCTCGCAGGCGTCGAGGATCGCCACGCCGCACGGGTCCCGGGGCGGGACGTTCATGAGGTGGACGGGCCCATCGTGGCCGTGCAGCGGGCCGTCGTCCTCGTTGGTCTCGAGCTTGGTGAACAGCTCGAACGTCTCCTTCGAGCCCCAGCCCGAGGCGCCGTAGCGGGCCTCCCACGCGTCCAGGTCCTCCTGGGGCGCCCAGAAGGCGATGCACGAGTTGTGCGAGGAGCAGCCGCCCAGCACCTTGGCGCGGGCATGGCGCATGAACGAGTTGCCGTGCTCCTGCTCCTCGATGGGGTAGTCCCAGTCGTAGCCGGACTCCAGCAGCTCCATCCACCGGTTGAGCTGGAGGATCACGTCCTTGTCCGTATCCGTGGGACCCGCCTCCAGCAGCCCCACGCTCACGCTGGGATCCTCGCTCAGGCGCGCGGCCACGGCGGCGCCGGCCGAGCCAGCGCCCACCACCACATAGTCGAACGTGTGCGTCGTCTCCATCTCGATCCTTCCTCTTCGGTGTGCTCCGCGGCCCGCAGTGCCGGGCCGCTCATGTCAGTGCGCTGTGTGCGGATTCCGTGCTTCCCGCGCCCGAGGCGCGCCCCGGCCGCGCGTGCCAGCGCCGGTCTGGGGCGCCTCGGGAACGGCCTGCCGGGCCCCGCGCTGAACGCGGGCCCGGCCGAGCCGGCTCACCGGGGCGCGATGGTCCCGGCACGCCTGGCTTGGCGGTCAGTGGGCGCCGAAATACCCGGTCACGCCGGGGCGCAGGTTCTGGTAGATGTGCTTGGCCTCCTGGTACTCGGCCAGGCCGGTGGGCCCGAGCTCGCGGCCGATGCCGGACTGCTTGAAGCCGCCCCACTCCGCCTGCGGCAGGTAGGGGTGGTAGTCGTTGATCCACACGGTGCCGTGGCGCAGCCGGTTGGCCACGCGCTGGGCCTTGCCCGCGTCCTGCGTCCACACAGCCCCGGCCAGCCCGTAGATCGTGTCGTTGGCGGTCGCGACGGCCTCGTCCTCGGTGGTGAACGTCTCGACCGTGACGACGGGGCCGAAGCCCTCCTCGGTCACGACGGACATGCCGCGCTTCACCTGGTCGATGACGGTGGGCTCGTAGTAGTAGCCGGACTCGAGCTCGCCCTGCCCCCACTGACCGCCGCAGCGCACGCGCGCGCCCTCCTCCACACCGGACTGGACATAGGCGGTGACCTTGTCCCGGTGCTCCTTGGAGATGAGGGGGCCGCTCTCCGCGGCCTCGTCGAACGGGCCGCCCAGGCGGATCGAGCCTGCGCGCTGCGCGAGCGCGTCGGTGAACCGCTCCGCGATGGACTCCTCGACGATGAGCCGGGCGCCGGCCGAGCAGACCTGGCCGGAGTCGACGAACGCCGCGTTGAGCGCGTTGTCCACCGCGGCATCGAAGTCCGCGTCCGCGAACACGACGTTGGGGTTCTTGCCGCCGAGTTCGAGTGCGACCTTCTTGACGGTCTGCGCGGCGTTGGCCGCGATCTTCTTGCCGGTGGCAAGGCCGCCGGTGAACGAGACCATGTCCACGTCCGGGTGGGTGGACAGCGGGCCGCCGGCGCTGGCGCCGGAGCCCAGCACGAGGTTGCCCACGCCCTTGGGCAGCCCCAGCTCCTCGAGGAGCGCCATCGTGAGGATGGCGGTGTGGGGGGTCAGCTCCGCGGGCTTGAGGACGAAGCTGTTGCCTGCGGCCAGGCAGGGGGCGATCTTCCACGAGGCCTGGAGCAGCGGGAAGTTCCACGGGGTGATGAGCGCGCACACGCCCACCGGCTCGTGGCTGATGCGGGAGAAGACGTCCTGCGAGTCCGCATCGACGATCCGCCCGGCATCGGCGGCCGCGATCTTGCCGAAGTACTCGAAGCAGCCTGCGATGTCGTCCATGTCCTGCTGGGACTCCACGAAGCGCTTGCCGGTGTCGAGGGACTCCGCACGGGCGAACTCGTCGCGGCGCTCGCGGATGGCGGCCCCGGCCTTGAGCAGCAGGTCCGCCCGCTCCGAGGTGGGCTTTGCCGACCACACCTCCGAGTCGAAGGCGCGGCGGGCGGCCTCGATCGCGCGGATCGTATCCGCCTCCGTGGCCTCGTCGACCGTGGCGACGAAGTCGCCGTTGGCCGGGCAGGTGATGTCCCGGGTGCCGCCCTCCTGGGCGGAGACCCATTCGCCGTCGATGAACAGCGTGTTCGGCATGTCAGTGCTCCTTTGGGTTGAGGTCGTTGGGGTGCTCGGCTGGCTGGGCGGGGGCGCGGGGCTCACGATGGCTCCTCCGATTCCGAGGCGAAGTCGTCGGCCCAGTCGGTCGTGATGGTCTGGCGGGACTCCGTGAGGTCCACCGGTGTGCCGTCGGAGATCCGCAGGTACTCGAGGTGGGACTCGTAGTTGCTGATGACGTCGGAGATCAGCTGCTCCTTCGTGAACCCGAAGACGTCGTAGCCGCGCGAACCGTCGGCGGTGAAGACCTCCAGGCGGTAGTACGTGTCCGCCCCCGGTGACTGGGAGCGGATGGCAAACGACGGCGTCTCCGCGGCCACCGGGTAGATCTGGTAGACGAACGGGCCGTCCTCGCCGAACTCCACGCGCAGGGACACCTGCGGCAGGTGCAGCGAGGGCACCTCGGCGGTGTCGACGGAGACATCGGCCCCCGACTCGGCCAGTTCGCGGCCCACCTCCTGCAGGGCGGGCTTGGCAACGGTGTCCGCGTACTTGCGCACGGCTCCCACCGCCGGGAACGAGGTGGAGCGCTTGAGCCGCTGCTTCCACGACAGGCCATCGCCGCTGACCAGGCGCGTGGGCAGCGAGGCCATGCGGCCGTCGGCCTGGAGCGTCTCCTGGTGCAGCGCCCGGTAGAGGGAGATCATGACGAGGTAGAGCACGACGGAAAACGGCAGCCCGATGATGAGTGTGGCCGCCTGGAGCGTGGCCACGCCGCCGACGATGAGCATGGCGAGCGTGAGCACGCCCGTCGCCACCGCCCAGAACACCCGCAGCCCCTTGGGCCCGTCCTGCTTGGGGTCGTCGGTGGTGCACGTGAAGTTCGCGAGCACCAGCGCGCCGGAATCCGCCGAGGTCACGTAGAAGAGCAGGCCCACGACGGTGGCCAGGCCGATGACGAAGAACGCACCGGGATAGGACTCGAGCAGCATGTAGAATGCGCTCTCCGGCTGGTCCATGGCGGTCTGGGCGAACTGCAGGTCGCCGCCCAGGATGCGGTGAAGGGCACTGTTGCCGAAGATCGAGATGAAGATCGCGATGAAGGCGAACGGCACCACGAGCACACCGGTGACGAACTGGCGGATCGTGCGCCCGCGCGAGATGCGCGCCAGGAACAGGCCCACGAACGGGGCCCACGCGATCCACCACGCCCAGAAGAACAGCGTCCACGAGGCCATCCAGTCATCGGGCTGGATGAACGGGAAGACGTTGAGCATCATGTGCGGGAAGTTCGCCGCGTAGTCGCCGATGTCCGTGACGAGCGAGTCGAAGAGGAAGCGCGTGTTGCCGGTGACCGTCACCCAGCCCAGCAGCACGATCGCGAGGATGACGTTGAGCTCGGACAGGCGCCGGATGCCCTTCTCCACGCCGGTGACGGTGGAGATGGTGGCCAGGATGACGGAGAGCGCGATGAGGCCGATCTGCGCGGCCACGCCCTGGGGGATGCCGAACATGAGGTAGAGGCCGAAGTTGAGCTGCACGACACCGATGCCGAGTGAGGTGGCGATGCCGAACACGGTGCCGAGCACGGCGGCGATGTCGACCGTGTGGCCGAGCCAGCCGTTGATCCGCTTGCCCAGCGCCCAGTAGAGGATCGAGCGGATCGACAGCGGCATGCCCTTGCGGTAGGCGAAGTAGGCGAATGCCATGCCCATGAGCGCGTACATCGCCCAACCGGTGATGCCGTAGTGGAAGAGCGTCCAGACCACGGCCATGCGCGCGCGGCCAGCGGGGTCCGTCGAGGGGTCGAGCGGCTGGTCGACCGCGCCCTCCGGCGGGCTGAGGAACTGCGAGGCGGGCTCCGAGACGGAGAAGAACATGAGGTCGATGCCGATGCCCGCGGCGAACAGCATGGCCGTCCAGGTGAACAGGTTGAATTGCGGGCGGGAGTGGTCCGGGCCCAGCTTGATCCGCCCCATCCGCGACAGGGCGATGATGATGACGAAGACGACCATGAGCGTCGCGGTGAGGATGTAGTACCAGCCGAAGTTCGCCGACAGCCAGCCCACGATGGTCGTGATGACCGTGTTGGCGTTCTCCGGCGCGATGATCGCCCATGCGGCGATCGCGATGATCATGGCCCCGGAGATGGCAAGGACCGGCCAATTGGGTGGGGGAGCGATGGCCTTCGATGGGGGCGTAGGCGCTTCCGCCGTGGTCGGTTCCTCTGCTTCGCGGGGTCTGCTCATCGCTTCCTAGGGGTCGGCGCCGGGGAGTGGTGCGAGCCTTCACGGTAGCAAGCGGAGGCGACGCGGGGATGGCGTGGGGCGGTGGTGGACGCGTTAGCGCTGGTGAGCGCTGCGGTGGGGGATTGGTCACACTGGTGGTGCAGAAGGGGCCCGTTCCTGGGACGTGTGCGTCTCAGGGAACGGGCCCCGCAGCCGAGCGGTCGGCCCGCTCGATCAGAACAGCCCGCGCAGCACGTTCTTGCGGATCTTGCCCGTCGTCGTCTTCGGCAGCGCGTCGACGAACTCGACGCGCTTGGGCGCCTCGATCCCGCTCAGGTGCTCGCGGGCGTAGGCGAGGATGCCCTCCTCAGTGGCCCGCTGCGCGCGCTCGCGCTCCTCGTCGCCGACCTCGCCGCGGGCCGGCACCGTGTCGCTGAGCACCACGGCGGTCACGGCCTCGCCCCAGTGGGCGTGCTCGGTGCCGATGACGCAGCACTCCACGACGCCCGGCGCATTCGCCACGACCCGCTCGACCTTCATGGACGAGACGTTCTCGCCCCCGGTCTTGATGATGTCCTTCACCCGGTCGGTGAACCAGACGACGCCCTCGTCGTCCAGGTAGCCGATGTCACCGGAGTGGAACCAGCCGTGGCGGAACGCCTCGCCGTTGGCATCCGGCCGGTTCCAGTAGCCCAGGGTCACGTGCGGGCCGCGGTAGACGATCTCGCCCACCTCGCCGACCGGCAGCAGGTTCCCGTCCGGATCCATGATCTGCGTGCGCACCGTGGGCGAGGGGATGCCCCACGAGCCGTTCTTGCCGTGCCGGTGGTGGGGCCGCTGATAGGTGGTGGCCGGGATGACCTCGGTCTGGCCCGAGCCCAGCACCTTCTTGGCATCCGGCATCATCTCGTCCATGCCCGCCAGGACCCGCTCGGGCATCTGCGCCATCGCGTACATGGCCGTGTCCATGGAGCTGAGGTCGCGCGGGCGCCGCTGGTTCTCGGCGATGAGCGCCGCCCACATCATGGGCAGGCCGGTGAACATCGTGATGCGCTCGGCCTCCATCGCATCGAGCACAGCGGCCGGATCGAACCCGTGCTGGATGACCACCGTGCCGCCGGTGAACAGCACCGGCATGGCGAGGGTGTTGAGCGCGGTGACGTGGAAGAGCGGCAGCACGATGAGCATGGTGCCCGGCTCCCGGCCCCAGCCATCGCTCATCTGCAGTGCGTTCGACATCGCACCGGTGACCACCGCCGCGTGCGCCGCGAGGGCACCCTTGGGGTTGGCCGTGGTGCCCGAGGTGTAGAGGCACTGTGCCGCATCATCGCTGCCGATGGCGCGAGGCACAGCTCGGGCCCGACCTCCGTGCCCACAAGCTGCCTCAGCTCATGGCGCGCAGCCCCCTGCGGCACCTCGCCGCCGGGCGCTTCGGCGGCTGCGGGCTCGGCCGTGCCTGCTTCTTCGGTGTGGACGACGATCGTCGTGAGGGTGGCTCCGGCCGCGGCGACCTCGCGGACGAGCGGCAGGAGCGCCTCGTCGGCGAATAGTGTCGTGGCCTGCGCGTCCGTGAGGATCCACGCGATGTCCTCCGCGGTCAGGCCGTCGTTGACGGGCAGTGCCACTCGGCCGGCCTTGACGATGCCGAAGTAGACCGCGAGCACCTCCGAGGAATTGCGCATGAGCATGGCGCAGGGTTCGCCCTGCGCGGGCCCGTCGTCGAGGGCGATGATCCCTCGCGCGATCGCCTCGGCGTCGTGCTCGAGCTGTGCGTAGGAGATCCGGCGGTCGCGATCGACCACGGCGATGGAATGCGGCACGCGGTCGGCGGTGCGGGTGAGCGCATCGCCGATCGTCGTCCGGCGGGCCAGATTGAGATCGACCGGATCGACCTGGGCGGTGTCGGCGAACATAGGGTTTCCTCCTGGGACTCGTGGACCTCGTTGTCCGTGCCGGTGCTGTCGCGCGCTTTCGTGAGGCAATGCGCGGGTATGAGCGGGTTTGGATGGGTGGGTGCGGGGGCGGGCGATGAGGCGCGGCCGGACCCGCTCGGGTGCGGGCCGGGCCTCGGTCTGGGGGGCGGCACCGGGACGGAGCCAGCGGGGATGAGGGGAGTGCCGGGGGATGCGCCGCAGCGCGAGGGGAGGATCGTCGGCCGCGCGGCTGCCGCACGGCACAGCGGGGGCGGGCGGTGGCCGCGCACAGCGGGACCGGACGGGTCAGGGCGGCGCCATCGTCACACCTCGTATCCGTCCAGGCGCGCGAGGACCTGGAGCATGACCTCGTCCGCGCCGCCGCCGATCGAGGACAGCCGGGCGTCGCGGTAGAACCGCGCCGTCCAGTTCTCCTCCATGTAGCCCATCCCGCCGTGGTACTGCACGGCCAGGTCCGCGACCTCGCGGATGAGGCGCCCTGCGGCCAGCTTGCCCGCCGTTGCCTCGCGGGTGATGTCCTCGCCCGCGTCGAGCATAAGGGCCATCTTCTCGTTGAGCGCGCGCAGCAGCTCGAGCTGGGCCGATGCCTCGGTCAGCCGGAAGACCGGATACTGGCGTTGGGCGAGGGGCCCGCCGAAGACGTCGCGCGTGCGCAGGTAGTCCCGCGTGCGCCCGAGCGCCCACTCACACGCGCCCACGGCGGCGAAGCAGGCGGAGAGCCGCTCGATGACGAACTGCTGCATCTGCTGCTGGAACCCGCGCCCGGCCTCGCCGATCGTGTTCGACACCGGAACGCGCACGTCCTCGAGGCGCAGCTCCGCGGTGTCCGAGACGCGGTTGCCCAGCTTGTCGAGCTTGCGCACGACCTCGAAGCCCTCCGTGCCCGCCGGGACGATGATCTGCGACATGCCCCGGAAGCCCCCCTCGTCAGAGGTGCGCACGAGCATGCAGAACCAGTCGGCCTGGGTGCCGTTGGTGATGTAGATCTTCTGCCCGGAGATGACCCAGTGATCGCCGTCGCGGTGGGCCTTCGTCGCCAGGTGGGCGACATCCGAGCCGGCTCCGGGCTCCGTCACGGCGATCGCGGCGACCTGCTCGCCGGCGATGGCCGGGCGCAGGTAGCGCTCCTTGAGCTCGGGAGTGCCGAAGCGGGCCAGCGACGGCGTGGCCATGTGCATCTGCACATTCACCGCCATCGCGACCCCGGCCGCATTGCCGCGGCCCAGCTCCTCCGCCATCGCCATCTGGTACTCCATGGGCGCGCCCTCGCCGCCGTCCTCGGCGCTGTGGCTCAGTCCCAGCAGCCCGTGCCGGGCGAGGATGGGGAACAGGGCGTGGGCGTCGAAGAAGCCGTCGGCCTCCCACTCGTCGATGTGGGCGAGCACCTCGCGCTCCCAGACGGCGCGCACGGTGGAGCGGAATTCTGCGAGTTCGGTGGGCATGTGGTGGACCTCCGGGTCATTGGGGTGCTTCGGGGGCGGGGCCGTCGTGGGGCTTCCCGGCGCTGCGCGCCGGCGGTGAGGGCTGTGGGCTACACGCTGCGCTGGGCCTTCGAGGCGGCGGTGGCGGCCTTCGCGGCTTCGCGCACGTCCTCCCATTCGCCGTCCGTCATGGACGACAGGGAGGCGAACGTGCCGGGCCCGGCGAACATCTGGCCGCCGTCGATCGCAATGGTCTGGCCCGTGATGTAGTCCGCGGCCCCGGAGAGCAGGAAGAGCGCGAGGTTGCCGAGCTCCCAGATCTCCCCGGTGCGCCCCGCGGGCACGGCCTGCGCATCGGAGAGCCGCCTGGCCCTGCTGTCCGCGCCCAGCACGGTCCACGTGAAGTCGGTGGGGAACGGGCCCCGGGGCAATGGCGTTCAGGCGGATGTCGTACTTCGCCCACTCCACGGCCAGCGACATCGTCATCGCGTGCACCGCGGACTTCGACATGGCCGAGGGGCACTGTGTAGGCCGACCCCGTCCACACCCAGGTCGCCAGCGTGGACAGGACGCTGCCGGACAGGCCCTCGGCAATCCAGCGCCGGCCGGCCGCCTGGGTGGTGAAGTAGGTTCCGTCCATGACCGTGGAGGCGATCGCCTCGTAGCCGTTGGGGCTCACGTCCTGCGTGGGGGCAACGAAGTTCGCAGCCGCATTGTTGATGAGCCCGGTGAGCGGCCCGTGTTCGGCCCACAGCTCTGCCATGGCCGCGTCGACCCCCGCGGCGTCGCGGATGTCGACGGTCTGATAGGCCACGAGCCGGGCACCGGCTCCTGCGTTGGCGTGCTCGGCGGACTCGGCGAGCGCGGACTCCCGGCGGCCCCAGAGCACCACGTGAGCACCGTGCGCGGCGAGGTGGGCGGCCATGCCGCGGCCCAGCCCGCTGCCGCCGCCGGTCACGAGGATGCGGCGCTCGGCCAGCGCATCGGCGCGGAACGGCGAATGGGGCACCGGCGGCCGACGGTCCGGGGGCGTCATCGCTGCACCGCGGATCCCGTGCCGCCGCCTGCTCGCCGGAGCTCGACCTTGCGGACCTTCCCGGTCGCGGTGCGCGGCAGCGCGGGCAGGAACACGAATCGCTTGGGGATCTTGAAGCCCGCGAGCCGCTCGCGGGCGAAGGCGCGCAGCTCCTCGGCGAGTGCGGCGCGATCCGCCTCGTCGACGAGCTCACCCGGCCCCTCGGCGGAGCCCTCGCCGTCGTTGACCACGACGGCTGCGGTGACGGCCTCGCCCCACTGCTCGTCGGGAAGCCCGTAGACGGAGACCTCGCTCACCCGCGGGTGGCGGTAGAGGACCTGTTCGATCTCCGTGGGGTAGACGTTCTCACCGCCGGTGATGACCATGTCCTTCTTCCGGTCGACGATGCGGTAGTAGCCGTCCTCATCGACGGTGGCGAGATCGCCGCTGTAGAACCAACCGTCGCGGAAGGCCTCAGCGGTGGCCTCCGGTCGCCGCCAGTAACCGGGGGAGATGTTCGGCCCGCGCATCGCCAGCTCACCCACCTGGCCGACAGGCACCGGCTCGCCCAGCGGGTCGACGATGGCAGCGTCGACGTGCATGCACGGTCGGCCGATTGAACCGGCGTGGTCGACCACGTCGGCAGCGGCCAGAATGGCGGCCCCGGCGGTCGTCTCCGTGAGCCCGTAGCCCTCGGAGAAGCTCAGCCCCTTGTCCTGCAGAGCCTCGATGATCGTGATGGGGCATGCGGCCCCGCCGCTCATAGAGGCCCGCAGTGTTGACGTCGTGTGGCGGTCCAAAGCTCCGGAGGAGAGGATCGCTCCCCACATGACCGGCACGTTGAAGGCCCTTGTCACCTTGTAGTGCTCGACGAGGTGTGCCCACCGGCCAGGATCGAACGACTCCATGACCACGGAGGAGGCGCCCCAGTACAGTGCGGCGATTGTGTTGACCGCCAGGGCCCCGATGTGGAAGAGCGGTGCGGAGGCAAGGCAGACATCGGAGCGGTCGAAGCCTCCATCGTTGTAGTTGTGCAGGATCGAGGCCCAGAACAGGTTGGCGTGGGTGATGATTGCGCCCTTGGGCTGGCCCGTAGTACCCGAGGTGTACATGAGCAGGGCGAGGGAGTCGGGATCGACTTCCGGCGACTCGGAACCTGTGCTCGCGGCGGTGGCCGAACCCGCGTCGACCAGCTCGTGATATCCGGTGCGCTGGCCGCGCGAGCGCTGCACCGCCGTGGGCAGGGCGATCACCTCGCGGACTCCGGTATCGGGCTGGGCCGCATCCGCCACGTCCATGAGCGAGGACGACGCGAAGAGCAGCACGGCCCCGGAGTCGCTGAGGATGTAGCGCACCTCCTCCGCGGTGAGCCGGAAGTTGATGAGCACTCCGATCGCCCCGGCCCTCGCCGTCGCGACGATGAGCGCGAGCATCTCGACGGAATTGAGGGCGAGCAGCGCCACCCGGTCACCGGGCAGGACGCCCTTCGAGCGCAGGCCCGCCGCCAGAGCGGTGGTGAGCGCGTCGAGCTCCGCGTGGGTGAGCGCCGCGCCGGTATCCGCGTCGATGAGCGCGGTGCTCTCGGGGAAGCGCAGGGCGTGGATGGCGGGCCAGGATCCGAGCGGAACGCTCATGCGATCTCCTCGCGTCGTCGCGGTGGCCGCGCGGCACTGCGCGGCCATCCCGTCACCGTGGGGAACACGGCCCACGTGTGATGTGGACAACACACTAGGGCCATTCGACAAAACAAGCAAACGTGATTGATTGTTCGTGTGAACTGTGGCACGCTGAGCCGCAGACCGGACCGGCGACGGCGGCAGCGCAGAGGCTGCACGCCCCTGTGAGCGGTCCGCAGCC
The DNA here is from genome assembly GCF_009857845.1 of Brevibacterium rongguiense. Lineage (GTDB taxonomy): Bacteria > Actinomycetota > Actinomycetes > Actinomycetales > Brevibacteriaceae > Brevibacterium > Brevibacterium rongguiense. The sequence goes on along the minus strand of NZ_WWEQ01000010.1, from coordinate 41,294 downwards.
ACACCCCCCTTCCACGGCACCAGGAGGCCACACGATGGACGTCAACGAGGCCCTTGCGCTCCTGGCCGATGAGTCGCAGCGGCTCGACGCGGTCGTCGCCGACCTCCCCGCCGAGCAGTGGAAGCTGCCCACGCCGGCGACGGGCTGGACGATCGCCGACCAGATCGCCCACCTGCACTGGACAGACCTCGTCAGCGTGCAGACGGTGCGCGGCGACCCGGCCTTCGCCGCGCTCGTGGCGGACATGCGCGCCGATCCCCGGCCCGCCCTCGTCGACGAGGAGGCGCACCGGCTCGCCGGCCAGGCGCCCGCGGAGCTCCTGGCCCAGTGGCGCGCGGGGCGCGAGGCCCTCGCCCAGGCCCTCGCCGCGGCCGATCCCGCTGCGAAGATCGCGTGGTTCGGCCCGCCCATGCGGCCGCTCACGATGGCCACCGCCCGCGTCATGGAGACCTGGGCCCACAGCCTCGACGTCTGCGATGCGCTCGGCCTCGACAAGCCCGCCACCGACGTGCTCGCCGCGGTCGCGCGGATCGGCTGCCGCACCCGCGGGTTCGCCTTCGCCTCCCGCGGCCTCGAGGTGTCGACCGCCGAAGTGCGGGTTGAGCTGGCCCTGCCCCACGGTTCGTTCGCCGAGGGCCCGGCCGATGCGCCTGAGCGGATCATGGGCAATGCCTGGGGGTTCGCCGCGGTCGTCACGCAGCGCCGCAGTCCCGCCGACGTCGACCTGGCGATCGTGGGTGAGGGCGCGCGGCACTGGATGGAGATCGCACAGGCATTCGCGGGCGCGCCCACCCAGGGGCCCGCACCCGGGGAGCGCGGACCGGCCCGCACCACGGGTGCCGGCCGGGCGTCCGGCGCCTCCGCGACCGGTGACCCCTTGGTCCGCACACCTGCGATCGGCGCCCCCGCGGTCGGGAGCGCGAACGCATGAGCGCTGTGCAGCCCCAGACCGCCGCGGCGCCGGGCCGTGCGCGAGCGTCAGCCGCCCAGGGGCCGGGAGCCGGTGCCCAGCCGCGCACGCTGCGCATCGGCTGCGCATCTGGCTTCTACGGCGACCGCCTCGCGGCCTTCGGCGAACTCGTCGACGCCGGGGTCGACGTGGTCGTGGGCGACTACCTGGCCGAGCTCACCATGCTCATCCTCGCGCGCCAGAAGGCGAAGGACCCGGCCGCGGGGTTCGCCAAGTCCTTCCTCGCCCAGGTCACCGGCGCCATGTCGCGCCTGGCGGAAACGGGCACCCGCGTCGTCGCCAACGCCGGCGGGATGAATCCGGCCGCACTCGCCGCCGCCATAGCCGAGGCCGCCGCGCAGGCCGGGATCGACCTGCCGGTTGCGTTCGTCGACGGCGACGACCTGACCACCCGCGCCGGTGAGCTGAGCCTGGGCGAGCCGCTTGCCGCCAACGCCTACCTGGGCGGGTTCGGCATCGCGCGCGCACTGGCCGAGGGCGCCCAGGTCGTCGTCACCGGCCGGGTCACCGACGCCTCGCTCGTCACGGGACCCGCAGCCTGGTTCCACGGCTGGGAGCGCACAGACTACGACGCGCTGGCCGGGGCCATGGCGGCCGGGCACGTCATCGAATGCGGCATGCAGGCCACCGGCGGCAACTTCTCCTTCTTCACCGAGATCGCGGACCTTATCCGCCCGGGCTTCCCCATCGCGGAGGTCGCCGCCGACGGCTCGTCGATCATCGCGAAGCCCGCCCACACGAGCGGCGCGGTCACGGTGGAGACCGTCCTCTCCCAGCTCCTCTACGAGGTCGCCGGCGCCCGCTACCCGGGCCCCGATGCCACGCTGCGCCTCGACTCGATCCGACTCGAGGCCGCCGGCCCCGACCGCGTGCGCATCTGCGGAGTGCGCGGTGAGGCGCCCCCGCCGGACCTCAAGGTCTCGGTCAATGAGCTGGGGGGCTTCCGCCAGGAGCTCACCTTCTTTCTCACCGGTCTGGACATCGAGGCCAAGGCCGCCCTGGTGCGCGCACAGTTCGCAGCCGGACTGGCCGCCGCGGGACTGCCCGAGCCCGCGGAGCTCGAATGGGAGCTCTCGCGCACCGACCGCTCGGACGCCGCGACCCAGGAGCAGGCCACCGCCCGCCTGCGCCTCATCGCCCGGGACCGCGACCCCCAGGCGGTGGGGCGCGCCTTCGCCAACACCTGTGTCGAGTTCGCGCTGGGCTCCATCCCCGGCTTCTTCATGGCCGCGCCCCCCGGGGAGGCGAGCGTCTACGGCCGCTTCCGCGCGGGAAGCGTGCCTCAGGACGCCCCGGCCCACACCGTGCACGCCCCCGATGGGAGCACTGCGCCCATCGCGCCCCCGCCGGAGTTCCGCCGGCTTGCAGCCACCCCTGCGGACACGAGCCACCCCGCGGTCGAGGCGCCCGGGAGCCCCGTTACGGCACCGGCCCCCGTGCCGGCCGGGCCGCAGGCCGCCGGCGATGCGGGCACCGACCCGGCGGGACGCGCCCCCGACGCCGCGGCGGGCCGCGCGGCGCTGCCGCTCGGCGCGCTCTTCGGCGCTCGCAGCGGCGACAAGGGCGGCGGCGCGAACATCGGCGTGTGGGCCCGCACGCCGGACACATGGCCGCTGCTGCACGATGAGCTGACCGCCGATGCCCTGCGCGCCCTGCTGCCGGAAACCGCCGGCCTGGCTATCGACCGCACCGAGCTGCCCGGCCTGCACGCGGTCAACTTCGTCATCCACGACATTCTGGGCGAGGGCGTTGCCTACGGTGCGCGCTTCGACGCCCAGGCCAAGGGGCTGGCCGAATGGCTGCGCAGCCGCACGATCCGCGTGCCGGCCGAGCTGGCAGCAGGCGCCGGTCCAACGGCACACGCAGCACCAACAGCAGATGCAGCACCCACGGCCGACGCACCCACGGCCAACCCAGCGCCCATAGACGGCACCGGCCCCGCAGACGGCACCGCCCCGGCGGGCGGGCGCGACACCCGCGCCGGAGAGGAGAACCCATGAGATCCGCAGCCCAGCGCCCTGATGCCGCCTCGGCCGCAGCGCAGCCGGAGACCGGGCCCGATGCCGCGGAACTCGCGGCTCTCGCGGAGACCACCCGGCGCTTCGTGGCAGCGCACGTGCTGCCCCACCAGGAGGAATGGGAGGCACGGGGTGTCCTGCCCCGCGCACTGCACCAACACGCCGCGCACGCCGGCCTGCTGGGCGCGAGCTTCCCCGAGGACGTGGGCGGCGGCGGCGGTGGCCTGCGCGCGTCCCTGACGATCAATGAGGCGGCGCACGAGGCCGGGATGTCCGGCGGCACATTCGCCTCGCTGTTCACCGCGGGGATCGCGGTGCCCCACTTCATCGCGGCCGGCTCGCGCGAGCTCATCGACGCCTACGTTCGGCCCACCCTCGCCGGTGAGCTCATCGGCTCGCTCGCCATCACCGAGCCCTCCGGCGGCTCCGACGTCGGCGGACTGCGCACCCGGGCCGAGCACGACGGCGATGCGTACGTCATCTCGGGCGAGAAGACGTTCATCACCTCCGGCACCCGCGCCGACTTCGTCGTCACGGCCGCGCGCACCGGCGGCCCCGGGGCCAAGGGAGTCTCCCTCCTCGTGGTCCCCGCCGATTCCCCCGGCTTCAGCGTCGCGAAGAAACTGGCGAAGATGGGCTGGCACTCCTCGGACACCGCGGAGCTGCACTACGACGCGGTGCGCGTGCCCGCCGACCACCTCATCGGCGCGGAGAACGCCGGCTTCGCCTACATCTCCCAGGCCTTCGTCACGGAGCGCGTGGGCCTGGCCGCGCAGGCGTACTCCGGCGCCCAGCGCGCACTCGACCTCACCGTGCAGTGGTGTCGGGACCGGGTGACGTTCGGCGACCCGCTCATCGCGCGCCCCACCGTCCAGGCCACGCTCGCCCAGATGACCGCGCGGATCGACGCCGCCCGGGTCTACACCCGCGTGCTGGCCGCGCGCTACGACGATCAGCAGGCAGCCCCAGAGCCGCAGGGCGGGCTCGATCTCGTGGCAACCGCGTGCTTTGCCAAGAACATGGCCGTCGAGGCCGCCGAATGGTGTGCCAGCCAGGCCGTGCAGCTGTTCGGCGGGATGGGCTACATGGCCGAATCGGAGGTCGAGCGGATCTACCGCGACACACGCATCCTCGGCATCGGGGGCGGCACGACCGAAATCCTGACGGCCCTGGCCGCGAAGAGAATGGGGTACACCGCATGACCGCACTCACCTCGGCCCTGGCGGGCAGCGCCGAATGGACCGCCGCCGCACAGGCCATGGAGGCCAAGCTCGCGGAGCTCGACGGCGTCAACGCCGAGCTCGCCCAGGCGGGCGGGGAGAAGGCCGTCGAACGCCACCGCGGCCGCGGCAAGCTCACCGCCCGCGAGCGCATCGACCTGCTCATCGACCGCGATACGCCGTTCTTGGAGCTGTGCCCCTACGCCGCGTGGGGCTCGGACTTCCCGGTGGGTGCCAGCATGGTGGGCGGGATCGGCGTGGTCTCCGGCGTCGAGTGCCTCATCACCGCCAATGACCCGACGATCGCCGGCGGCACCTCGAACCCCCGGACGCTGAAGAAGAGCCTGCGGCTCATGGACATCAGCCTGAAGAACCGGCTGCCGCACATCAGCCTCGTCGAATCGGGCGGGGCGAACCTGCCCACGCAGTCGGAGATCTTCATCCCCGGCGGCGACACGTTCCGCAGGTTGGCCGAGCTCTCCAAAGCCGGGATCCCCACGATCGCGATCGTGTTCGGCAATTCGACGGCGGGCGGGGCCTACCACCCCGGGATGAGCGACCACGTCGTCATGATCGAGAACCGCTCGAAGGTCTTCCTGGGCGGCCCACCGCTCGTCAAAGCCGCCACCGGCGAGATCAGCGACGACGAGTCCCTGGGCGGCGCGCAGATGCACGCGCGCACGAGCGGGCTGGCCGACCACTTCGCCCGCGACGAGCAGGACGCCCTGCGCATCGGGCGGCGGATCGTCGCGCGGCTCAACTGGGCCAAGGCGGGGCCGGCGCCGGGCCCCTCGGTCGAGCCGCTCTTCGATGCCGAGGAGCTGCTGGGGGTCGTCCCCGGTGACCTCAAGATCCCCTTCGATCCGCGAGAGGTCCTGGCCCGGGTGGTCGACGGCTCGGACTTCGACGAGTTCAAGCCGCTCTACGGCTCGGGCATCGTCACCGGCTGGGCGCGCATCCACGGCTACCCCGTGGGCGTCATCGCGAATTCGAAGGGGGTCATCTTCAGCGAGGAGGCGCAGAAGACCACCCAGTTCATCCAGATCGCGAATCGCCAGCGCACCCCGCTGCTCTTCCTCCACAACACGACGGGCTACATGGTGGGCCGGCGCTATGAGGAAGGGGGCATCATCAAGCACGGGTCCATGATGGTCAACGCCGTCTCCACCTCCGAGGTGCCCCACATCTCCGTGCTCGTGGGTGCTTCGTACGGCGCTGGGCACTACGGCATGTGCGGTCGCGCCTTCGATCCGCGGTTCCTGTTCGCCTGGCCCTCGGCGAAGTCCGCCGTCATGGGGGGCGCGCAGCTGGCCGACGTCGTGACCTCGGTGGCGAAGGCCTCGGCCGAGGCGCGCGGACTGCCGTTCGACGATGAGAAGAACGAACTGCGCCGCCAGGCGATCGAGCGCCAGATCGAGGCTGAGTCCCTGCCGCTGTTCCTCTCCGGGCTGGTCTACGACGACGGCATCATCGATCCGCGCGACACCCGCACGGTGCTCGGACTGTCGCTGTCGGCGATCGCGAACGGGCCGATCGAGTCCGACCGCACCTACGGAATCTTCAGGATGTGATGACGATGAGCGACCAGGCACTGCGAACCGCAGGTGAGATCGGCCGCGTGCTCGTGGCCAACCGGGGCGAGATCGCCCGCCGGATCTTCACGACCTGCCGCGCCCGCGGCATCGAGACGGTGGCGGTGCACTCCGATGCCGACTCCGGGGCCGCTTTCGTCCGCGAGGCCGATGCGGCGGTGGCCCTTCCCGGCACAACACCGGCGGAGACCTACCTGCGCGGCGACCTCATCGTCGCGGCCGCGCTGAGCGCCGGGGCCGACGCCGTCCACCCGGGCTATGGGTTCCTCTCCGAGAACGCGGACTTCGCCCGCGCCGTCGCCGCGGCGGGGCTCACGTGGATCGGCCCGGATCCGGAGTCCATCGAGACGATGGGCTCGAAGGTCGAGTCGAAGGCGCTCATGGCCGAGGCGGGTGTGCCCGTGCTCGAGCGCCTCGACCCCGCAGCGATCGGCGAGGAGCACCTGCCGATCCTCGTCAAGGCCTCGGCCGGGGGCGGTGGGCGCGGCATGCGCGTCGTCGAGCGGCTGGCCGACCTCGACGAGACCGTCGCCGCCGCGGCGCGCGAGGCCGCGAGCGCCTTCGGCGATGACACGGTCTTCTGCGAGCGCTACCTGCCCACCGGCCACCACATCGAGGTCCAGGTGTTCGGCGACCGTGCCGGGACGGTGTGGGCCGTGGGCGAGCGCGAGTGCTCCATCCAGCGCCGGCACCAGAAGGTGGTCGAGGAGGCGCCCGCGCCGCTCGTGGAGCGGGTGGGCAGGGCCATGCGCGCGGACCTCTACGAGGCCGCCCGCTCCGCCGCCGCGCGCATTGGCTATGTGGGCGCGGGCACCGTCGAGTTCCTCGCCGCCGACGACGGGTCGTTCTACTTCCTCGAGATGAACACCCGGCTCCAGGTGGAGCACCCGGTGACGGAGGCGACGTGCGGGCTGGACCTCGTGGGCCTCCAGCTCGACATCGCCGCCGGCGCAGCCCTGGGTGCCGAGCCCGGCCCGCCCCGGGGGCATGCGATTGAGGTGCGCCTCTACGCGGAGGATCCGGCCGAGGACTGGCAGCCCCAGTCCGGCCCCGTGACGGCGTTCGCGCTGCCGAGTGCGCGCACCGCCTTCCGCCTGGCCGATGCGGGGGAGCCCTATGTCCGCTTGGACGCCGGCATCGAGGCAGGCGAGGCGATCACGACGTTCTACGACCCGATGATCGCCAAGATCATCGGTGTGGCCCCCACCCGCCGCGTGGCGGCCCGGGTGCTCGCAGCGGCGCTGCGGACAATGCAATGGGACGGCCCCGTGACGAACGCCGCCATGCTCATCCGCGTGCTGGGCGACGAGGCGTTCCTCACCGGTGAGACCGCCACCACGTACTTCGCAGAGCACCCCGAGGTGCTCGGGGCCCAGGGGCCCGATGATCGTGTGCGCCGTGAGGCCGGGTGGATGGCCGCGGCGGCGGCGCTCGCCCAGGCCGCTGCCGTCGAGGCCGGCCAGCCCACCGGGCTGTCGGACATGCCGGTCCCTGCACCGGGCAGCATTGCAGCCGGTGAGCGGGCCGGGGGGCAGCGCAGCGGTGAAGACGCGCTCGCGCTCGCGATCGCGCGGGACAACCCCCGCCCGCACATCGGCGGCTGGCGGCTCTTCCACACGGACTGGACCCGGCGCAGCGCGCGCGTGGCCGGCCTCGAGGCCCAGATCGGCTACCGCCGGCTGCGCGGCGGGTGGGAGCTCGAGCCGGGGACGCTGCCCGTCGGCGAGGCGGTGGAGGTCGTCGCGGTGGCGCCGAGCGAGGTGACGCTGCGGGCCGCGGGGGTGGAGTGCCGCTTCGCTGTCCAGCCCACCGCGAGCGGGGCACTCGTGTCCTCGCCCACCGAGGCGCAGGCGCTCGCATGGCTGCCCCGCTACAGCGACCCGGCCGCCGAGGCGGTGCCGGGCAGCCTGCTGGCGCCGATGCCCGGCACCGTCATCCGGCTGGAGGCCCGGGTGGGCGAGCGCGTGGAGGCCGGGCAGCCCCTGCTGTCCATCGAGGCGATGAAGATGGAGCACACGATCCGCTCGGACGTGGCCGGCACGCTCACCGAGCTGCGGGTGGCCCAGGGCGACCAGGTCGATGTGGGGGCGCTCGTCGCGGTCATCGCGGACGATGGGGCACCGGCCGAAGGCGGAGCCGACAGTGCCGGTGGCGAACCAGCTGCCACGGGTGCGAAAGGACGCGAATCATGAGCGTGCAGTACGCGGTGGAGGGCAGCGTCGCGACTCTGACCCTGGACGAGCCGAGAAACCGCAACGCGATCACGCCCGAGCTGCTGGCCGGCATCGCGGACGGCCTCGCCGCCGCGGAGGCCGATGAGCGGGTGCGCGCCCTCGTACTCGCCCACACCGGCACCACGTTCTGCGCCGGAGCCGACCTTTCCCGCCGCCCGGGCCAGGACACCGAAGGAGCGACCGGCGCCGAGGCGGGCCAGGGGAGCGAGTCCCCGAGCGGCCCGGGTGATGCCCAAGCCGCGATGCGCGAACGCGGCCGGGCGAGCCAGGCGGTCAACCGGGCCCTGCTGGCCTCCCCACTGCCGGTCATTGCGGCCCTCGACGGCCACGTGCGGGCCGGCGGGATGGGCCTGGTGGCATGCTGCGACATCGTCATCGCCGGCCCCCGCTCCACGTTCGGGCTGAGCGAGGTGCGGATCGGCGTGGTGGCGGCCATGATCGCGGCGCCGGTGCTCGCGCGGCTGGGCGACCGGACCGCGGCGGACTGGATGCTGCGCGGCGCCCCGTCGGCGCCGCGGAGGCAGCGACCGCGGGCTTCATCACCCGCGCCGTGGACGGTGCGGAGGTCAGCGTCACCGCCGCGGTCGACGAGGTCGTGGCCGACCTGCTGCGCGGTGCGCCGAAGGCCATTGCGGCGTCGAAGGCACTGGTCAACCGCAGCGCGCTGGCCGCCGTCGATGAGCGCGGGGAGGACCTCGTCGCCCTGTCGGCGGAGTTCTTCACCGGGGCCGATGCCCAGGCCGGGCTGGCAGCGTTCGCGCGCAAGGCGGACCCGCCGTGGGCCGCGGGTCGCTCGTGACGGCGGGCGGCGCCCCTGCCCTAGAATCGAGCGCGATGACCGCCGCAGACCCCGCCCCCGCCTCGCCGGCTCCGCAGCACGGCCACGCGCCCAAGCAGGATCGCAGCCGCGTGACGCGCGAGCGCATCCTCGAATCGACGATCGAGGCGCTCGCCGAGCGCGGCTGGCAGGCGACGACGACGACGGTGGTCGCCGAGCGCATCGGGATCAGCCGGGGGGCGCTCCAGCACCACTTCCGCACGCGGGAGGACCTCTTCCTCACGGCGCTCGATGCGATGTTCGAGCGCAATCTGCAGCTGACCATGCGCGATGAGGAGCGGCTGCCCGACGGCGACGAGCGCTTCGACGTCCTCGTCGCGCGCATCATGGACTACTACACCTCGGATGCGTTCACGGCGGCGCTGCACGTGTGGACGGCGGCGGCGGGGGAGCCCGCGCTGCGCGACCGCATCCTGCCGCTCGAGGCGAAGTTCGCCCGCGGCGTCTTCGAGCAGGCGGTCGAGCTGCTCGATGCGGACATCTCCGATGAGCGCACGCGCCGACTCATCCAGCTCACCCTCGACCTCGCCCGCGGCCTGGGCCTGGCCGACGTCCTCACCGACGATTCGGCTCGGCGCGCGCGGATCGCGAAGTTCTGGGCCGGCGAGCTGCGCTCGATCAAACGGCGCTGAGGGAGCGCAGCTCGGCCCCTCAGCCGTCCGTGGACTCCCGCACCACCAGCTCCGGGGCGAACGTCACACTCGTCCGGTCGTCCTCGCCCAGTAGCATGCGCACGGCGGTGGCGCCCAATTCGCGGGCGGGCTGGCGAACGGAGCTCAGCGCCACCATCGTCGCCGCGGCGAAGTCGATGTCGTCGTAGCCGATGAGCGCGATGTCGTCCGGAATGGCGGCCCCCGCCAGCACCAGGGCCTGCATGACCCCCACTGCCACCAGATCGTTCGCGCAGAAGAGCGCATCGGGTCGGCGCGGGGCGGGCCGCATGATGAGCTGCTCGCCGGCAGCGCGGCCGGCGAGCACGGTCGTGGCAGGAGTGTCGAAGCGCTCGAGCTCCACGTTCCCACCGGCGAGCTCTGCGGCCTGCTGCGCACCGGTCCAGCGGTCGGCCACCTGCCGGATGCGGTGCGGGCCGCCGACGAACCCGATCCGGCGCCTCCCGGCGCCGATGAGGTGTGACACCGCCAGCGCGCCCCCGGCCACGTCGTCCACGGCGACGGACGGCAGCGCGGAGCCTTCCGGCTGCGCGTCGACGAGGACCACGGGCGTGCCCCGCTTCGCGATCTGCGCCAGACGCTGCGGCGGCCACGCCGCGGGGGAGAGCAGGATGCCGTCGGCGCCCTGCTCGGAGAAGAGGTCGAGGTAGCGCCGCTCGCGCGCCTCATCCGCACCCGAGGTGCCCACGAGCACCGCGTGCTCGCTCGCGTCGGCCTGCTCCTCCGCACCGCGGATGACGTCCGCGAAGAAGGGGTTTGCGGCGTCCAGGACGACCGCGCCCACCGTGAGGCTGCGGCCGCTGCGCAGCTGGCGCGCGGCTCCGTTGCGCACGAAGCCCAGTTCGGCGATGGCGGCGTCGACGCGGGCAACGGTGTCGGCGGCGACCTTTTCGCGGTGGTTGAGCACGTGGGACACGGTGCCCACGGAGACGCCGGCTGCGCGCGCCACGTCGCGGACTCCGATGCGTGCCACGCGCTGCTCCTTTCGCTGGCTGCCCGCCTGGGCTGCGTTTCGGCTGCGCCGACTCCGCCCGGCCTCAGTGCCGGTGCGGCCCAGCCGCGATGAGGCGGGCGGACGGTGGCACCGTCGAACCGGACGGGTGTCCGCGGATTCGGGCGAACCGCGTCTCTCATCTTGTCACACGGATCACAGGATGCTAGCGTCGCTCCCGACGAATGAAACGTTTCAATACGTTCACCGACCGCGGTTCATCGTCGAACCGCATCACCCACGGAGGCAGCCGATGACGGCTCAGAAGCCCATCCGGGCCTCGCGACGGCGCTGGCGCGCCACGGTCGCGGTGGCCATGTCGAACTACATCGAAGCGGGCTCGATCATCGCGATCGCCACGAGCCTGACGATGTGGCAGGAGAAGTTCGGACTCACCAGCCTGGCCGTCGGGCTGCTCGCCGCGCTGTCGGCCAACGCGTTCGGCGCTGCGATCGGCTCGGCGATCGGCGGCCCCCTGTCCGACCGCTACGGCCGCAAGTTCATCTACACCTACGATCTGCTGCTCTACATGGTCGGGGCGCTGCTCGCCGTCTTCGCGGTGAACTTCGCCATACTCCTCACCGCGTTCATCGCCATGGGCATCGCAGTCGGCGCCGGCGTCACCGCGGCGTGGACTTACATCGCCGAGGAGGCCCCGGACGGTCAGCGCGCCGCGCACGTGGGCGTCGCCCAGCTCGCCTGGTCGATCGGCCCGATGGTCGGGTTCCTCCTCGCGATCGTGGTGGGCCCGCTGGGCCTGCTGGGCTCGCGCATCGTCTTCGCCCACCTCTTCGTCATCGCGTTCATCACCTGGTGGGTCCGCCGCGGCCTCGAGGAGTCCGAGCGCTGGAAGGCACACCGCGATGACCCGAATCGCCAGGGCTACTGGAAATCGGTCGGCCAGCTCTTCACGAAGAAGCGCAACCTCACTGCGCTCGCCTTCCTCATCGGCGTCTACGGACTGTGGAACACGGTGGCGGGCCAGGCCGGCATCTTCCAGCCGCGCGTCTACGAGGCCACCGGCCTGACCGATCCCGCGCAGCAGAACTGGCTGCAGGTTCTTGTCTGGGGCCTCACCTCCCTGTTCACCGTCATCGGCTTCATGAAGTTCGGCGACCGCGTCTCCCGGCGCTGGCTGTACTTCGTCTTCGCGCTCATCGGCATCATCGCCTGGGCTGTGCTCATCTACTCGCCCCCCGGGTACTTCTCCCTCTTCGCCTTCGCGATCGGCTGGGGCATCTCGTCCGGTGTGGGCGCCCAGGCGTTCTACGGCCTGTGGACCGCGGAGCTCTTCGCCACGCGCTACCGCGCCAGTGCCCAGGGCTTCCTCTTCATGCTCGCCCGCGTCATGGTGGGCGTCCTGTCCCTGTGGTTCCCGCTCATGCTCGAATCGATCGGCCTGCACGGGCTGGGCACCCTCATCATCGCCCTTCTCGTCGCCGCCCTGCTCATCGGCACGATCTGGGCGCCGAACACCTCGGGCAAGACCCTCGAGGAGATCGAGGAGGAGCGCTACGGCACCCGCGCCGCCATCCGGCCCTCGCTCGCCGCGGAAGCACTCGCGGCGGCCGCCCCGGCCGCTGGCACCTCGGCGGCGCGCGATGGCAGCCCGCAGTGAGACAGGCGGCCGAGCAGCGACCGCCTGTCGGACAGCCGCGGGAGCGCATCTGCTTCCAGATGCAGGTGGACCCCGAGAGCCTCGACGAGTACATCGAGGCCCACGCCGCCGTCTGGCCGGACATGCTGCGCGCGCTGGCCGCCGCCGGTTGGACGAACTACTCCCTCTTCGCCCGACCCGACGGCATGATCATCGGATACGTGGAGACGGATGACTACACCACCGCCCAGGACAGGATGAGCGCCACGGAGATCAACGCCCAGTGGCAGGCCCACATGAGCCGGCTCTTCGCCGCCGGCGGCTCGTTCGACACCGGCCAGGTGCGCCTGGCCGAGATCTTCCACCTCGAAGACCAGCTCGCGAACCTGGGCTGAGCGCCCAGCCCAACTGCTTCAACCCCGCCCGGCACCCGGGCTCGAAAGGACGCACCATGCCGACATTCGACGACATCGCCGACCAGCTCGCCACCCAGGCCATCGAACTGCCCTCCTGGGCGTTCGGCAACTCCGGGACCCGCTTCAAGGTCTTCGGCACACCGGGCACGCCCCGCACCCCGCAGGAGAAGATCGCCGACGCAGCACAGGTCAACCGCTACACCGGCCTGGCGCCCACCGTGGCCATCCACATCCCGTGGGACAAGGTCGACGACTACGCGGCCCTGCGCGAATTCGCCGCGGAACAGGGCGTCGCACTGGGCACGGTGAACTCCAACACGTTCCAGGACGACGACTACAAGTTCGGCGCGCTCACCCACGCGGACGACGCGATCCGCCGCAAGGCCATCGCCCACCACCTCGAGTGCATCGACATCATGGACGCCACCGGTTCGCGCGACCTCAAGATCTGGCTGGCCGAGGGGTCGAACTACCCGGGCCAGGCGGACATGCGCGGCCGCCAGGACCGCCTCCAGGACTCCCTGCAGGAGATCTACGCCCGCATCGGCGACAAGCAGCGCCTCGTGCTCGAATACAAGTTCTTCGAGCCGTCGTTCTACCACACGGACGTGCCGGACTGGGGAACGAGCTACGCCCAGGTCAGCGCCCTGGGCGAGCGCGCGATGGTGTGCCTGGACACCGGCCACCACGCACCGGGGACGAACATCGAATTCATCGTCATGCAGCTGCTGCGCCTGGGCAAGCTGGGCTCGTTCGACTTCAACTCCCGCTTCTACGCAGATGACGACCTCATCGTGGGCGCGGCCGATCCGTTCCAGCTCTTCCGGATCCTCGTCGAGGTCATCCGGGGCGGGGGCTACGGCCCGGATTCTCCCGTCGCGTTCATGCTCGACCAGTGCCACAACGTGGAGGACAAGACCGCCGGGCAGATCCGCTCCGTGCTCAACGTCCAGGAGATGACCGCCCGCGCCCTCCTCCTCGACCGCGAAGCGCTGGCACAGGCCCAGGCCGCCAATGACGTGCTGGCCGCCAACGCGATCTTCATGGATGCCTTCTCCACCGACGTGCGCCCGCAGCTCGCACAGTGGCGCGAGTCCCGCGGCCTGCCGGCCGACCCGATGCGCGCCTTCCTCGACTCCGGCTACCAGGAGACGATCGCCGCCGAGCGCGTGGGCGGCCAACAGGCCGGCTGGGGCGCCTGAGCCCCGCCTCACCTCTCTCAACGCAGACCAGACCAACCAGCAGGAGCAGCCGTGCCCACAACCAATCCCACCGTCGCCGAGCTCATCGAGCGGTCCAACCGCCTCGGCTCGGACCCCCGCAACACGAACTACGCCGGCGGCAATACGTCAGCCAAGGGCGTGGAGCGCGACCCGGTCACCGGCGAGGACGTCGAGGTCGTCTGGGTCAAGGGATCCGGGGGAGACCTGGGCACGCTCAAGCCCGAGGGCCTGGCCGTCCTCCAGCTCGACCGGGTCAAGGCGCTCACCGGCGTCTACCCCGGGGTCGAGCGCGAGGACGAGATGGTCGCCGCGTTCGACTACTGCGCATTCGGCAAGGGCGGTGCGGCCCCGTCCATCGACACCGCCATGCACGGGCTCGTCGACGCCGCCCACGTCGACCACCTCCACCCGGACTCCGGGATCGCACTGGCCACGGCGGCAGACGGCGAGGAGCTGACGAAGAAGGTATTCGGCGATCGCGTCGTGTGGGTCCCGTGGCGCCGCCCCGGCTTCCAGCTGGGCCTCGACATCGCAGCGATCAAGGAGGCCAACCCGCAGGCCGTGGGCACGATCCTGGGCGGCCACGGCATCACCGCGTGGGGTGAGACGAGCGAGGAGGCGCGCACCAACTCGCAGTGGATCATCGACACCGCCGAGGCATACATCCGCGAGCACGGCGCAGCCGAGCCCTTCGGCGCAGTGCGCGAGGGCTACGAGGCGCTTCCGGACGGGAAGCGCAACCGGAAGGCCGCGGCCATCGCCGCGCACCTGCGCGGGATCGCCAGCCAGGACAAACCGCAGGTGGGCCACTACACGGACTCCCCGGTCGTCCTCGACTTCCTCGCCCGCGAGAAGATGCCCGCACTGGCCGAGCTCGGCACCTCGTGCCCGGACCACTTCCTGCGCACGAAGGTCAAGCCGCTCGTCGTCGACCTGCCCGCAGACGCCACGGTCGAGCAGATCGTCGCGGCGCTGCCGGACCTGCACGATGCCTACCGCGCGGACTACGCCGCCTACTACGAGCGCTACGCAGACGCTGAGAGCCCCGCGATGCGCGGTGCGGATCCTGCCATCATCCTGGTCCCGGGTGTGGGCATGTTCTCCTACGGGGCGGACAAGCAGACCGCCCGCGTGGCCGGCGAGTTCTACGTCAACGCGATCAATGTCATGGCCGGCGCCGAAGCCCTTTCCGCCTATGCGCCCATCGACGAGTCGGAGAAGTTCCGCATCGAGTACTGGGCGCTCGAGGAGGCCAAGCTCAAGCGCAAGCCCGCACCAAAGCCGCTGGCCGGCCGCATCGCGTTCGTCACCGGCGCCGCGAGCGGCATCGGCAAGGCGATCGCCACTCGGCTGGCCGGTGAGGGCGCCTGCGTCGTGGTCGCCGACCTCGACAGGGCCAAGGCCCAGGAGGTCGCGGCCGAGCTCGGCTCGTCGGACGTCGCCGTGGGAGTGGCCGCCGATGTATCGGACGAGACAGCGGTGCAGGCCGCGCTCGAGGAGACGGTGCTGGCATTCGGCGGCATCGACCTCGTCGTGAACAACGCCGGCCTGTCGCTGTCGAAGTCGCTGCTGGAGACCACGGAGCAGGACTGGGACCTCCAGCACTCCGTCATGGCCAAGGGCTCGTTCCTCGTGTCGAAGACGGCCGCCCGCTACCTCATCGACCAGGGCATGGGCGGGGACATCATCTACATCTCCTCGAAGAACTCCGTGTTCGCCGGCCCCAACAACATCGCCTACTCCGCGACGAAGGCCGACCAGGCCCACCAGGTCCGCCTGCTGGCAGCGGAGCTCGGCCAGTACGGCGTCAAGGTCAACGGGATCAACCCGGACGGCGTGGTGCGCGGCTCCGGCATCTTCGCCGGCGGCTGGGGCGCCCAGCGCGCCAAGACCTACGGCATCGAGGAGAAGGACCTGGGCAAGTTCTACGCCCAGCGCACCCTGCTGGGCCGCGAAGTCGTCCCGGAGAACGTCGCGAATGCCGTCTACGCGCTGTGCACGGCCGACTTCTCCCACACGACGGGCCTGCACGTGCCCGTCGACGCCGGCGTCGCCGCGGCGTTCCTGCGGTGAGCGCAGCCGCACCGGGCGCGAACGGCGCCGTTCCCGCACCCGAGGCGCTCCGCACCTCGGGCCCGGGGGCGCGGCTGGCCGCGGTGGACCTGGGCGCGACGTCCGGCCGCGTCATCCTGGGCGCCGTGGAGGGCGGGCGGCTGCGCATGCGCCACATCGCGCGGTTCTCAAACGATCCGGTTCGCCTGACCGAGGACGGCGGGGTGGGCCTGCACTGGAACATCACCGCGCTCTACCAGAGCGTGGAGGACGGGCTGTGCACCGCGGCTGCGGAGGCCGGAGGCCTCGATTCGATCGGCATCGACTCGTGGGCTGTGGACTATGCGCTGCTGCGCACCGGGCGGATGCTCGGCGTGCCCTACCACTACCGCGATGAGCGCACGGCCCGCGGCGTGGAGCTCGTGCGCGAGCGGCTGACCGCGGCGGAGCTGTTCTCGGCCTCCGGCCTCCAGCACCTGGACTTCAACACCGTGTTCCAGCTGGCGCTGGAGGCCGAGGGCGGCTGGCTCGAGCTGGCCGACCGGCTCCTGCTCATCCCGGATCTCCTGGGCTACTGGCTGACGGGGCAGGCCCGCGCGGAGGCGACCAACGCCTCCACCACCGGTCTGCTGGGGGTGCGCAGCGGCACCTGGGATGCCGCGCTGCTCGAGCGCTTGGGCTATCCGCGTGCGCTGCTGCCGGACCTCATCGCCCCCGGTGAGCGGCTTGGCACGCTGACCACCGCGGTGGGAGAGCGCATCGGGGCCCCCGGCACGCCGGTGACGGCGGTGGGCTCACACGACACCGCATCCGCGGTCGTCGCCGTGCCCATGGAATCGCGCAGCGCCGCCTATATCTCGAGTGGCACCTGGTCGCTGGTGGGACTCGAGCTGGACGAACCGGTGCTCAGCACGGCGGCGCAGGAGGCGAACTTCACGAACGAGGGCGGCGTCGACGGGCGCGTGCGATTCCTCAAGAACGTCTCGGGCCTGTGGCTGCTCAGCGAATCGATGCGCACGTGGGAGCGCGGTTCCAGCGGTTCGGAGCGCGCCTCGGACCTCGCGGAGCTGCTGGCCGCCGCCGAGGCCGTCGAGCGGCCCGTGCCCGTCTTCGATGCGGGCGATGAGGTATTCGTCGCCCCGGGCGATATGCCCGCCCGCATCGCCCAGTGGTGCTCGCAGCGCGGCATCGAACCGCCCCGTACCCGGCCGGAGGTGGTCCGCAGCATCCTCGAATCGCTCGCCGCGGCCTATGCGCAGACCATCGAGCAGGCCGAGGCGCTTGCCGGCCGGCGCGCGGATGTCATCCACATCGTGGGGGGCGGTTCGCAGAACGCGCCGCTGTGCCGCCTGACCGCCCAGCGGACGGGCCGCACCGTCATCGCCGGCCCGGTCGAGGCGACGGCCATGGGCAATCTTCTCGTCCAGGCCCGGGCGGTGGGTGCGATCGATCCCGCGGCGAGCCTCGAGGACCTCCGGGAGATCGTGCGCGCCTCCGCCCCCGTCCAGCGCTACTGAGCCCTCACAGCTCCTGGGCGACCATCGTCTGCACGCCGATTCCCACCTCGCCGCGCCCATCGGCGAGGACGTTGCGGACCAGGCCACCGTGGCCCGGGGAGGCGATGGACTCCGCGCTCATGCGCAGCCACTCGCCCTCCGGGTCCCGGTGCAGGGACACGGAGATGTCGCAGTTGATGTAGCGGTGGCGGCGGGGATCGAGCGTGAACGTGACCCCGCCCGCCGAGTCGGCCAGGACGAGCGCGCGCTGGAACGCGTCCGGCTCCTCGCCCTCGACGAGGTCGATGAGCTGGCGGCCCCAGACTTCGGCGACACCCCCGCTGCCCGGCCCGCCGGTGGTGAAGCGCCATTCGACGGCGGCGAGGTAGCCGTCCTCATGCGCGCCGGGGATGAGCGAGCCCTCCAGGGTCGCGGAGGCGGGCGGCAGCTCCAACGCGGTGCGCCGGGGACCCGATCCCGCCACCGCGGCGGCGCCATCGGCCGGCAGGGGCGGAAAGTCGGCACTTGCGCGCAGGATCCGCCACCCCCGGGCCGCGAGCACCGGGCGCCCGCCGGCCGAGGCCGTTGCCTCGATGAGCTCCATGGACCGGCCGCCGCGCAGCGTGCGCGCGCTCACCTCGAGCGGCGCCACGGGGATGGGGCCCAGGATGTCCGCGCGGAAGTCCGCCAGGCGCATGCCCTCGCGCGGCTCGTGGCGCTCGATCGCCCGGGCCAGGAGCGCCGAGGGCGGCCCGGCGTGCTGCGCTTCCGCACTCCACGGGCCGGCCGTGGCCGGGTGCGATGCGTACACCGCGTCGTCGAGCTGGCTGTAGAAGGAGCTCATGCGTCCGTCTCCTTTGTCCGGGTGCCTGTCGAACGGGCGTTCAGTTCGCAGTGTAATCCGCGGCACAGCGTCGCCGCAGCAGACACCAGCGCAGCGTTCCCGGCGTTGCTGGTCCCGGTGGGGCTGCTTCTCCCGTCCGTGGGCCGGATGGGGGCTGGTGTCCCCCCGATTCGCGGCCGCGCGCATTGCACGACCTCAGTCGGCGGGCCCCTCGGGGTGCTCGGCGAGGAAGGCGCACGTGGCGGCATCGGCGACCGCAAGGACGCCCATCGGCTCACCACCGTCGCACGTGCGCAGCTCGACCCGCACCTCGGCCGCGCCAGCGCCATTCAGCACCCGCCAGGTGCCGCCGGCCGCGCGCCAGCGCTCGAACGCGGGATCCACCGTGCTGCCCGAAGCCCAGTGCTGTCCGCAGGCCCGTGCTACCCGAAGACCAGGAGCGCCACCGCTGCCAGCACGCATGCCCCGCACAGCCCGAAGCACGCGTAGGCGAGCGCCAGCACGAGCGTCTGCTGGGCGGGGGACAAGGCGACCTTCTTGGCCGCCTTCGCGGCCTTCTTCTCCGCCTTCGCCGCCTGCTTGGGCGTGAGGACGGTGATGGCGTCGGGGAACTCTGCGGGGGGCACCACGGGCGGTCGGCCGGCCGCCACGAGGAGCCGCAGGCCCAGCGCGTAGAGCGTGACGAGGACGCCAGCGCCCACCAGGGCGACGACGAAGACGACGAGGAAGGCGTACCAGTCGATGGTCACGGCCGGTCTCCCTTCGCCTCGGCGGAGGAGCGCTCCTGCGCGGCGCGCTCCTGGGACTTCTGCGCGGCCCCGCGCACCTGCTTGGCGCGCTTGCGGCGCTGCCGGGCGCGCTCCTGCCGGGGGGTGAGCGGCGGGTCGCTGTCGAGCACGACGGCGGTGCCGGACTCCGCGACATCGCTGACCGCGTTCGTGTGGTCGACCTGGTTGAGCCGCGAGCGCACGAACAGGCCGCAGACCACGGCGGCCACGGCCACCGCGTCGAGCGCCAGGCCCCAGGGGCCCAGCCACACGACGATGAGGGCGGAGATCGCGCCCACGATGCCCGCGGCGGGGAGGGTGAGCACCCAGCCGATGACGATGCGCCCGGCCGTGCCCCAGTTGACCTTGGAGCCGCGCCGTCCCAGCCCGGAGCCGATGACGGAGCCGGAGGCCACCTGTGTCGTCGACAGGGCGAAGCCCAGGGCGGAGGAGGCGAGGATCGTGGCGGCGGTCGACGTCTCGGCGGAGAATCCCTGGGCCGGCTTGACCTCGGTGAGGCCCTTGCCGAGCGTCCGGATGATCCGCCAGCCGCCCACGTAGGTGCCCAGGGCGATCGCCCCGGCACAGGCGAGGACCACCCAGAACTGCGGCTCGTGGTGGCCGGCGGACTGCCAGCCCACGGCGATGAAGACGAGCGTGATGACGCCCATGGTCTTCTGGGCGTCGTTCGTGCCGTGCGCCAGGGCGACGAGCGAGCTCGTGAGGATCTGGCCCATCCGGAACCCGTCGCGGCCGTCGGGCTTCTTGTCGTAGCGCCGGGTGATCGCGTAGGCGAGCTTCGTGGCGATGAATGCGATGATCCCCGCGGTCAGCGGGGACAGCAGGGCGGGCAGGATGATCTTGGACACGACGATGCCGAAGTTCACGGCGGAGGCGCCGATGCCCACGATCGTGGCGCCGATCAGTCCGCCGAACAGCGCGTGCGAGGAGCTCGAGGGCAACCCGAGCAGCCAGGTGAGCATGTTCCAGCAGATCGCGCCGATCAGGCCCGCGAAGATGATCGAGGGGAAGACCCCGCCGGATATCCGGTCCTCCCGGATGATGCCGCCGGAGACGGTCTTGGAGACCTCGGTGGACAGCAGCGCCCCCACGAGGTTGAGCCCCGCGGCCAGGGTGACGGCCGTCTTGGGCTTGAGTGCGCCGGTGGCAATGGGGGTCGCCATGGCGTTCGCCGTGTCGTGGAAGCCGTTCGTGAAGTCGAAGAACAGCGCCAGGACGATGACGAGCACGACGGTGAGGACAACGTATTCCACAGGCTGCCTAGTCTCGCGGGTGCGGTGGTCTGCGCGCCCGCTGACTGTTGCGAGCATTCAACTCGATTTCACCCACAGTTCACAGGCGCCGCCCCCAGCGTAGCGCGCCCGGAGCCGGTGCTCACACAGCCCACCGCTGCGCGCCGATCCGGGTGACGGCCGCCGCCCCCGCGAGCACCGCCGCCTGGAGGGCCGCATCGCGCTGCTCGCCCAGGGCCAGCCGGGCGCACAGCGTACCGGTGAACGTGTCCCCGGCGCCCGTGGTGTCGACCGTTTCGACCCGCGGGGCCGAGGCGTGCACCCCGGCCCACAGTGCCCCCTGCTCGCCGAACGTCATGACGACGGCGTCGTCGCTGCGGCCCAGCTCGTTGGCCTCGAGCGTGTTGACGACGACGAGGTCCGCGGCTCCTGCCAGGTCTGCGGCCCCCGGGCTCCACGGCGAGGGGTTGAGCACGCTCGTGGCCCCCCGCGCGGCCGCGAGCTCGAAGGCGGCGGCCACGATGCCCTCCGGGATCTCGAGCATCGTCGTGAGCACGTCGCCGGGCGCCAGGAGCTCGCCCAGCGCGTCGAGCTCGGGCTGGCCCACGCTGCCGTTGGCGCCCGGGTCGATGATGATCGAGTTGCGGCCGGCGGAGTCCACGGTGATCGTGGCGCTGCCGGTGGGCTCCTGGGCGCGGCGCACCGCCGAGGTCTGCACGCCGCTGGCGGCCAGGTGGCTCAGGTAGCGATCCCCATGGGGGTCGGTGCCCACCGCGCCGATCATGTGCGTCTGCGCGCCGGCAGCTGCGGCGGCGACGGCCTGGTTGGCGCCCTTGCCGCCGGGCATGGTGGTGATGCTCGTGGCGCGGATCGTCTCGCCCACCTTGGGATGGCGGTCGACGGAGACGACGACGTCGACGTTGAGGGAGCCCAGGACGATGACGCGGCCCATCAGCGGGCCCCCCTTTCGCTCGACGTTGAGCTGGCGGACGTGTGGGCGGGCGCCGATGCGCTTGCGACCGGTTCACGGGCGGTGTCGGGCGCAGTCGCCGTGCCGTGGGGCGCTTCGCCGAGGGTCGGCGCGTGCGGCCCGAGCACGGTGGTGAAAAACAGCTCGCGCACGGCCCCGCCGTCCACGCCGGTGACCACGGTCGTGGCGGCCCCGGGCGTGGTGTGGCGCAGCGGCGCCCGGTGGGGCGCCTGGGCGTGGCCGTGCAGGTCGACGGCCGCCTCGCGCAGGTCGACGACGGTGCGCCCGCGGGTGAGCTCGCCGCGCAGCTCGACGGCCACGGGCGCCTCCGTGCAGGCGGCCAGGGATTCGTCGATGGCCACCGCAACGGCCCCGGCGTCGCCCAGGGTCGCAGCGTCCGGGAACGGCAGGCGCGCCTCGCCCGCGCCCATCTCCTGGCTGCGGCGCAGCAGGGCGCCCACCGCGGCGGCCACGGGATCCGGGGAGCTCGCCAGCTCGTCGATGGCGCCGGCGGGCACCGCGGCCTGGTAGAAGGGCTCGAGGCCGTACATGAGCAGGGGGATGCCGCTGCCCACGACGACCGCGGCGGCCTCCGGGTCGTGCCAGGCGTTGAATTCCGCGCTGGCGGTGGCGTTGCCCGCCCCGATCGCCCCGCCCATCCAGACGATGCGCCCGATCCGCGCGGCCGCCTCCGGGTGGGCACGCAGGAGGAGGGCGAGGTTCGTCAGCGGGGCCAGGCAGATGAGGGTGACGGGCGCCGGCGCCGCCTCCAGGGCTGCGCGCATGAGCTCGAGCGCCCCGCGCCCATCGGCGGTGCGGCCGTCCTGGGGCAGTGCCACGCCGCCCACGCCGTCGCCCCCGTGGACGTGATCGGCCGGGCGGGGCTCCTGCACGAGGGGTGCGGCCGCCCCGGCGCCCACCGGGATGTCCGGCGCGCCCACGAGCGAGAGGATCCCCAGCGTGTTGCGCACCACCTGGTCGCGGTCGACGTTGCCCGCGACGCACGTGATGGCCCGCACGTCCAAGGCGGGGTGGCGCACGGCGAGCATGAGGGCGAGGGCGTCGTCGATGCCGGTGTCGACGTCGAGGATGACGGGAGTGGTGGGCATGTGCGCGATCTTAGCCAGCCGTGCTTGGCGCCTCCTGAACCGCCGCGAGCTGGCCGCACCGAGCGGCGCTGGTGCGCCGGCCCGGTGCGCGCACGCTGCCCGGTGCGGGCGCCCTGGCTCGGTGCGGTCACACTGGCTCGGTGCGGCCACACTGACGGGTACGGTCACGCTGCCCGCTGCGAGTGCGCTGGTGCCATTCGGATGTGCCCCCGGCGTGGGTGCCGTGCTCGGCACCGGGGTCGGGGACAATGGCAGGGTGCGGGCCGGCCGGGTCCGCAGTGCGCACCGCGGCCGGTGCCGGGCACAGCGAACCAGGCCCAGCGGTGCGAACCCCAGCCACACGGTGTGCGCAGCAGACAGCGCGGGCCGCTCCGCACGGGGCGGGCCTCACCGCGCAGAGCAGCGACGACGGCCGCCTCGGCGTGGGCCGAGCGCAGGAGCGAGGAGACGGACATGGACGATGAGCGCATGGAAGCAGCCGGGGCAGCGCACCTGCCGGCGGGGGCACTGCCGGTCAACGGGGCCATCGAGGCCACCGCGGTCGAGGTGCTGCTCGAGCCGCTTCCGCAGGAGCAGACCGTGGCAGGTCACCCGGAGGCGGGCGCCGGTGAGCTCGGCTCATTCCGCGGCGCGCAGCTGGGCGTCTGGGAGATGACGGAGGGCACGGCCACGGATGTCGAAGCCGATGAGGTCTTCATCGTCGTCGTGGGCCGGGCGGTCATCGACTTCCTCGACGAGGACCGCAGCATCGAGGTGGGCCCGGGCAGCATCGTGCGCCTGGCCGCGGGCGCGCGCACCCGCTTGACGGTCACGGAGCGCCTGCGAAAGGTCTATCTGGCCTAAGGCGCCCGCCCCAGCTGCCCCGTCTGCCCCGCCCGGAGGCAGCCGCCGAGGCGCGCCGCGGGCGGCCGGGTCAGTCCCGGCTGCGCTCGCGGTCGGGCAGGAACCACCCCAGGACCGCGGAGACCACGGAGACGATGAGCGCGGCGATGACCGCCGACCAGAAGCCGCCCACGCCCAGCTGGAACGGGGTGAACTGGGACAGCCACGCCGTCAGCGCCAGCATCGCGGCGTTGATGACGAGGGTGAACAGGCCCAGCGTCAGGCAGGTCAGCGGCGTCGCGAAGAACGCGAGGATCGGCCGGATGACCGCGTTGACGAGGCCGAAGAGGATCGCGAGGACGGCGAAGGCGACGGCGGTCGCGGGGCCGGTCCCCACCGAGGCTGCGAGCCCGGAGCTCGTCGTGATGGTGAGGGCGGGCACGAGCCAGACGGCGGCGGCCAGGGCCAGGGCGTTGACGGCGATGCGCAGGACGGCGTTCATGCCCCGCACCCTAGCGGGGCCCCGTGTGCGCGCCCTGAAGGGTGCGTGAGCAGACGCCGCAGCGAATCCGCGCCGTCACAGCACCTCACCCGCAGCCGTGCCTCACCCGCAGCCGTGCCTTGCCCGCAGCCGTGCTGTGGTGCCCCGCTCTGCCATCGCCGAAGAGCGGGGCTATGCGCCCCGGCCCGCGCCTCGGCGGCCGAAGAGCAGCGCACCGGCGGCCAGGAGGGCCGCGCCGAGCACACCCGCGGTGGTGAGCATGGCGGTGTCGAGGCCGGGCAGACCCGCGCCGCGTCCCGAGGAGCCCGCGGCCGCGGTGGCGTGCGCTGTGATGACGCCCAGCACCGCGACGCCCATGGTGGAGCCGATCTGGCGGAACGTGTTGTGCACTGCGGCCGCGGTCGACGCCTCCGCCGTGGGCACCCCGGAGACCGCCAGGTTGGACATGGGCGAGCTCATCAGACCCGCCGCGATGCCGACTACAGCCATGCGCCACTCGAAGTCCCACACGGAGTAGTGCGCTGGCAGCAAGGCGAGCAGCACGCTGCCGAGCACTCCGATCGCCAGGCCGGTGAGCATGACGCGGCCGGCTCCCAGGCTGGCGGTGATGCGACCGGCCACCGGGCCCATGAAGGCGGTGAGGGCCATCATGGGCAGGAACATGAGCCCGGTGCTGAGCGCGGAGTGCCCGCGTGCGTCCTGCAGGTCGACGGAGTAGAAGTACATCGTGCCGAAGAACAGGAAGAAGTAGGCGGCGCCGGAGATGTTGGCGGCGCTGAGGGCCCGCGAGCGCCACAGGCGCGGGGGCATGAGCGCCGATCGGCCCGCCCGCTGCCGGGCGAACTGCCAGGCGAGGAACCCGGGCAGCGCGACGGCCGCGATGACGAACGCGCCCACCACCCGCGGGGCGCCCAGCCCGTGGGCCGGCAGCGCCAGCAACCCCTCGACGAGCGCGCCCAGCCCGAGCGCCCCGAGGGCCGCGCCCACCACGTCGAGGCTCGGCGGGTCCGCGGGGCGGCCGTGTTCGGCGGTGATCGCCCGCCCGCCCATCACCAGGGCGGCGAGGCCGAGGAGGGCGGAGAGCCCGAAGCCCCACCGCCAATTCGCGATGCTGGTGATGAGGCCGCCGAGGACGGGGCCGGCGGCGAGGCCCAGGCTGGAGACCCCCGCCCACAGGCCCACGACGCGGGCGCGCTGGGCCGGCTCCTCGAACTCCGCGGTGAGCACCGCGAGCGTCTGGGGGAGCATGAGCGCTGTGCCGGCGCCCTGGAGGCAGCGGAAGAGCAGCAGCAGACCCATGGTGGGGCCGCGGCGCACGCGGCAGAGGACAGGGCGAACACGGCGACGCCCCACAGGAACGCCCGCCTGCGGCCGCAGGCCGCCCCAGGCCGCCGCCCAGCAGGAGCAGGGCGCCGTAGCTGAGCGTGTAGGCGGCGCTGACCCATTCGAGGCTGCCGGAGCCCACGCGGAACGCCGTGCCGATCTGCGGGACCATAACGTTGACCATCGTCGAGTTGAACATCGTGGCCATGGGGGCCAGGCACATCGCGAAGACGAGCATGCCCGGGCGCCGGGGGTCGCGCGGGGCGCCGCCGGCCGCCCCCGGTGCGTCGGGGGGCGGGCCGCCGCCGTCGCCGTCTGCGCTCATCGCCCCATTCCACCACCGATCGCGGCGGCGCGTGCGCATCGGCCCGCGGCGCGAGACGGCGGCGGGCGAGCTGACCTGCACGTGTGTGCAGGGCTGCGGTGCGCGCGTTCCTGCGCACGGAGTCCGGTGGCTGTCCTCGCCAGGGCTGCGGGCGGCTGCTGCGAGGGACAGGGCGCCAGTTTGGACACGCGCGCAGATGCGAGTACAGTAGCGGTGTCCCGAGGGGCTATAGCTCAGTTGGTAGAGCGCTTCGTTCGCAATGAAGAGGTCTGGGGTTCGATTCCCCATAGCTCCACAGTTCGCTTCATCCCATAGCCCCGGTTCCGCGCAGAGCGCGGGCCGGGGCTTTGCGCTGTTGGGCCTGCAGAGCCCACATGGCCGATAAATCGCTTATATCGTAGCGATATAAGTGATTTATCTTATTGGGGCGTCACCCCAGCAGCAGGAACGCCGTCACGGCCCCTGCGATCGACCAGCTCATGAGGCTGCCCACCAGGAACTCCTCGGCCTTGGCGCCGGTTTCGCGGTCGGCGGCGATCTCCGGGAAGCGGACGATGCCCTTGGCCGCCGCGAGGGCCGCCAGTGCCGGCGGCATGCCGGCGATGACGAGCGCCACGATGAGGCCGCGCTCCAGGGTGCCGATGAGTCGGCCCCCTCCCAGCAGCGGTGCGCCCGGCGCCGGGGCCGGCTCCTCGACTTCGACGGTGCGCTCGGCGAATCCGCGAATCGTCCACCGGCGCGGCGGCCGCACCGGTCCGATGGCCTGAGAACCGCTGGGCTGCCGTAGGTGGAGCAGCGCGAAGACGCTGCGGCATGCCTCGTTGGCAGGTCGCGTGAGGAAGCCCGCCGCGGCGGCCCAGGCAATGAGCGCGTCCCAGGCAACGCCGCCGGGAGCGGTGGCCCCCTGGTGCCACGGGGCCATGGCGGCCGCGACAGCGAGCGCTGCGCCCAGGAGGCAGAGCGCACCGATGTGAAGGCGGGGTCGCGCTCCGGCGTCGGACGCCGCCGCCACCGCACCCCACGCGATCGCCGTCACGACGAACGCGACGAGGCCGGGCCACCCCCAGACGCTCAGGGCCACGGCGGCGCCCGAGCACAGGGCGACGGCGCACGCGAGGAGGAGCACCCACCGGGGCGCCCGGTCGGTTCCGCGGCACACCAGCCGCGCACCCAGGTCGCTCAGCGTGGCAGCCAGCAGGATCGCCGCACCCACCTCAGCGTGCCTTCGCCTGGTCGGCCAGGAGGTCCAGGGCGACGCGCAGCGCCGCACCGCCGCTGCGGTGGAGCAGCTGTGACACCGCGGACTGCGATACACCCTCCTGCTTCGCGATCTCCCGTTGCGGGGTGCCGCGCAGGGCGGCCGCGGCCACCCTGCGCTCCCGGCGCTTCATGCGCGTGAGGCAGTGGTCGGCGAGGGTGAGTGCGGCGTTCACCGCGGCTTCGGCGGGGCCGGCGAGCGGGCCGTCGTCGCCCGCGCACAGCCGGCTGCGGACCCAGGGGTTGCCGGCGGATTGGCGGCCGTGTGCCTGCTCGATGGCCTCCCGCGCATTCCACCACGCGGGGCCGTCCTGAATGCCCGCGCCTCCGTGATCGTCCGCCGACCGCACGCTGCGGATGGTCCCCACGCCGTAGCCCACCCGCAGTTCCACGCCCTCGGGCAGTGCAAGGGCGGTGAGGGTGCAGCCCAGGATCGCGGTCGGCAGTTCGTCGTAGACGGCCTGGAACTCGTCCCCGACCGTGGGCGCGGGCGGGGTGCGCGGCACCGCGTGCGCGGCGCTGGCGGCCAGGGCCCGCTCGATCCCGGCCTGAGCCGCCGCGCGGTCGGACAGGCGCCGAGAGCCCACGATGTCGAGAATGACGGCAATGACCTGCTGCGAGGAGTCCATTGCGCCACTGTAACGCTTATATTGGCTATATATAAGCAATTTAATGCCCTACAGTGCCGGGCGTCTCAGCGGTGGGTCGCACCACCCGCGCATATGCGCCGAACAGCGGTTCGCCCCGCTCGTTGCGCGGCCGCATTGCCGCAAGCGCCCGTAGCAGCCCGCCGCCCCGCTCGCCCGTGACCGGGTCCAGGTCGATGACCGCGCAGCGGGGAATGGGGTCGCCCACGCGCAGGCGCAGCCCCTCCATGCCGCCCTCACCGGCCCCCGGCTGAGTCCGCTCCCCATCGCCTTTCGCGCCCGAGGCGCCGGCCGGCACCCGCTCGACCCGCACCTCGGCACCTGCCCAGGCGTCCTCACCAAACGGCTCGTCGGACTCGACGAGGAGCGTGGGCCGGAAGCGCACGAACTCCGTGAGCAGGTCCGGGTGTCCGGTGGCCTCACCGAGCGCCCGCAGCGAGCCGGTCGTCACGATGCTGGTCGGATCGCCGTACACGGCCCCGCCGCGCGGCACCCGGGCGAGCGCGACGCGCCGGCCCAGGAAGTCCGAGAGCGCCTCGGCGTGGGGCCCGGTTCCGAGTCTGGCCCGCACGCGCCTGCCCCAGTAGTCCACGTCAAGCGCGCGCCCCATGCCGACCGGGGCGACGACGATGCCAGCACCGGGGATGTCGAGTGCGAGGCCGGCCGCGCACTCGCGGGCGGCCACCCGCAGCAGCTGCGGCGTCTGCACGGTCTTGAGCACGGCGCCCCGCTCCGGGTCCACAACGCAGTAGCGGCGATCACCCACGGGACCGGCCGCGTCGAATCGGATGCCCGGCCGGGGTGCGTGGGCCGTGCCCTTGACCGTTGCGAAGCCGGCGCTGCGCACGCGCAGCGCGATCTCCTGCACCATTCGGCCTCCCTCCGCGCACACCGCGCCGCCCAGACGTTTGCCCACGTGGCGGGCGCGTTTTCGCGTCGTGAACACGATGGCACGGCCCATGTCAGAGGGTTAGTGTGAGATGGGTCATGAGCGTACACGCGATGGACGCACCGAATGGACACAAGGGAGTGGACATGACGAACACGATCGATCCCACAGCCGGGGAACAGCACCCGCAGGCCCAGCCGGACCCCGCGGCCGAGGATCCCCAGGCGGCCACCGCCGCCGTGCAGGACTGGCTCGACCGCTTCGACCGGGACCTGAAGGCGGGCGACCTCGATGCCCTCCGCGGGCTCTTCGCCCAGGACTGCTACTGGCGCGACTTCGTGGCCTTCACGTGGAACCTCACCACCCTTGAGGGCTTCGACGCGATCGCGGACATGCTCACCGCCCAGCTGCCTGCCATCCAGCCCCAGGGCTGGCAGCTCGCCGAGCCCGCCAGCGGCACGGCCGAGGAGGCCGAGGCGTGGGTGGACTTCTCCACGGCCGTGGGCCGCGGCTGGGCCCACCTGCGCCTGGTCAACGGGAAGTGCTGGACGCTGCTGACCACACTCCAGGAGCTCACCGGGTTCGAGGAGAAGAAGGGACCCAAACGGGAACTGGGCGTCCAGCACGAGATCACCCGTGGGCGCACCACGTGGAAGGAGGCGCGCGCACAGCGCGACGCCGCCCTGGGCTACGAGGAGCAGCCCTACGTCCTCATCATCGGCGGGGGACAGGGCGGCATCGGCCTGGCCGCGCGCCTGCGCCGCCTGGGCGTGCCCGCCATCGTCGTGGAGAAGAACGAGCGCGCCGGCGACTCGTGGCGCAACCGCTACAAGTCCCTGCACCTGCACGACCCGGTCTGGTACGACCACATGCCCTACCTGCCGTTCCCCGACGACTGGCCCGTCTTCCCCTCGAAGGACAAGATGGGCGACTGGCTCGAGCACTACGTCGACATCATGGAGCTCGACTACTGGTCCGGCACGGAGTGCGAAACCGCCCAGTTCGATGAGGCCAGCGGCACGTGGACCGTGCGCGTCAACCGCCGCGGCGAGGAGGTGGAGCTCCATCCCACGCAGCTCGTCTTCGCCCTGGGCGTGTCCGGCTATCCGAACATCCCCCACTTCGAGGGCGCGGAGGACTTCACCGGCTGGCAGGGCCACTCCTCCGAGTTCACCGGCGACGAGGACTCCTTCGAGGGCAAGCGGGCCGTCGTCATCGGCTCGAACAACTCCGCCCACGACATCGCGGCCACCCTGTGGGAGAAGGGTGCCGAGGTCACGATGATCCAGCGCTCGTCCACCCACATCTCCCGCTCCGACTCGCTGCGGGAGTTGGCACTGGGACCGCTGTACTCGGAGGAGGCGCTCGCGGCCGGCGTGACGACGGAGAAGGCGGACATGCTCTTCGCCTCCTGGCCCTACCGGCTGCTGCCCGGTGCGCAGATCCCCGTCTACGAGGAGATGAAGCGCCGGGACGCGGACTTCTACCAGGCGCTGGCCGACGCCGGCTTTGAACTCGACTTCGGCGAGGACGAATCGGGTCTGTTCCTCAAGTACCTGCGCCGGGGCTCCGGCTACTACATCGACGTGGGCGCCTCCCAGCTCATCATCGACGGGCGCATCCGACTGGAGCGCGGCCAGGTCACGAAGATCGCCCCGGACGGCGTCGTGGTGGACGGCGACCGGCTCATCCCGGCCGACCTCATCGTCTACGCCACCGGCTACGGGTCGATGAACGCGTGGCTGGCCGACCTCGTCTCGCCGGAGGTCGCCGATGCCGTGGGCAAGTGCTGGGGCTACGGCTCGGACACGATCCGCGATCCGGGACCCTGGGAGGGGGAGCTGCGCAACATGTGGAAGCCCACGAACGTCGAGCAGCTGTGGATCCACGGCGGCAACCTCCACCAGTCGCGCCACTACTCGAAGTACCTGGCCCTCCAGCTCAAGGCCCGCGAGCAGGGCATCGAGACCCCCGTCTACGGGCTGCAGGAATCCCACCACACCCGGTGAGTCCCGGATGAGGCCGCCGAGGCGCGGACCGGTGGGCGCCGGTTCGCGCCTCGGGATAGCGTGGGAAGCACGGCACTCGCGCGCCCGGGCAGGCCCGCACGATCGGTCCGCGCCCGCTCTGCCCGCGCACCGCGCGAGCCGCCGCAACCCGCGGTCCCGCAGCCGCTGCCCTCACCCGCAGCGACGGCACCCGAGGACTGCCTGGCACATCAACCCGTCCGAAAGGCACCCCATGAGCGCACCCGCATCCACCGTCTTCGCCGGAGCCACCGTCTTCGACGGCACCGACTTCCTGCCCGCGCCCCAGGACGTCGTCGTCGCCGACGGCCGGATCGTGGCCATCGGCCCCGCCGGGGAACCGGAGCGCCCCGCGGACAGCACGGTCATCGACTGCACCGGTGCCACACTCACCCCCGGCTTCATCGACCTGCACGTGCACGTGACGACCGCGCAGGCAGGCTCGCTCGCTGCCTTCTCCGAGCCGTTCTCCCTCCAGTTCTTCAAGGCCGCGGACCACCTGCGCAAGACCCTGCACGGCGGCGTCACGACGGCCCGCGATGCCGGCGGCGCCGATGCCGGTGTGCGCGCGGCCCTCGAAACGGGTCTCACGGAGGGACCCGACCTCACGATCGCGGTGACGATCATGTCCCAGACCGGTGGCCACGGTGACGGACACATGCCCTCGGGCATCGACTCGCCCATGCTCATGGAGCACCCGGGACGCCCCTCGGGCGTGGCCGACGGTGTCGAGGAGGTCCGCAAGGCCGTGCGCCGGATCCTGCGGGCCGGGGCGGACCACATCAAGATCTGCTCGACCGGCGGTGTGCTCTCACCAGCCGACGATCCGCGCCACTCGCAGTTCACGCAGGCGGAGATCGAGGTCATCGTCGAGGAGGCGCAAACCCAGGGCACGTACGTCATGGCCCACGCACAGGGCACGAACGGCATCAAGAACGCCCTGCGCGCCGGGGTCAAGACGATCGAGCACGGCATCTACTTGGACGACGAGGCGATCCAGATGATGAAGGACGCCGGTGCCGTCCTCGTGCCCACGCTCCAGGCCCCGCGCGCGGTCATCGCGGCGGCCGACGCGGGCGTGCCGCTGCCGCCGGTGCTCGTGGAGAAGGCCAAGCGCGTCGCCGACGCTCACGACGACTCCGTGCGCCGGGCCTACGAGGCCGGCGTGACGATCGCGATGGGCACGGACGCCGGGGTGGGCCCCCACGGGGAGAACCTCGAGGAGATCGAGCTGCTCGCCGCGATCGGGCTCACCGACGTCGACGCCCTGCGCGCGGCGACCACGAGGGCCGCCGCCGTCCTGGGCCGCGAGGACATCGGCACGATCGCCGCGGACACGGCGGCGGACCTCGTGGTCCTCGACGGGGACCTGCGCGAGACCGGGGTCGGCGACATCCGCCAGCGCGTGCGCCACGTGTTCAAGAACGGCGTGCAGGCCCGCTGAGGCAGTCCGCAGCGACAGCGCGAAGGGCCCGGCAGCCGCTCGGCTGCCGGGCCCTTCGCCGTGTCGGGCTCCTAGCGGAGCCGGGCGAGAGCGCGCCTCAGATGAAGCTCACGAGGATGCTCGCGATGACGACCGAGCCCGCGCTCACGGACGTGAAGCCGCCCACGAGCATCGGCGGGAGCATGACGTCGAGCAGGGCCTTGCGCTCCTCGTCGTCGCGGCCGGTGGAGCGGGCCACCTCGTTCGTCAGCAGGTAGTCCGCCGGGAAGCCGTACATGGCGGTGAGCGCCACGGACATGCCGAGCGCCGAACGCCACTTCAGCAGCTTCGTCGCGAGGAAGCCGCCCAGCATGATGCCGATGCCGCCCACCACGAGGATGGCGAGCACCGGCAGGATCGCCGCGATGACATCGGCCAGCGTCGCCTTGAGCAGCGGGGCCATGACGACCGCGATGACGGCCGCCATCGCCAGGCCGAACGAGTTCGCTTTCTCCAGCGTGCGCTCCGGCGTGAAGCCGAAGTACGTGGACACGATGCCCAGGATGAGCGCGACGATGGACGACGGGATGTGGGTGATGCCGCCCAGGAACGTGGCGAGCGAACCGCCCACGAGCACGAGGAACAGGACGAAGAGCTGGTTGTCGACGAGGTCCTGGGGCAGGTTGACGAGCTTCTTGCGCTTGGCCTGGTGCTCCTGGGCCGCCTGGTTCTCGGCCGCGAGGCGCGTGAGCTCCCCGCTGTCGCGCACGCCGATCGCGAAGCGGCGCAGCAGGAAGTTCGTCATCGGCATGGCGGGGACGGACTGGAGCATGAGCACGAGGGCGGGCAGCACGACGATCGTCGAGGCCACACCGGCCTTCGTCAGGCCCTCCGTCGTCAGGCCCGTGGCGACGATGCCGCCGGCCAGCGGGCCGGCGCCCGCGATGACCGTCTGGAAGTCGAAGAGCGGGCCGACCACGGCGAACAGCAGGCCCACGGCCACGGCCATGCCGGCCACGGAGATGAGCACCGAGCGCCACTGTTTGAGCAGGGTGTTGAGCGGGATGATCGAGCCCATGTGGAACAGCAGGGGCGCGGAGAGGATCGTGTAGGCCTGGAGCAGGGTCGAGTCATTCACGACGGAGTCGGGGATGATCCCGGCCTTCGCGACGATGAACACGCCCAGCATGGCGACGAGCAGGCTGGGCACGCGGGCCTTCGACCAGATCGAGACGAGCTCGCCCAGGGCGACGAACGCCAGCACGATCGCGGCTGCGTAGATGGGTGTCATGGGTTTCCTTTGCCGGTGCCGGTGGTGCGGGATGGGAGGGGCCGCCGAGGCGACCCGGGCTCAGTGGGCGGGCGCGCTCGCGCCCGCGCCCGCGCTGGGTTCTAGCCGGCGCGCAGCCGCTCGTAGGCCAGCTGTGCGAGCGCGGCCGCCTGGTCGCCCAGGACGGAGTCGTCGAAGCGGATGTGGGCCGAATGGTTGTTCGGCGCGGTCTCGAGGTCCGTGTCCGCAGGCGTGCAGCGCAGGAACAGGAAGCAGCCGGGCACCTCTTCGAGGACGAACGAGAAGTCCTCGGAGCCCATGAGCGGATCGGGTGCGGTGATGACGCGCGCGGCGCCGAACTCTGCGCTCAGCGTGCGCAGCGCGAAGTCGGCCTCCGCGTCGTCGTTGACGGTCACCGGGTAGTGCTCGACCCAGTCGACCTCGGCGCTGACACCGTGGGCGGCGGCGATGCCCTCCGCCAGCTCGGTGACGAGCGGACCGAAGCGCGCGGTGCTGTCCTTCGACAGCGTGCGCACGGTGGCGCCCACGGTCGCCGTGTCCGGGATGATGTTGACGGCGGTGCCGGCCTGCAGCTGCGTGACAGTGGCGACCACCGGGTCGAAGACGCTGAACCTGCGGGTGACAAGCGACTGGATGGCCGTGCCGAACTCCAGGGCCGCCGGCACGGGGTCCTGCGCCAGGTGGGGCGCCGAGCCGTGGCCGCCGACTCCGCGGAAGACGACGTGCAGGTCGTTGACGCCGGCGAGCATGGTGCCCGGGCGCGTGGCGAACTCGCCGAGCGGCCCGGGTCCCACGTGGATCCCGTAGGCCGCGATGGGCCGGTCGCCAGCCGCGTCGAGCAGGCCCTCGGCGATCATCGGCTGCGCCCCGCCGGGGGACTCCTCGCCGGGCTGGAACATGAAGACGACGGAACCGGGCAGCTCGTCCCGCTGGGCCGCGAGCAGGCGGGCGGCGCCCACGAGGCCCGCGGTGTGCAGGTCATGCCCGCACGCGTGCATGCGGCCGTTGGCGGAGGCGAACTCCTCGCCGGACTCCTCGTGCAGGGGCAGGGCGTCCATGTCGCCGCGCAGGAGCACTACCGGACCGGGCTTACCGCCCCGCAGCACGGCGGTGATGGACGAGACGCTGCGGCCCAGGGTGATCTCCAACGGCAGGCCGTCGAGCGCGGAGAGCACCTCGGACTGGGTGAGCGGCAGCTCGTTGCCGAGCTCCGGGATCTGATGCAGGGTGCGGCGGAGCTCGACGAGGTCGGGCAGCAGCGCGGCCCCCTCGGCGGGGAAGTCGATGGCCATGTGAACTCCATGTGAGGCGGGCAACAATCTGCCGGGAACACTAGCACCGTGCCCGTTTCGAACGCGTAACACCGGCCGTTGCCGGGGGCCTCATTTCACATGGTGGGACGTTGTTCTGCGAATCGTGACGTGCCGCGTCATCCGGCACCGTCACTCGCCCGCATCACTCGCTCGCGTCATTCACCCGCGGCGGTGAAGCGCGCGAACGCGCCGCGAGCACCCTCGTCCAACGGCAGCGGGCGGCGCGTGTGCGCGTCGATCTGGACCATGACGCTGCGCGCCCGCGCGCACACCTCGCCCCCGCTGGCGAGCTCCTGGTCGACGGTGAGGGAGGTGGTGCCCAGGCGCTGCACCCGCGAGCCGATCGTCACGGTGCCCGGCCAGTGGACCTCGCGCAGGTAGTCGATCGTGATCTGGGCGAGCACGAATTCACCCGGCCAGGCGTCCCCGGGGCCCAGGGCGTCTGCCAGCAGCGCCACGCGGCCGGTCTCGAAGAACGTGGCGTAGACCGCGTTATTCACGTGCCCCTGCCGGTCCGTGTCGCCGTAGCGCAGGATGTCCGTGGCGTGCGTCGGGAAGTGGGCCAGGGTGTCGGCGTTGGATTCGCTCATGGCCCCATCCTGCCAGCCGCCCTGGGCTAGGCTTCGATGTGACGCGGAGCACCCTCACGGGCCCGCTCGAGCAGACCCCTTCGAAGGAGCACAGCGACGTGACCTCAACCACCCAGCCGGAGCGCACCCCCGCCGCCCTGTCCTACGCCTCGGGACCCTCGCAGTTCCCGCTGCTCGGCGACACGATCGGCGGCCACTTCTCCCGGATCGCCGCCGCCTCACCGCAGGCGACCGCGCTCATCGACCGCCCCTCGGGTCGCCGGTGGACCTACGAGGAGCTCGAGTCGGACGTCGACGCCCTGGCCTACGCGCTCATCGAGCGCGGGATCGCCAAGGGCGACCGCGTGGGGATCTGGGCGCAGAACCTGCCGGAGTGGACGCTGACGATGTACGCGTGCGCCAAGGTCGGCGCGATCCTCGTGAACATCAACCCGGCCTACCGGACGCACGAACTCGAGTTCGTCGTCCGGCAGTCCGGCACCCGCCTGCTCATCAGCCAGCTGACGGCCCCGCCCCATTCGAACTTCGAGCAGATCGCCCGCGAGGTCGCGCAGGGCGCAAGCGGCCTCGAACTCGTCTTCATCGACACCGCCCACGCCGAGGTCACCGGCGAGGACGAGCGCCCGGCGGCCATCCAGCCGTCCGAGTCGTTCGCCGCGCTCATGGAGCGCGGGCGGGCCCTGGGCTCGGACGCGGGCGCCAAGATGCCCGTGCGGCTGCGCCAGGCCATGGGCGCCCTCGACGCGGACGATCCCATCAACCTCCAGTACACCTCCGGCACCACCGGGTTCCCCAAGGGGGTGACGCTCACCCACCACAACCTGCTCAACAACGGCTACTCGATCGGCGAGGTGCTCGCCTACACGGGCGAGGACCGCGTGGTGCTCCCCGTGCCGTTCTTCCACTGCTTCGGGATGGTCATCGGCTTCCTCGCGATCTTCTCCCACGGCGCCTCCGCCATCATCCCCTCGCCCGGCTTCGACCCGGAGCGCTCGCTGGCCGCGGCCGCCGAGGAGCGGGCCACCAGCCTCTACGGCGTGCCCACGATGTTCATCGCGGAGCTCGACCTGCCGAACTTCGCCGACTACGACCTCACGAGCCTGCGCACCGGCGTCATGGCCGGCTCGCCTTGCCCCGTGGAGGTCATGAAGCGCGTGATCTCCCAGATGCACATGTCCGAGGTCGCCATCTGCTACGGCATGACGGAGACCTCGCCGGTGTCCACGATGACGCGCACGGACGACACCCTGGCCCGCCGCACGGAGACCGTGGGCCGCGTCATGCCCTTCGTCGAGGTCAAGATCGTCGACCCCATCACGGGCCTGACCCTGCCGCGCGGGCAGAAGGGCGAGCTGTGCACCCGCGGCTACTCGGTCATGCGCGGCTACTGGGAGGAGCCGGAAAAGACGGCGGAGGCGATCGACGCCGGCGGCTGGATGCACACGGGCGACCTCGCGATCATGGACGCCGACGGCTACGTCGACATCTCCGGGCGCATCAAGGACATGGTCATCCGCGGCGGGGAGAACATCTACCCGCGCGAGATCGAGGAGTTCCTCTACACCCACCCGTCGATCGCCGACGTGCAGGTCGTGGGCGTCAGCGACGAGAAGTACGGCGAGGAGCTCATGGCGTGGGTCATCCTGCGCGAGGGCGTCGCCTCGCTCACCGCGGACGAGGTCCGCGAGTTCTCCCGCGGCAAGCTCGCCCACTACAAGATCCCGCGCTACGTCGAGGTCCGCGAGTCCTTCCCCATGACCGTTTCCGGCAAGGTCCGCAAGGTCGAGCTGCGGGCGGAGGGCGAGCGGCTCTCGCACGGGGGCTGAGCCCGCGCACCCGCCCGGGCTGGGCACGTTCGACCGGCCCGCGCCTCGGGCGCGGCTCAGCGGCGCGGGCGCACGAACGGGAACGTGAGGACCTGGCGGATCGTCGAGCGGGTCAGGAGCATGACGAGGCGGTCCATGCCCAGGCCCATCCCGCCGGTGGGCGGCATGCCTGCCTCGAGGGCCGCGAGGAAGTCCTCGTCGACCTGCATCGCCTCGGGATCGCCGTGCGCGGCCTTCCACGACTGCTCCGTCAGGCGCCGGCGCTGCTCCACCGGGTCCGTGAGCTCCGAGTAGGCCGTGCCCATCTCCATCCCGTTGATGACGAGGTCCCAGCGCTCCACCCGCCCCGGCTTCGTCCGGTGGGGGCCCGTGAGCGGGGACGTCTCCTGGGGGAAGTCGCAGTAGAACGTGGGTGCGGTCGTGGTCGCCTCGACGAGCTCGCCGTAGAGCTCCTCGAGGATCGCCCCGGGCCCCATCGTGGGGCCGATCGGGATGCCGTGCTCGCGGGCGATCGCGAGCAGCTCGTCGACATCGGTCTCGAGGCCCACGGGCCGGCCCAGGCGCTCGCTCAGGGCATCCTCGATGGGCACCATGGGCCAGTCGTAGTCCACGTCGGTCCACGCGAAGTCCGTGCCGCGGACGCTGCCCAGCGGCAGGCGCGGACTGCCGAACAGCGTCGTGGCGGCCGCCTTGATGAGGCCCTGCGTGAGGTCCTTCATGACGGTGTAGTCGGCGAAGGGCACATAGGCCTCGAGCGCCGTGAACTCCGGGTTGTGGGTCGTGTCGGCGCCCTCGTTGCGGAAGTTGCGGGAGAACTCGAAGATCGGCCCGGAGCCCGCGACGAGCAGGCGCTTGAGGTAGAGCTCGGGGGCGATGCGCAGCGTGAGGTCCGCCGAATAGGCGTTGATGTAGGTGCGGAACGGCCGCGCGGACGCCCCGCCGTGGACGGTGTTGAGCACCGGCGTCTCGACCTCGCGCAGGCCCTGGGCCGTGAGGAACGCGCGGGCCTCGGCCATGACCGCCGAGCGCTGGCGCAGCGTCTCGAGCTCGGCCGGGCTCGTGAGCAGATCGAGGGAGCGGTGGCGGGCCCGGAACTCGGGGTCGGCGATCCCGTCGAAGGGGATGGGCACGAGCGCCTTCGACTCGATCTCCACGGTGCTGACGAGCACCGACGGAGTGCCGTTGCGCGAGGCGCCCGGGCGGCCGGTGACCGCGACGAGGTCGCCGGTGTCGAGGTTGTGCTCCCACACCCCGAAGTCCTCGCCCAGCGCCGAGCGCTCGAGGACCGCCTGGACGTGGGCGCGGCCGTCGACGAGCTCGGCGAAGACGACGCCGCCGTGGCGGCGCAGTCGGCGGATGCGCGCCACCACCGGCCGCGCGGCCGGCCACGCGGCCAGCAGCGCGGCGGGATCCGGACCGGCCGCGGGCAGGTCGGCCAGGGCGATCCCGTCGAACGCGCCGATCGGGTACGGGCTGTGCCCGGCGTCCTGCAGCGCCCGCGCGTGGGCGAGCCGGTGGTGGAAGACGGGGGAGCGCCGGGGGCCGTGGGGCGCCTCGTGCGCCGGCAGCGCGCCCAGCTGCGCGATCCGCTCGAGCTGGTCGGCCGCCAGGGTCCCGGTCGAGCGGATGCGGCCGAACACCTCCGGCAGGAAGCCCTCCGCCATGGAGAACGCCACGCCCGCCGGCAGCAGGGAGGTCGCATCCGGGATGCAGATGAAGCGCGGGAACCACAGCGGGTCGTACTTCGCATTGGAGCGGTAGAGGCTCTCGAGCTGGAAGAAGCGGTTGAAGAACGTGAGCACGCGGCTGTTGAAGCGGGTGACGGGCCCGGCCCCGATCCGCTCGGACTCGGAGAAGATGCGCCGGCCCACGACGAAGTTCAGCGACACGGCGGCGATCCCGTTGTCCCCGCACCATGCCACGAGCGCCGCAACCATGGCCTCGGTCACGCCGTTGGGGGCCTGGACGGCGTGGCGCATGACGTCGAGGCTGATCGTCGAGGCGCCGGCCGGGACGAACGTCAGCAGGCCCACGGGCGCCTCGTCGACGAGGGCCTCGACCACGACGGTCCTGGAATCGGCCGGATCGCCCCAGCGGTTGAGCGCCATGGAGAACCCGCGGTCGTCGGCCCCCCGCAGCCACGCCTCGGCCAGGGTCCCGAGGTCGGCGAGCTCGGCGGGGGCGATCTCGCCCTGGCGGCGGATGCGGATCTGCGCGCCGGCGCGGGCGGCTCGATCGGCGGCGCGGCGCACCGGGGTCATCGCGGCCTTCTTGAGGTCGAAGCGGTCGACGTCGATGACGGCCTCGTCGCCCAGCGGGATGACGGCCAGTCCGAACGCGGAGTACGCGCGAGCCCCGGCCTCGGAGACGGAGCAGGCGACCGGGATCTGCCCGCGGGTGCGGCAGTGCTCGAGCCAGGCCGCGATCGCCGCGCCCCACTGCGCGGGGTCGCCCACGGGATCGCCTCCGGCCAGGGAGTGCGCGCCCTGCTGCCGGTAGGTCACGGCGGCGGCGCCCGAGGGGGCGAAGACTGCCTCGCGGTCGCGGCGCGTGGCGAAGTAGCTCAGCGCGTCCGCCTGGGGCCAGCGCGCCAGCAGCTCGCGCAGGCGCACCTCCTGCTCGCCGGACCAGCGGTGGGTCGACTGGACGGGGCGCATGAGGACGTAGGCGGCCAGCACCAGGGTGGCGGAGATGAGCAGCGAGATCGTCCCGGGCACCCAGATGGGCAGGCTCGGCAGCTCGCCCGAGTGCGGGCGGCCCAGCCCGAACGAGCGGACGAACGACACGAGCACGGAGAGGATGCCCGGCTCGGCGCTGCGCGCGGTGAGCTGGGACATGAGCGCCGCCCACAGGACGCACGCGAGCAGCCCCACGCCCAGGACGGCACCGGCCCGGGCGACGGCGCGGCCGGGCACGCGGGCGGGATAGGCGGGCCGCAGCCACCAGGTGACGACGATGAAGAACGCGCAGGCGAGGATCGCCACGGATTCGAGCGCGGTGTGCAGCGCCACCCACTGCGGCGGGTGCGTCCGCACGCCGTGCGTCCAGATCCAGAACAGGGCGCGCACGGAGATGAGCGCGCCCAGCACCTCGGTGATGACCACGAGGATGAGGGCCAGGCGCATGCGGCGCTTGAGCCCCCAGGCCAGCAGGCACAGGAGCACCACGGAGACCGGGGAGGGCGCGACGGGGATGTTGAGCGCCCCGGAGGCCAGGACCGGCCACACCACGACGGTCGGGGCGACTCGGCCCAGCAGCCACAGGAGGGCGGCGGCGAGGCCCGCATAGGCGTAGAGCGCGGCGAGCATGCGGGCGACGAGCTCGCGGCCCTCGGGCGAGCGCAGGGAGGCGATGCGGCCGCCGCGCTGGGCGTGGGCAAGCGGACCGGGCCGCCCGCTCCGGGCACTGTGGGGGGTCTGTGGCTGCGCGTTCATTAGACTCCATCCAAACACAGGGAGGGAGACCGGCCGATGAAGCGCGCGCGCATTGTGCTCGCGGCGATCCTCCTCGTCGCGCTGGGGCTGGGCCTCGGACTGCTCATCCGGCTCAACCCGGACATGGGCACGACACCGGACTCCGCGGCCCGCCGCGCCGCCGAGTCCCTCGAGTCCGGCGCCGTGGGCTCCGGCCCGTGGACGGATCCCGGGGCCGCCGATGCGGGGGCCAAGCGGGCGCTTGCGCCGCTGGGCGCGCTGGGGGTGGCCCATCCCGCAGTCGTCGACGTCGGCGAGGTCACGCGCACCGACGATGCGCATGCGACGGCCCGGGTGCGCATCGGCTGGATCACGGACCCCGGATCGGCCACGCAGGTCCCCGACTGGACCTATGACAGCGCGCTGACGGTGCGCAAGGAGCGCCTCTCGTGGCGCGCCGTGTGGGATCCCGCGATCATCCACCCCCGGCTGAGCCAGCGCCGCGGCTTCGCCGTCGAGACCACCGGCGCCGAGCGCGGGCCGGTCACCGCGGCGGACGGCACCGCGATCGCCAGCACGCAGGACATCGTCGCCGTGGGCATCGAGAGGGCACGGGCGAAGGACCCCGCCGCCGTCGCGCGGCGCACGGCGGCCATTACGGGAGTGGACGGGGAGGCCCTGACCGCCCGCGTGGCGCGCGCGAAGCCCCACGCGTTCGTCGAGGCGATCACGCTGCGCCGCAGCGAATACCGGCGGCTGGCGGGCCGGCTGCGACCGCTGGCGGGCACCGTCTTCCACGCCCAGCGCCGGCCGATCGCGCTGCGCACCGGGTTCGCGGCCAGCGCCCTGGGCCGCGTGGGTCCGGCCACGGCGGAGCAGATCCGCGCCGGCGGCCCCGCCGTCCGGGCGGGGCAGCTCGTGGGGCAGTCGGGGATCCAGCGGGCCTTCGACTCCGCGCTGCGCGGGCGCCCGGGCTTTGCGGTCCGGATCGTGGGGCCGGCCGACGTCGAGCGGGCCTCGCGCACGGTGGCCGACGGGGATGCCGAGGGAGCCGCCGCGGCCGATGCGGACCTCCCGGAGCCCGAGCGCACCGGGTCGGCCCAGCGCGGTGCGCCGGTGGCGACCTCCCTCGACATTCCCGCCCAGGAGTCACTCGATACCGCACTGGCCCAGCACCCCGCGGTGCACGCGGCGCTCGTGCGCCCGGACGGCACCGTCGCGGCGCTGGGCGACGGGCGCGCAGCGGATGGGCGCGCAGCGGATGGGGGTGCAGCGGACGGGCGCTCAACCGGCGGGAGCGGCGGCGACCCCACGGGCTCGCGCACCGGGCTCTACCCCGGCGGCCCGGTGGCCGTTGCCGCCGCGGCCGGGGCATCGCCGCAGGG
>NZ_WWEQ01000109.1 GCF_009857845.1 Brevibacterium rongguiense | reverse complement strand
GGCCCGCGCGTGTACGGCCCGCCCGTGTCCGAGCCGGCCTCGCCCATCTGCGGGCCCGCTCGGGCGGGCCCCAAACCATGTGCGGGCCCGCCGTGGTCGGTGCCCCCGCACGGCCGGTGCCCCGCCCGGTGGCCGCTCAGGCCCGGGCGCCGGCCAGCGCCTCGGCGCGCACCCGGTCCCGTGCGGCCACGAGGTTGCGCAGGGCCGCCTCGACCTCCGCGTAGCCGCGCGTCTTGAGCCCGCAGTCCGGGTTGACCCACAGGCGCCCCGCCGGCACCCGGGTGAGGGCTGCGCGCAGGAGCTCGGCGAGTTCGTCCACCCCCGGCACCCGCGGGGAGTGGATGTCGTAGATGCCGGGGCCCAGCTGGGACTCGAAGCCCTCCTCCAGCTCCCCCAGCAGCTCCATGCGCGAGCGCGCCGCCTCGATCGAGGTGACATCGGCATCGAGGGCCTCGATCGCGGTGAGGATCTGGCCGAACTCCGAATAGCACAGGTGCGTGTGGATCTGGGTGGCCGCTGCGGCATCGAACGCGACGAGCCGGAAGGCCCGCACCGCCCACTCCAGATACGCGGCGCGGGCGTCGGCGCGCAGCGGCAGCAGCTCGCGCAGCGCCGGCTCGTCGACCTGCACGATGGGGATCCCGGCGCGCTCGAGGTCGGCCACCTCGTCGCCCAGGGCCACGCCCAGCTGGGCGGCGGGCACGGACAGCGGCTCGTCGTCGCGCACGAACGACCACGCGAGGATCGTCACGGGGCCCGTGAGCATGCCCTTGACCGGCCGGTCGGTCAGGCCCGCCGCGTACTGCGACCACGGCACGGTGATGGGCGCGGGGCGGGAGACGTCGCCGAACAGGATGGGCGGGCGCGTGCAGCGGCTGCCATACGACTGCACCCACCCGCGCGCCGTGGTCGTGAAGCCCTCGAGGTGCTCGGCGAAGTACTGCACCATGTCGTTGCGCTCCGGCTCGCCGTGGACGACGACGTCGAGGCCGAGCTGCTCCTGCAGCCGCACAACCCGCGCGATCTCCTCGCGCATGAGC
Source organism: Brevibacterium rongguiense (assembly GCF_009857845.1). Lineage (GTDB taxonomy): Bacteria > Actinomycetota > Actinomycetes > Actinomycetales > Brevibacteriaceae > Brevibacterium > Brevibacterium rongguiense. The sequence continues at coordinate 2,481 of NZ_WWEQ01000109.1, read as the reverse complement.
GCGGCATACTCCTCCTCGCCGATCCTGCCCGCGCGCACATCCGCACGCGCCCGCCGGATCTCCGGCGTCTGCGGGAACGAGCCGATCGTCGTCGTGGGCAGCTCGGGCAGCCCGAGGCGCTCCTGGGCCGCGCGGCGCTGTGCCAGCGGCTCGCGCTCCACGCGGGCCGGGAGGCCTGCCGTGCGCGCGCGGACCGCGGCATCGTGCGTGCGCCCCGAGGCGGCGCGGGTGCGCCGGGCCCGGTCCGAGCGCGCGAACGCCTCCGCGCGCACGGCGGGGTCGCCGGCGGCCAGCGCGGCGGCCAGCGCCTCGACCTCGATGACCTTCTCGGCGGCGAAGGACAGCCAGCCGGCCACGTCGACGGGCAGCCCGGTCTCCGCGGCCAGGGTGTAGGGCACGTGCAGCAGCGAGGTCGACGTCGTCACGCTCACGTCCGCACCGCGGCCCAGAGTCGCCAGGACCTCGAGTCCGCCGCGCAGCTCGGCGGTCCACACATTGCGGCCGTCGATGCAGCCGGCGACCAGCCGGGTGCGGGCGGGCACCTCGCGGCCCAACCGCCGCGGGTAGTCCGGGTCCTGCGCCAGGACAGCGGGCGAGAGGTCCACGGCCAGCGCCTCGGGGGCCGCCGAGGCGAGCGCACCCAGCCCGGCGCGCAGCGTCCCGTAGGGCGCGCCCACCAGCACCTGCGGCCTGTCCTGTGCTCCCAGCAGCGTGCGGTAGGCGTCCTCGGCCAGCCCTGCGAGCTCCGCGTCCGGTGCGGCGTCGAGGTCGGCCACGAGCGCGGGCTCGTCGAGCTGGACCCAGGCGACACCGGCCTCGTGCAGGGCGGCCAGCACCCGGGCGTAGGCGGCGACGAGCTCGGGGAGGCGATCGAGCGGGCGCCCGGCGCCGGGGGCGGCCTTCGACAGCGCGAGCAGCGTGACCGGGCCCACGAGGACGGGGCGGGCGAGCACGCCGGCGTCCCGCGCCTCGGCGACGAGGGCCACGAGGCGCTCGGGCCGCGGGCGCAGGGGCGCCGCATCGGCCACCTCGGGGACCAGGTAGTGGTAGTTCGTGTCGAACCACTTCGTCATCTCGAGCGGCTGGCGCTCCTGGGTGCCGCGGGCCAGCGCGAAGTACTCCCCGTGGTCGATGTGCGCGGCCTCCCCGCCCAGCAGCCCCACCGTGAGGGCGGTCTCGAGCACGTGGTCGTAGAGGGCGAAGTCGAGCGGAATCGCCCAGTCCTCGCGCAGGCCCAGCTCCTGCAGCCGGCGGTAGGCGTCGAGGCGCAGGCTGTGGGCGGCGGAGTCGAGCTCGCCGGCGGTGATGCGGTCGGCCCAGTGGGCCTCGAGCGCCCGCTTGAGCTCCCTCTCGGGGCCGATGCGCGGATAGCCCGCGATCGTGGCGCGGGGGAACGGGGTGCGCTGGAGGTGGGCGTGCTGGTCAGCGGTGAGGATCGTCATCGGGTGCCTTTCTGCGGTGGGGTGGTGTTGCGGGGGGTGCGGGATCAGATGGGCCGGAGCGCGGCCGCGGGTGCGGCGGGGGCCAGGTCGAGCCGGTCGAGCAGCTCGCCGGTGACCTCGGCGTCGTTGAATGTGTACAGGTGGAGGCCGGGCGCGCCGGCGGCGAGCACGGCGCGGGCGAGTGCGGCGGTGGCGGCCAGCCCGATGTCCCGCTGGGCGGCCGGGGTGGGCGCGGCGGCGAGCGCGCGCGCCAGCTGCGGCGGCGGCCGCAGGCCCGCCAGCCGGCCCATGCGCTCGAGGCGCCGGGGCGAGGTGAGGGGGAAGATGCCGGGGATGATGGGCAGGGTGACCCCGGCCAGCCGCGCCCGCCGCACGAGGTCGGCGTAGTCGCGTGGGTCGAAGAAGAGCTGGGTGAGGGCGAAGTCCGCGCCGGTGCGCTGCTTGGCCAGGAGCACGTCGATGTCGAAGTCCCTATCCGGGGACTCGGGATGCCCGCCCGGGTAGGCCGCCACGCCCACCGCGAGGCGGCCGGCGCAGAACCGGGCGGCCTGCCGGGCCTCGGCGGTGCGGATGAGCGAGACGAGCTCATCGGCGTGGCGCAGGTGCCCCGGCTGAGGGGCGCGCACGCCCGGGGGCAGGTCGCCCCGGATCGCGAGGAAGCCGCGGACGCCCGCCGCCACGAAGTGGTCGATCCACGCCTCCAGCAGCGGGCGCGGGGCGCCGGTGCACGTGAGGTGGGCCAGTGGGCGCAGCCGCGGGTCGGCCGCCAGCGCGGAGACGAAGTCCGCGGTGCCCTGGGACCAGCCGGAGGTCGGCGAGCTCGTGATCGCCACATAGTCGGGGCGGTAGCCGCCGATCGTCTCGATGAGGGCCGGCAGCGCGCGGTGCGCGGCGGCGGTGCGCGGGGGGATGACCTCGAAGCTGAGGGCGGGGCGGGTGGCGCGCTCGGGCAGCGGGTCGCCGACGCCCGCGGCATCGAGCGGGGCCGAGGCGGAGCGCGCCGCAGCGGGGCGGTCGACGGCCGTACCCGAGCGGTCAG
>NZ_WWEQ01000108.1 GCF_009857845.1 Brevibacterium rongguiense | reverse complement strand
GGCGGCCCCGCGCGGCCCGGCGCCGGCCTCCGCGCCATCGCCCGCGGGCCCTGCTGCCCTGTCCCCCTCCCCCGGGGCGCCCGCCGGGCGCGTGCGCGTGTGGCTGCTGGCGGCCTCCTACGGCCTCGAGGGCATGGGCTACATCATCGTCGCGACGTTCCTCGTGGCCGCCGTCCAGGCCTCCGCCGGGCCTGCGGGCGGGGCCGGTGCGGGCCCGGGGCTGAGCCCCGCCCTGCTGCTGGGCAACCTCGTCTGGGTCACGGTGGGGGCGTGCGTCATCGCCTCGACCCCGGTGTGGGAGCGCCTGCGAGCGCGCTTTACCCTCCAGCGGCTGCTCGTCGCCGCCCTGACGGTCCAGCTCGGCTGCGCGCTGCTGCCCGCGCTTGCCCCCGGAGCGGTCGCGGGCTTCGCGGCGGCCGCCGCCCTGGGTGCCACGTTCATGGCGATCGCCCAGCTGTCCCTGGCCCGCGGCCGGCAGCTGGGTGCGCGGAACTCGGCGGCCGTCCTCGTCACGGTCTACGGGCTCGGCCAGATCGCCGGCCCGCTCGTGGTCGCGCCCCTGCTGGGCGCGGGGCCCGCGGGCTACCGCTGGGCGTTCGGCATCGCGGCGGTGACGATCGCCGCGGCCGCCGCACTGGCGTGGGCCGAGGGCCGCAGGCGCTGATGCGCCGCCGCCCCCACCAGGGCGTTTGGCCATGGCGTCCACCGTGTCCGTGACCTGGGGCACACTGGGGACATGGACGAGAACCCGGCCCGCGCCTCGGCGGCGGCACAGGACCTGGTGGCCACGGCCGCCCAGGGCCCCATCACCACGCTCACCCTCAACGACCCGGCCAAGCGCAACGCCCTGTCCCTGCCCATGATGCGCGCGCTGACCGCGGCGCTCGAGCGGGTGGCCGCGGATCCGCAGTGCCGGGCCGTCGTCCTCGCCTCCACGGGCACGGTGTTCTCCGCGGGCCATGACCTGGCGGAGCTGCGCGGAGCCCCGGAGAGCGCGGCGCAGGAGCTCTTCGACACCTGCGCGCAGCTCATGCTCCTCATCCAGCGCATCCCCCAGCCCGTCATCGCCCGGGTGCAGGGGCTGGCCACGGCGGCCGGGTGCCAGCTCGCAGCCACCTGCGATCTGGCCGTTGCGGCACAGGGCGCGTCCTTCGCCACGCCCGGCGTGCGGATCGGCCTGTTCTGCTCAACGCCCATGGTGGCGCTCAGCCGGGCGGTCGACCGCAAGACGGCCCTGCGCATGCTCCTCACCGGCGAGGCGCTGAGCGCCCAGGACGCCCTGGTCCACGGCCTCGTCTCCCACGTCGTCCCGGCCGAGCAGCTCGAGGCGCGCGCGCACGAGGTCGCCGCTCAGGTCGCCAGCGCCTCCGGGGCCACGGTCGCGCTCGGCAAGCGCGCGTTCTACGCGCAGGCGGAGCTGCCCACGGCCGAGGCCTATGAGCAGATGGCCCGGGTCATGACCGCCAATGCGGGGCTGGGCGATGCGCAGGAGGGCATCGGCGCGTTCCTCGACAAGCGCGCACCGGTGTGGCAGCACCGCGGGGCTGCGGCCACGCCGTAGCCTGAGGGTCGAGCGTTGGCCCTGGCGGCGAACGGAAGGGAGCCACATGTCCATCGTCGTCACCGGAGCCTCCGGATTCATCGGCGGCGCGGTTGCGCGCGCGCTGGCCGAGCGCGGCGCCGATGTGCTCAGCATCGGCCGCACGGACCCGGGCATCGACGGCGTCTCCCACCTGGACTGGGACCTGCGCGAGACGGCCCCCCAGGCCCTGGCCGCCCGGTCCGCGGGAATCGAGGCCCTGGTCCACGCTGCGGCGCTCGTCGCCGACTGGGGCGAGGCGACCGCGTTCCACGAGGTCAACGTGGCCGGCACCCGCCGCCTGCTCGACGCGCTGCCGCGGGCGCGCGTCGTCCACCTGTCGAGCACCGAGGTCTACGACCCGCGGGCCGACCACGAGGGCCTCTACGAGGAGGGCGGCCCGATCGGCGCGGACGGCTACCTCAGCGACTACGCCCGCTCGAAGGCCGCCGCCGAGGCCGTCGTCCAGCGCGTCCACCCCCAGGCCGCCATCCTGCGCCCCGCGCCGGTCTACGGACCCGGCGACACCCACTGGTTCCCCGCGTTCGCGCGCCGGATCCGCCGCGGCGTGCTGCGCCTGCCCGCGGCCCACGGCCGCCTCACCTCGCTCACGCACATCGACAATGCCGTCACCGCGGTGCTCGCAGCGCTCGGCCGGTCGCACGCCGCCGGGCCCATCAACGTCGCCGATCCCCACCCCTATGAGCTGCGCCAGGCGCTCAACACGTACATGGCGCGGGCGGGCATGGCGCCCGTGCGCATCGAGGAGCAGCCGGCGGACCTTGCGATGATCCGGGCGTGGGCCGCGGAGCGGCGTGCCCGGACGCTTCGCCGCGGCCGGCGCGCCCCGCACACCACCCGCGTCGCGGTTGCGCGCCTGAGCCGCGGCCGCAGCTACGACGTCACGCGCCTGCGCACGGTGCTCGGCGTCGAGCCCCGCCAGGAGCTCGCGCCCCGCTGAGCGCTGAGGACCGAGCTGAGCGCTGAGGACTGAGGGCTGAGCGCCCGGCCTCGCGCTAGGCGCCTGCGCCGCGGATCGTGCCCAGCCACTCGTGCGCGGCGGCGTACGCGGCATCGGCCGTCCGGGGGTCGACGCGCACCTCGGAGGCGTTGGCGGCCGGGTAGGAACCCAGGAACTGCACCCGCCGGGCGATCCGGTGGACGCCGGCCAGCGCCTCGGCCATCCGGGCATCGGCCACGTGGCCCTGCGCATCGATCGAGAACTGGTAGAGGCCCAGGCCGTCGCCCGTGGGGCGCGACTCGATGCGGGAGAGGTTGACGCCGCGGGCGGAGAACTGCTCGAGGAGGTTGAGCAGCGCCCCGGCCTCGTCGGTGGCCAGCGCGACGACGAGCGTGGTCTTGTCCGCCCCGGTGCGCACCGGCGGGGCCGAGCGCCGGCGCACGAGGACGAACCGCGTGACCGCGCTCGAGTGGTCGCCCACGTCCACGGCCAGCACCTCGAGGCCGTAGCGCCTGGCGGCCAGCGCGGGGCAGATCGCCGCCTGCGCGGCGGAGGCGCCGGCGGCCAGCTCCTGCGCGGCCGCGGCGGTCGACGAGGCGGGCAGGTAGGACGCGCCCGGGATGTGCTCGCCCACCCACACCCGCGTCTGGGCCTCCGCGTGCGGGTGCGTGGCGAACGCGCGGATGTCGCCCACCCGGGTACCGGGGCGCACGGCCACGACGAAGCGGACGTCGACGAGCGTCTCCGCACAGATCTGCATGGTGTGGTGGCTGAGGGCGTCGAGGGTGGCGGGCACCCCGCCCTCGACGGAGTTCTCGATCGGCACGACGGCGCCGTCGAGCTCGCCGGCCGCGAGTGCGGCGAAGGCGGCCTCGGCGTTGCGCATGGGCACGCGCTGGGCCTGGGGTGTGCCCTGTGCCTCGAGCAGCCGGATGAGGGCGGCCTCGGTGAAGGTGGCCTCCGGCCCCAGGTAGCCGTAGCGGTCGGTCAATGCAGGTCACCGCCCAGTTCGCGGTCGCCGCGGCTGTGCTCCTCGCCCGCGCGCAGGGCGCGGGCGAGCGCGCCGCGCTTGCCGCTGCGCTCGTGCGCCGCCGGTGCGCGC
>NZ_WWEQ01000107.1 GCF_009857845.1 Brevibacterium rongguiense | reverse complement strand
CACCCGCCGACGCCACTCCTGGTGCGGCCACCAGTCCCCGTCCACCTACGAGGCCCACCGGGCCGCTACGCTGCCAACCGCAGCATAATCAACCAACACCGTGTCCACGATCCGGGGCGAAGGCCCACCCGTGAGTACTCGTCCGGATCACTCGATTCGGGAACCACGCGAGCCGTGCTCGCCGAGGGTTGAAACGCGGAAGGGGGCTGGGCCAGACTGACGTCTGGCCCAGCCCCCTTTCACGGGTGAAGTCGGATACCGCCGTGGACTACCGGCGGCGCCTACGGGCAACCATGATGACTCCCGCACCGATCAGCAGCAGCGCCAGGCCTCCGGCCAGCGCGGCCGCCACGTTCGCACCGGTGTTGGGCAGCTTGCCACCCGGCTGACCGGGTTGGCCAGGCTGACCCGGCTGACCCGATTCGGTCGGCTGGGAGGTCGGCTGGTCCGGCACCTTGTCAATGGTGTTGGTCAGCGACACCTCCGCGGTGGTGCCGTCGCCAATGGTCACCGTGTCGGTGCTGAACTTCGCGCCCTGCCACTCGCCGCCTTCGACTGCCGCCGGGGCGGCCTCCTCGAGCGAGACCTTCGCACCGAACGGGATCTCCCCGCTGGTCACGGCCTTGCCGTCGGCCTTGACCTCGAGCGTTCCCTTACCGGCCTCGTAGCCCTCGCCCGCCGGGTAGGAGTAGGCGACCGTGAAGGCGGTGTCGGGCGCGACCAGCTGTGCGCCGGAGCCCTCAACCTTCTTCGCGACGCTGAATTGGCCCGAGTTGAGATCGATCGGGTTGTCCAGAACGACCTCGGCCGTCTTGTCCTTGCCGATCGTCACGATATTGCCGTCCTTGAACGTGGGCGTGCCCCACGTGCCGCCCTCGACCTTCGTCGGGGCGACCTCGTCCAGGGTGACGACCGCGCCCGCGGGCAATCCGCTCACCAGCGAGGCCTTCTCACCGGACTTGACCGTCACGGTGCCCTCGCCGGCATCAAAGCCGTCGCCACCCGCGTACGAGTACTTGACGGTGAACTCGGTGCCGTCGGCTACGAGCGACTTGCCGTTGCCGGAGACGGTCTTCTCGATGCTCAGACCGCCCAGGTCCCGCTCGATTGCGTTGGTCAGCGTGACCGAGGTGGTGACCTTGTCACCGATGGTGAACTCGGACTTGTCGAATGACGTGGACGTCCAGGTGCCGCCGGCCGTTGCCGGAGGCGTGGCCTCGGACAACGTTACCTTTGTCCCCTGGGGCAGCGGATCGGCGGTCACGGCCTTGCCGTCGTTCAGCACGGTCAATGTGCCGCTGCCCTTGCTGGGATCCGCGTGCAACTTCTCCGGCAACTCATAGGTGTAGTCGACGGTGAACGCGACATCGGAGCCAACGAGGTCCTTGCCGTCCCCGACAACCTTCTTCTCAACCGAGAAGTCGCCGTTGTTCCACGACACCGGGTTGTCCAGGTTGATGGAGACGGTCGTGTCCTTCGCGATCGTGAACTCGGTCTTGTCGAACTTCGGGTCGCCGAACGCGGCCCCGTCGGGGTCGGTAGCCTTGAGTTCGCTCAATTTCACCGTGGCGCCGGCGGGGATGTCCACGCTGGGCTCGGAGGTTTCTCCCGCCTTGACCTTGAGGTCGCCCTCACCGCCAGGGAAGCCGTTGATGGCGTCCCACGCGTAGTGCACAGTGAACTCCGTGCCCTCGGGCACCAGGTCCTTGCCGTTACCGGACAGGGTCTTCTTCACGGTGAAGTCGCCCGTGTCCTGGGTGATCCTGTTGGTCAGCGTCACGAGATCGGCAGATTCGTCGTCGCCGATGGTCACGGTGTTCTGAGACAGCTTGGGCGCGGCCCATGTGGCACCGGGAATGGCAGCCGGAGTGGTCTCCTGCAGCGTGACCTTGGCACCGACGGGCAGTTGGTCGCTGCTGACGGCCTCGCCGTTGCCCGGCAGCTCAAGCGAGCCGAAGCCGGCGGCGAAACCCTTGGCCGGATCGGCCGGGTAGCTGTAGTTCAGCGTGTATGTCGCGTCGCCGGACAGTGGAACGTCGTCGGGGTTCTGCACGACCTTCTTGGCCTGGAACGGCGCCCTCTTAAGCTCCGCCTTGTTCTGCAGGGTGAACTTCGTGGTGGTCCCCAGCTTGTCACCCTCTACTTTCACGGTGACGCTGTCGGCTTTCTTGCCCTCCGCATCCACGAAAACCGGGGTGGACCATGTGACATTGTCCGGACCCGCGGGCTTCACCTCGGAGAATGTCACCGAGGTGCCCGAGAAGAACTCCCGGTTGACCGTCTGACCGGACTTGATGGTGAGGTCGCCCTCCGCCGTCTCCGTTCCGGTCGCCTTGAAGTGCACGGTGAAATCCGGATTCAGGGTGGTGTCGCCCGCAAGATCCTTCGTGATGGAGATGCGGCCGAAGTTCGTACCGATCACGTTTGCGCTCGAGATGTAGCGCGTCGCACTGCCCTGGACGGTCTTTTCGTCCTGTCCCTCGATCGTGTACTTCGCCGCGTTGGTGAACTGGCGGTTGCCCTCGCTGTCGAGCGTGCCCGGCGACTTGACCTTGACCTTCCACTGCACCTGGTAGAAAGACCCTTCGGTGCCCGTCGAGTTGTCTCCGTCCGGATGCGTGCCCGCGCCCTTGCCCGGGCCGGTGGTAAAGCTTGCGGTCTTGCCATCGGGACTCCAGTCCACGCCGGCGGACTTGGTCGCCCAGCCCGCAACGGTTTGCCGGTCCCATTCGTTGTACTTGAGGTAGCCGGCCTCCCGCACCCGCGGATACGTATCGTCCTTGACCAACTCGTAGTTGGTGCCGTCGATGCCGTCGTCGGTGACGGAGACCTTCTTGCCGACGTCCATGCCGTTCGTGCCTGCGGGAAGCTGCACGGTCCACACGATCGTGTCGGTGGCGTTGTCGTAGCTGCCCCACTTGCCGGCGCCCTGTCCGCCGAATTCGCAGTTCACGGTGCACCAGTTGGGGTTCTTTTCGACCGTCACCTGCTGCGTGTTGGAACCGAAATCGAAGGTGTGGTTTTCGTCGGTCCGGTTCTTGAACGTGGTTTGGGCAAAGAACGTCACGGTGCCGTGTACACCGACAGGATGGGTTTTGAGGTACTCCTCGCTGACCTCGCAGTGCACCTTGCCGCTGGTGACCGTGCACTCTCCCATCTCGGCGCCGCTCTCATCCGTCATGCCGAACGTGTCGGAGTAGCCCTGGATGCCCTCCGGCAGTTCCAGGTCGACGGTGACAGGTGCTTGCGCATTGTCCGCAACGGACCACTCAACGTCGAGCTTCTGCCGCGACCCGTCCGGGAACGAATCGTTCTGGAAGGCGACGTGGTCAATCTTGGCAGCGGTGCCATCGGCAGCAGTCGCCGCAGCGGGATTGACAAGAACACACACCGACGCGACAAGCGCCAGTGCGATCAATAGGACAAACGGCTTCACACGTCTGAGCACGGTGCCATGTGACCTGCTTGGGGGTGGAATTTGTACTTGTTTCATCGTATTGCAGTTTCCTCTCGCATTGGCCCACTCTGACCTGACTTTCACAATTATAGTGCGGGACTGAGGGACTGATGCACGATCAGGTGTCACATGATCTGTGGCGCCGTGCGGCGTTGCAGGGAAGGATGTGCGCCATGCCCGCTCCCTATCCCCAAGAGTTCCGTGAGGACGTCGTCCGCGTCGCGAGGAAC
>NZ_WWEQ01000106.1 GCF_009857845.1 Brevibacterium rongguiense | reverse complement strand
AGTAGGGTGGAGCACGTCGAGGTCTTTCGGGATGGCGAGCGTGAAGAACTTCCATCATCCGGGAGACCTCGACCCCTACCCGGCCACCGACGCGCTCAACCGACTACACCCTCGTTCGTGAAGAGCCACTTTCGATGCCATAGCGTTGCTGTCGAAAGATCTGGGCGCAACCGCGACTGTACTCCGCGAGCGTTTTCACGAGACTAAAGACAGCGTCCGCGTAATCGGTCTGCCGGATCTTTGAAACTTGGTTTTTGACTGCCTGTTGTACCCACCGCAGGTCCTCGTTGAGATTGCAGTAGATGTCGCTTACCGGGCGCCATTCGCCCGTCTCGCGCACGAGGACGCGTCGGACGCGTAGAACAACATGGGACCCGGCACCAGCAACGGCCCCACCGAAGCGATCAACGGACGGCTCGAGCACCTCCGCGGCTCCGCCCTCGGCTTCCGTAACCTCACCAACTACATCGCCCGCAGCCTCCTCGAATCAGGCGGCTTCAGACCCCTGCTACACCCTCAAATGCGATGAGCCGGTAGAGCCAGACGGGCATTCCAACCAGGTTGGGAGGTTCTCAGTCGTAGCGGGGCCACACGTGGGCATGGAGCATCGCATCTGTGTTGCCCAGGATCTCCAGGTTCACGCGCCGGAAGGCGGGATCCCGTGCGCTGTGCACACTCGTTCGACTGCCTCCCCGAGCATCTCCATGTCTGACAGGAAGCCCAGACGGTCGGCGCGTGGCAGGTCGGTGAGGGTCTGGACACCGGGCCGGTCAGTCAGCGCGACACAGTAGCCCGGGAGGAACTGCACGTCCCCGAGGACAGCGAATGATGCGCTCAGGTGGGCGATCACCATGGGGTTGTCGCCGCGCAGTGCTGCGGCGATTCTGTCGGAACGCCAGTCCTTCACGAGCGAAGGCTACTGCTTCCTCCGGCCCCAGGATCTGGCGGCGCGATCTGCTAAATCGAGAGGGACGCCATCGTGGTGGACCGCGACAGCAGCTGGAGTATGTCTTCCGTGTGGCGGATGCGTTGGTCGGGTCTGATGGTGAGGCTCATGTGATGATGGCGGTGATGATCTCGTGTGTGACGTTCGCGACCGACTTGTCGGTCGTGTCGATCTGCAGATCGTCGGTGAAGCCTGCTTGATCAAGGATGTTCGCCAGTTCGGGGTGTCGTTGTGCGTGCCAGCGCAGTGCCGCCTCGTCGTCGTGATGCCTTCTGGTCAGCCGCGAGAGCACCGCATCTGATGATGCTGTCAGGCGGACGTGCAGCATCCTTCTCGAGGCCAACGCACAGGCAGTTCGTTCCAGTTGCTCAACGGTCTCGACGACGGTTGCGACCACGATCAGCCGAGCACCGGCGCGGCGGAAGTTCGCGGTGATCGCCTGCATGTTCTCCAGCGCCAGTGCGGTCCGGAATGGGTCGCCGGCTGGTGAGGGCCACGATCGGCGCAACCAGTCGACGTCGATCACTGCTCCGGGGATTCCGCGCTGCTTCACTTCGTCGCCGAGAGCCTCAGCAGTTGTCGTCTTACCTGTGCCCACGCTGCCATTGATCAGCACGGTGTCGTACGTCGCGATGGGCATGTCTCACAGTATCGATCATCAGCATGCGCCCGTGTGAGAGGCCAGCACAGGAGAGAATCGCGCAGAGTGTGACCCTGGCACGGTAGGCGATAGTGAGCTTGTCGTAGTGGGTCGCGGTATCACGCCGTTGTGAGTCCATGGGCACCCGATGCGGTGACTTCGTCGACCTCACCCATCCGGACTGCTGCGAGTCTCACCGCGATGCTGAGACACGCCCTCGTGAACTCAGGGGTCAGTGGTGGTAGCGGCCCTGGCCTGCTAGAGCCGTGTACAGGGTCTGCCGGGACACTCCGAGATCCCGGGCGACCCTGGACTTGGTCACCCCGTCGGCGATGCGCCGGCGGGCCAGCTCAATCTGGTCGGCCGACAGTTTCGGGGCCCGGTCGTAGACCCCTCGGGCTTTCGCCAGGGCAATGCCCTCGGCCTGGCGTTCCCTGATGGTGGCCCGCTCCAGTTGGGCCACCGCACCCAGGATGGTGAGCATGAACTCGCCTTGGGGGGAGTCGGTGTTCAGGGCCGGCTGGTCGACGAACTGGATTTGGACGTCCTTGTCCCTGAGTTGGTTCACCAGGGCCAGGAGGTCGGTGGTGGAGCGGGCGAGCCGGTCGGGAGACTTCACTTTCACCACATCACCGGAGCGCACGTAGGCGAGCATGGCCTGGAGCTGGGGCCGGTCGGTGGTCCTGGCCGAGATCTTCTCGCAGAAGAGCCGGTCGACGGTGCCGATGGCCTCCAGCTGTCGCGCCGGGTTCTGGTCAGTGGCTGAGACCCTGACGTAGCCGACGATCTGCCCGGTATGTCCATTCACACCTAAACCCTACGGCAGTGTCGTCTATTATTGCTGGAACCGGCATGGTTGGACACGTGTTTGCGTGGCCCGGGGGAGTGTCTGGTGGGGTATACCCCACCAGACAGTGGATGTCAGACAACCGTGCGGTCAGGGGCAGACATCCATCGCGGGGTGATGCTCTCGCGATGCGAGGACGCCGAAAGGGCTGGCATGGTGTGATATAGTGACTACTAGTAGTCAGTATGGAGGTGCTGCGATGCCTGTTGCCACGTCGGTGAAGCTGTCCGATGAGACAGGACGAAAGCTCGATGAGCTCGCTCGGACCACCGGGCGGTCAAAGTCCTATTACCTGCGCCAGGCCATCGAGGATCATATCGATCAGATGGTCCATGATTACGGCATCGCCCAGCTCGCCGAGGATGTCCGCGCTGGACGCGCTACCACCTACAGCGCCGATGAGGTGGATCAGATCCTTGGCCTGGACGATTGAGTACACCGGGCAGGCCGTCAAGACTCTTCGGAAGCTCGACAAGCCATTGGCGCGCAGGATTACCAGCTATCTGCGTGACGTTGCGGTGCTGTCAGATCCCCGAGATCGAGGTAAAGGGTTGACCGGTCCGCTGGCCGGACTGTGGCGCTACCGTGTCGGGGACTATCGGATCATCTGCGATCTCAACGATGAACACCTGGTCATCATCGCGGTGGCCATTGACCACCGGTCGCAGGTCTACCGGTAACCGCCTCCGACGCGAGCTTCAGCGAGTGACACACGATTGGTCGACCACTCAGCCCGGGAAGCAGTCGGCACGCCAACCTTTAGGTGGTGTTTCGACCTTGGTGAATCGCCCACCGCAATCCGTGGTGTGAGAGCTTCGCCTGCGACTCGGCCGACATGGTGGTGTCTTGGCGCCACAGGTATCCGCAGTCCCGGCACCGTTAGCGGCGGGCCGCGACTTCCAGCGTGGTGGGTCGCCAGCCGTCAGGTCACGGCGTCTCGCCGCCGCAACTCCGGCGCCAGCGGTCGGGCGTGAGAACCTTGAACGCGAGGACAGCGCAGTCCGGCTCGAGTCGCCGCCCAATCACGGCCAGGCCGCGAGACCGTCGAGTCAAGCGAAGGTGGTCAGATCAGGCCGGTCGAAGCCGGCTGGCAGAGTACTGTGAAGCACCTCGAGGTCTTCTGGATAAGGCGTGCAGGAATCTTCATCTTCCGAGAACCTCGACGCCTACGGAGACCGACGCGCTGACTCGACCTACACCCTCATCTGGGAAGGGCCTTGCCGGCTCTTCACAGATGAGGGTGTAGCTGTGGTGCGACCTGGGGCGGCGCGTCGGTGTCGGGGTGAGGGTCGAGGTCTTCCGATGATGGGAGTTCTCACACAACCCGTCCGGAAGACCTCGACGTGCCT
>NZ_WWEQ01000105.1 GCF_009857845.1 Brevibacterium rongguiense | reverse complement strand
AGGTGCAGCTGCCGGAGGGGCCGGTCACTCTCGGCCTGGCGACCTGCTACGTCCTGCGGCTCGGCGGGCGGGGCCGGGGGCCGGACCGTCACAGCCTCCGGTCGGCCAGCGCCGGGAAGTCCTCGCGCCGCCGGCGGATCGCCGCGACGTCGATGTCCGCGGCGATGATCGTCTCGTCCGCACCGGCCTGGGCGAGCGGCCGGCCCGCCGCGTCGATGATCGCGGAATGGCCGCCCATCTGCATGCCGCCGTGGTAGCCGGCGGTGTTGACGGCCACGACGGCGCAGAAGTCCTCGAGCGCGCGCGCCCGGGCGAGCAGCTCCCAGTCGGCAACGCGCGGCGCCGGCCAGGCGGCGGGCACGACGAGCACCTCGGCGCCGGCGTCGAGCAGCCCCCGGAACAGCTCCGGGAAGCGCAGGTCGTAGCAGGTCGCCAGGCCGAGAGTGACCGGCCCCTCCGGCAGCTGCACCTCGACGGCCACGATGTCCTCACCGGCCTCGAGGAGCTTGGGCTCGCCGGAGCCGAAGCCGAAGCGGTGGATCTTGCGGTAGGTCGCGACGAGCTCACCGGTGGGCGCGATCAGCAGCGAGGTGTTCCACAGTCCGCGCGAGCCGTCGGGCAGCTCCGGCAGCGCCGTCACGTCGTAGTCGGCCTCGGCGAGTTGGGCCAGGGCGCGCTCATCGGCCTCGATGACCGAGCCCGCGTGGACGTAGGCGCCGATCGCCTGGGCCGCCGCGGACAGCGCGGTGAAGGTGGGCCCGGTGGCGGGGTCCTCGGCGCGCCGGCCCCAGTCACGGTAGGTGAAGCCCCCGGCGGGCCACAGTTCGGGGAGGACGACGAGGTCCGCGGAGCGCTGGGCGCGCACGAGCGCCGCGGCGCGCGCGATCCGATCCGCCTGCGATTCGCTGTCCGAGTACGAGAGTTGGATTGCCGAGACGCGCATGGTTCCAGGGTAGTCGATGCGCGGTGCGCCCCGTCGCGCAGTGCGCCCCCGCTGGCAGGGCGCGCCCGCGAAGGCAGGCCGTCGAATGCGGGCGGCCGAACACAGGCGGTCGAACGACGCGGGCCGGTGAATGCAGCAGGGCCCGCCTCCGAGCGGAGGCGGGCCCTGCTGGCAATCCCAGGAGGATCAGGTCACTTCTTGGGCGAGCCTGCGGCAGCCTTGAGCTTCGAGCCGGGGGAGAGCTTTACCGAGTAGCCTGCGGCGATCTCGATTTCCGCACCGGTCTGCGGGTTGCGGCCCTTGCGAGCGGCACGCTCGGTGCGCTCAACGGACACCCAGCCCGGGACGGTGAGCTTATCGCCCTTGGAGACGACCTCCGCGAAGGTCTCGAAGACGCCGTCGAGGACGTCGGAGACCTGCTTCTGCGTGAGACCGGACTTCTCTGCGACCTCGGAAACGAGCTCACTGCGGTTCTTAGCCATGTAAGTGTCCTCCTTCAGGACATAGCCGGTTGTGCACCGGGTCGGTTATTCACCGGAACGAACGTAGCAGACGTTACCAGCTGGACTTCGTGATGCCCGGCAGCTCGCCGTTGTGCGCCATCTCGCGGAAGCGGACGCGCGAGAGGCCGAACTTGCGGAGGTGGCCGCGCGGGCGGCCGTCCACCTGGTCGCGGTTGCGCAGGCGCACCGGCGAGGCATCGCGCGGCAGCTTCTGCAGGGCCAGGCGGGCTTCCTCGCGCTGGTCATCGGTGCTGTCGGGGTGGACCAGCTGGCGCTTGAGCTCGAGGCGGCGCTCAGCGTAGCGGTCGACGATGGCGCGACGCTGCTTGTCGCGTGCGATCTTGGACTTCTTCGCCATTCGGGCTCAGCGCTCCTCTCGGAATTCGACGTGCTTGCGGATCTTCGGGTCGTACTTCTTGAGCACGATGCGATCCGGGTTGTTGCGGCGGTTCTTGCGGGTGACGTACGTGTACCCGGTGCCGGCGGTCGACTTCAGCTTGATGATCGGGCGGACATCCTGTGTCTTGGCCATCAGAGCTTCACTCCCTTGGCGATGAGGTCGGCCACGACGGCGTCGATGCCGCGGGCATCGATGAGCTTGATGCCCTTCGTGGACACGTTGAGCGTCACCGTGCGCCGCAGGGACGGCACGAAGTAGCGCTTGCGCTGAATGTTGGGATCGAAGCGGCGCTTGGTGCGTCGGTTCGAGTGGGAAACGTTGTTCCCGAAACCGGGGACCTGCCCGGTTACCTGGCAGACTGCTGCCATTTCTCTCCTCCAGTTCACTTGCTGGCGCATCCGCGGCCGCGGGCTGGGCCCGGGCCGGATCCGCCGAAGACATCGCGCGTGCCGCGTGAGCCCGGGGGCTCGACGGCGTGCGCTTCGACCGCGCGGCGGCGCGATCGAGATGTCTCACCAGCGCTGAAGCATGTGGCCTGTGAGAGAGGGCCTTCGCTTGCGTGCTGCGCGGGGTGAGCACCGGCGAGCGGCTTGCCGCGCCGTGGCCGTGGATGGGGCCCGTGCACGGGGCGCACTCGCCCACACAACAGGCACCAATCCTAGTGCCCGCCCGGCCGCCGCGTCCAATCACGGCGGCGGGGCGCCGCTGCGGTGGCGATCAGGCGCCGCTGCGGCGGGGTTGGGGTACCGCGGTGGAGGCATGAGGCGGGCACGGGCGCCGGGAGATGCGCTGGAAGGCCCCCACCCCCGGGTCGCACAGTTCCCCGCGCAGTTCGCCGTGCAGTTCACTACGCAGTTGGCTGCGCAGTTGAAGGAGGGCACGGCGCGTGTCATCGTAGGTCCATGCTCGGGATCATCCTCAGCTCAGACGCCGCGGCGGCGGTCCGATGACTCCGCCCAGCGGCTCCGGCTTCCCCACCGGCCCCGGCGCCGCGCGCCTACGGGACGGGGCCCGCCCGCACCCTGGCAACGCTCGCGCCGGCGGCGGGACGGCCGACCGCTCGGACGCCGAACTCGACTGCTCGACGTACTACGAGTACCTCGCGGCCCATACCGATTCGCTGCCCGTCGTCGCGGACGCGCCGCCTGCCGCGCCCACCGTCGGAACTCCCGCTGCTGCGCCCACCGCGGCCGGATCCCATGCGGCCAAGTCGCATGTGACAGGGTCTCCGCCCGCTGCGGGCGGGGCGCCGCGGCACAGGCGCGCGCTCCTCGTGTGCATCGCGGCCGCCGTCCTCCTCCTCGTCCTCATCGCGGTCTGGGCGATCGGCAGCGCGCTGCTCGAGCCCAGCGACGGCCTCCAGCCCGCCGAGGAGGGCCCGGCGGCCTCCCACGCCGCGGGCCTGCGCGCGCCCGCGCAGGCGGTGCCCGGCCGCTAGACTGAGCCCACCGGGTCCGGTGCCGGGCGCAGCGAGGCGCGCGCACCGCGCGAAGCGATGGCAGCAGGAGGTAGCGCATGAGCCCCCCGCAGGGCCTCACGGGCGACGACCGTCTGCCGGCCAAGCCGAGCGGGCGCCCGCCGAGCGCGAATGGCCATCCCTACATCAACCCCGCCCACTCGAACGCCTACCGCTCGCGCCACGACGACCCGCCCGCAGAATCCGGTGCGCAGGACGGCGGTGGGCGCGAGGGCCCGGCACGGCAGCCCGGCCCCGCGCAGGCGGCGGGGGCCCCTGCAGCGAACAGCGCCGCACCTCACGGCGCTGCAGCGAACAGCCCTGCGCCGAACGCATCCGCGCCCAGCAGCCCCGCCGCCGACTTCGGCCCCGGTCCGGACTTCGGCCCGCACCCGGGCCAGCAGCCCGCGATGCCGTTCGGGCAGCCCGGACCGCACTTCGGGCCGCCGCCGGGCCACGCGTTCGGGCAGGCCGCCTACGGCTCACCCCCCTCCGGAGCTCCGGGCTCGGGCGGACCCGCGCATGTGCCCGCCGGCCCTGCGTGGCCGGGTTCCGGTGCGCCGGGCGCCTCCCCGGGCCTCGGCGCGGCTGCTGCCCCGGCGCCC
>NZ_WWEQ01000104.1 GCF_009857845.1 Brevibacterium rongguiense | reverse complement strand
GCGCCCCGGCGGCTCCCGGGCAGCCCGCGGGAGCGCACGCCGCCTCCGAGCCCCGGGCGTAGGGCGCGCGGCGCCCGGCCCGCGCCTCGGCGGCGGAGCCCACCCGGTCCCCGGGGTGCGCTGTCCACAGGCACGCAGGGGGAATCGACACCGCGCCCGGTGCCCACTAGACTGGGCGGGTCTGTGCGCCGCCGGAGAAGCCGACGGGACGCAGACGCGCATACACCCTCCTGCCGCGGAACGACCGCGGCCGTGAAGACCAGAGGAGGTGGGTTATACGTGCGTCACTACGAGGCAATGATCATCCTCGATCCGGAGCTCCAGGAGAGCTCGCTCGGTGCCACCATTGAAAAGCTGCTCAAGGTGATCCCCGCGGACGGCGGAACCGTCGACAACGTGGACATCTGGGGCCGTCGCCGCTTCGCCTACGAGATCCAGAAGAAGACCGAGGGCTACTACGCCGTCGTCGACTTCCACGCGGAGCCCGCAACGACGAAGGAACTCGACCGCCAGCTGGGGCTCAACGAGTCCGTGCTGCGCGTGAAGATCCTCCGCCCCGACGCGAAGTAAGACCATCCGCCCGGAATCCGGGCACCCCTGACCCGTAAGGAGCCGCCATGGCCGGCGAAACCATCATCACCGTCGTCGGGAACCTCACCGCTGATCCGGAGCTCCGGTTCACGCCCAATGGCCCGGCAGTCGCCAACTTCACGGTGGCCTCCACTCCGCGCACCTTCGACCGCCGCACCAACGAGTTCAAGGACGGGGAGACGATGTTCCTCCGCTGCTCGGTGTGGCGCGAGGTCGCGGAGAACGTCGCGGAGTCGCTGTCCCGCGGTTCCCGCGTCATCGTCCAGGGCCGGCTGCGCTCGCGCACCTTCGAGACGAAGGAGGGAGAGCGCCGCACGGTGTTCGAACTCGACGTCGACGAGGTGGGCCCGAGCCTGCGCTACGCCACTGCGAACGTGACGAAGAAGGAGCGCTCCGGCGGCTTCAACGGCGGCGGTCAGGGCGGCGGCCAGTCCGGCCAGGGCTTCGGCGGAGGCAACTCCGGCGGCGGCTGGGGCCAGAACTCCGGCGGGGGCAACTCCGGCGGGAACTGGGGCCAGGGAGGCCAGAACCAGGGCGGATACGGTCAGGGCAATCAGGGCGGCTACGGCTCAGGCCAGCCCGCGGAGGATCCGTGGGCGTCGTCCAATCCCCAGAACGGCGGCGGGTGGGGCAACACCACCAACGACGAGCCCCCGTTCTGATCGACACACACTTTTCAACAGGAGAACACCATGGCAAAGCCGGATACCCGGAAGCCGATCAAGAAGAAGGCGAACCCGCTCAAGCCGGGCGAGGCCGCTTCGATCGATTACAAGGACACCGCAACCCTGCGCAAGTTCATCTCTGACCGCGGCAAGATCCGTGCCCGCCGCGTCACGGGTGTGACGGTGCAGGAGCAGCGCGTCATCGCCAAGGCAGTCAAGAACGCCCGCGAAATGGCCCTGCTGCCCTACACGGGCTCGACCCGCTGATTCGAAGGGGGAAGCAGACATGGCTACCAGGAAGCTCATTCTCAGTCAGGAAGTCGACGGCCTCGGTGCCGCCGGCGACGTCGTCGAGGTGAAGGCGGGCTACGCCCGCAACCTCCTGCTCCCGCGCGGCTGGGCCACCCCGTGGTCCCAGGGCGCGCAGAAGCAGATCGACTCGCTGCGCCGCGCCCGCCAGGCCCGCCAGCTGGCGGACCACGACGAGGCGATCGCGCTCAAGGGCACGATCGAGTCGACGACCGCGCGCGTGGAGATGAAGGCCGGCAAGGGTGGTCGCCTCTTCGGCGCCGTCACCCCCGCCCTCGTCGCCGAGGCGCTGTCGAAGGCCACCGGCCACACGTTCGACCGGCGCCAGGTGGCGCTCGGCCAGCACGTGAAGTCGACCGGCTCCTACACCGCCACCGTGCGCGTGCACGACGAGATCACGGCGAACGCGAAGTTCGACGTCATCGGCAAGGCGTGATGCGCTGAGCGCATCCGCCGCCGGCGGTATGAGGCGCCCGGACCCCACGGGGTCCGGGCGCTTTCGCGTGCCCACCCCGGGCGGCCGCCGAACCGGATTGTCACCGGCCGGGGGGGGGACGGCCGCCGCCCGGGGGCGCACGGCCGAGCGGGGAGGCGGAGCGGGTGCGGGGCACGTCGGCGCGCACGCGCGAGGAGCGGACCGCGGGGTGGAAGAATATCCGCATGACCGCACCCTCCGATCGACCGGGCGGCGCCGAGGCGCTGCCCGAGCGACCCTCCTCTCCGCCGGCGCCCCGGGCACCGGCCGGCCCCGCAAACGCCCGGGCCGGTTTCGCCCCCCAGGATCACGGCCAGGACCCGCCCGCGGGACGCCCGACGACGGGGGCTGCACGGCGCGCTGAGCCCGCCGGCCCCTCGGCGCCCCCCGATGCCGGGGACGAGGCCGAGCGCGCCGCCGGCCTGCGCCGGATGCGCATCATCGCCACCGGCCTGCTCGTCCTCGCGGCCCTCGTCTTCGTCTCCATGCACGTCTTCACCGACGTCCACGGCTTCTGGGGCTTCGTCGCCGCGGGCGCCGAGGCGGCCATGGTGGGCGCGATCGCCGACTGGTTCGCCGTCACCGCCCTGTTCCGCCACCCCCTGGGCCTGCCGATCCCGCACACCGCGATCATCCCGCGCA
Organism: Brevibacterium rongguiense; assembly: GCF_009857845.1. Classification (GTDB taxonomy): domain Bacteria; phylum Actinomycetota; class Actinomycetes; order Actinomycetales; family Brevibacteriaceae; genus Brevibacterium; species Brevibacterium rongguiense. The sequence goes on along the minus strand of NZ_WWEQ01000104.1, from coordinate 1,912 downwards.
AGAAGGACGTGCTGGGCGAGAGCCTGTCGACGTTCGTGGCGCTGAACTTCCTCAAGGCCTCGACCGTGGCCCCGAAGATCCGCTCGGCGCGCGTCACCCAGCGGGCGGGCCAGTGGCTGCTCGCACCCGACCACCAGGACCTGCTCGTGGCCCGGGCCGGCCAGGGACTCGAGTACGTGCTGGGCCGCGTGGACGACGGCGCCATCGAGGCCCTCACCCGCAATGTGCTCATCCCCAAGCTCGTCGCCACGCACAAGACCCCCGTGCTCGCGCGGCTCATCGCGGAGATCGTCGAGGACGGTGCCCACCACCGCCTCGTCGACCTCATCGTCGCCGAGGCCCACGTGTGGCTCGAGGCCAATCCGCACGTCATCGACGAGATCGTCGCCCAGCGCAGTCCGGAGTGGATGCCGCGCTTCGTCAACGACACGCTGTCCAACCGGCTGCGCCGCGAGGTGCTCGGCTGGGTCGCAGCGGTGCGCGACAGCCGTGAGCACAAGGCGCGCCAGGCGCTCGACCGGTGGCTGCTCGAGCTCTCCGGTGCCCTGGCGCAGGACACCTCGATCGCGCGGCGCACGGAGGGCGTCCTCGACGACCTCCTGCGCGAGGAGGGCGTCGTGCACTCCGTGCTCGACATCTGGGGCTCGCTCAAGCGGCTGCTGCGCTCCGCGGTGCTCGAGGACGGCGGCGAGGTCCACGCCCGGATCCGCTCGCTGCTCGACGACGTCGCGGTGCGGATGACGAGCGACGAGGCGTTCGCGGACCGGCTCAACGACCAGCTGGCCACCGCGGCGGGCGACCTCGCGGAGTCGTTCGGAGCGGAGATCGCGAGCGTCATCTCCGACACGATCGCCTCGTGGGATGCCCGGGAGGCCGCGGAGAAGATCGAGCTCTACGTCGGCAAGGACCTCCAGTACATCCGTATCAACGGCACCGTGATCGGCGCCCTCGTGGGCATCGTCATCCACGCGTTCACCCTGCTGCTGCCCGCATGAGCCCGGGCGCCGATGACGCCGCCGAGCTCTCCGCGTCCGCCGCGCGGGCCGCGCTGAGCTCCGGGCCCGATGCGCTGGCCGGCCTGGGGGCGGGCCTCGCGGCTGCGGGGCTGGACCCCGCCCAGCGCGCGGCCGTGCTCGCGGCGGTGGGCGGGGCGGCCGAGGAGGCGACCCGGCTGCGCCAGCGCGGCGCCGAGCTCACCGCCCTGGCCGAGAGCGCCCGCATCCTCGCCACGGAGACGGACGTCGACGCCGTGCTCGCCCATGTGGTGCGCATGGCGCACGACCTGGTGCTCTCCGACGTCGCCTACCTCTCCGCGTTCGACCCGCAGACCGGTGAGCTGCGCGTGCGCGCCACCCATGGGGTCGTCACCGACGACTTCGCGCGCATCCACGTGCCGGCGGGAATCGGGCTGGCCTCGCTCATCGCCACGACCCGGCGGCCGCAGGCGATCGCGGACTACCGCGCCTCGGAAGCGATCGCGCACTCGCCGCAGATCGACCGGGCGATGGAGGGCGAGGCGATCGCCTCGATCGTGGGCGTGCCGCTCATCGCCGGTGAGGAGCTGCTGGGCATCCTCTTCGCGGGCGTGCGCCGCAGACACGAGTTCCGCCCGGCCGAGCTCGCGATCCTCAGCGCACTCGCCGACCACGCCGCGATCGCGCTGTCGCGCTCGCACAGCTTCCGCGAGCTGCGCGCCACCGTCACCCGGGCCCAGGCGAGCCAGGCCCGCCGCGACGCGGAGGCCAGCGCGGAGCGCGAGCTCGCCGCGCGCGTCGATGCCCTCTTCGAGCTCGTGCTCGCCGATGCCCACCCGGCCGAGCTCGTCCGCGCGCTCGGCGCGGCCCTCGGGCTGCCCGCGACGCTCGTGGCCGGCGACGACGCGGCCACGGCGCTGCCGGTCACCTCGACGCTG
>NZ_WWEQ01000103.1 GCF_009857845.1 Brevibacterium rongguiense | reverse complement strand
GGCTCGGCCGGGGGCGCGCCCGCCCGCGGCCGAGCCCGTCCGCTCGGCTCCGGTGCTCTCGTCTGCCCCACGGCCCCTGCGCCCGCCCGCCGAGCGCCCGCGGGGTGCGTGCGGGTCGGACTCGTGGGGCATCGGTCTCCTCGGGGTGGTGGGCCGCCTCAGCCGTTCGGGCTGTGCACGGAGGGGGATGTCAGGTCAGTGCCGCTGCCGCCGATCGTGGGCAGCCTGTCATCCGATCGTAGGTTCGGTCGCGGGTCGTCGCGGGTATCGGCGCGCGGCCCGGGCACGGTTTCGGGTGTTTTGCCCGAAATCTCCACGGCCTTCTCAGCGGAGATGATCGAGCCGTCCGAGCGGCGGATGAACTCCGCGTTCTTCGCCCGCACCATGCCGGCCTGCAGGGCGGCCCGCTGGATGTTCTGCGGGCTCGAGCGGTACGAGATGTCCTCGGAGAGCTCGTCGCGGCGGTCGTGGAGCTGCTGCTGCTCGGCGCTGAGCTGCTGGACGCGGTACGTGCTGTGGGAGATGTAGATGTTGGCCAGCAGGACGCCCAGCAGGCCGACGACGAGGGCCGCGACGCACAGCCCGGAGAACGGCACGCGCCGGCGTGCGATGCCGGGGACGACGAGGCGCAGGCGCGCGCGCTCCGGTGCGGCTGCGGGCCGGGTCCGGCGCGCGGGGGCGGCGTTGACGGCGCGGGCGACGGAGCTCATGGGGTTTCCTCCCGGGGATTCGGCGCGGTCTTGACCACCGCGCGCAGCCGCACGCTCGCGGCCCTCGGATTGGCCTCGACCTCCGCGGCGGAGGCCTTCTGCGCCCCGCGGACCGCCTCGGCGAGCCAGGGCCGCAGGTGGGCGGGGACGACGGGCAGATCGGGCGGGGCCTGGGTCTCGGTGCCGGCCCGCAGGATCCGCTTAACGGCGGTGTCCTCGAGCGACTGGTAGGACTCGATGACCGCCACTCCCCCGATGGCCAGGGCGTCGAGCGCGGCGGGCAGGGCAGCGGCGAGGCTGTCGAGTTCGCCGTTGACCTCGATGCGCAGGGCCTGGAACGTGCGCTTGGCCGGGTGGGAGCGGGCGCGCTGCCGGCCGCGGGCGGGGGGCTCCGGGATGACGCGCGAGAGCATTCCGGCCAGCTGGTCCGAGGTCTCCCAGGGGCGCTCGGCGCGGTCGGCGACGATGATGCGGGCGATCTTGCGCGCGTAGCGCTCCTCGCCGTAGTCGGCGATGATGCGGGCGAGCGCGTCCTCGGAGTAGGTGTTGAGGATCTGGGCGGCCGTCGTCCCGCGGCTCTGGTCCATGCGCATGTCCAGCGGGGCCGGCCGCGAGTAGCTGAAGCCGCGCTCGTCCTCGTCGAGCTGGAGCGAGGACACGCCCAGGTCGAACAGGGCTCCGGCCAGGCTCCGCACGCCCAGCTCGTCGAGCGCGCGCGGCAGCTCGTCGGCGCGGGCGTGGACGGGGGTGAAGCGCTCGCCGAAGCGGGCCAGGCGCTCGGTCGCAACGGCCAGGGCCTGCTGGTCGCGGTCGATGCCGATGACCCGGACCTGCGGGTTCGCGGCGAGGACCGCCTCCGAGTGGCCGCCCATGCCCAGGGTGAGGTCGGCGACGACCGGGGTGTGCCCGGCCGCCGCCACCGCGTCGATGCCGCGGCCCAGCAGGGCGACGACCCGCTCGAGGAGGACGGGGGTGTGGGGGAAGGCGCGGGTGCCGTCCTGGGGCTGCTCGGCCACGCCGTCTCCTTCCCGTTGTGCACTGGGTGCCCGGCGGTCCGCTTGTCCGATCCAGAACCCCGTCCGCCATTCGGGCCCTGCCACCGGGGAAGTGCGTCAGGACCGCGCGGCTTTGGAACCGGGGAAGTGCCCCAAAACCACTGGCGGACGAGGATCTCGACCGAACACTCAGAACACGCCGGGGATGACCTCCGCTTCGCGCTCGGCAAAGCCCTCTTCCGTTGCCGCGAGGTAGCGCTCCCAGGTGGGGGAGTCCCAGATCTCGACGCGGTTTCCCATGCCGATCACTGCGACATCCCGGTCGAGCGAGGCGTACTGCCGCAGGATCTGCGGGACGGTGATCCGCCCCTGCTTGTCCGGCTGCTCGGCCGCCGCGCCCGACAGGAACACGCGCAGGTAGTCCCGGGCGTCCTTCGACGTCATGGGCGCTGCGCGCATCTGCTCGTGGACGGTCTCGAACTCCCGGGTGGAGAACAGGGTGAGGCAGCGCTCCTGGCCCCGGGTGAGGACGAGTCCGTTCGCGAGCTCCTCGCGGAACTTCGCGGGCAGGATGAGGCGGCCCTTGTCGTCGAGCCGCTGCAGATGCGTGCCCAAGAACATGCCGTCTCACCCCTCTCGAAACCCCAATCGGCTCCGATTGCCACCACTGTACTCCACTTCCCCCCACAATATTCCCGCCTGACGTTCTCGACACGTCTTTTTTACGTGTTTTCGCACGTCAGATTGGTGGTGCGAAGTGGGGGTTCAGCGGTACTCCGGGTGTCGTGACGGCCGTGTGGGACCCCGCTCGTGGCCCTCGCGGGCGCCGCACGGCCCCCAGGGTGGGCCTCGGGCGGGGCGCTGGGGAGGGATGGGGAGGATAGTGGGGGCGCTCGGTGGAGGGAAGTGGGAGGGAAGTGGATGGCGGTCCGCGGACGGGCGTGGATTGCGGCCAGCGGAGGGCAGTGGACGCGGTGCGACGTAGCGGCTGGCGCACACCGGCGGGCGGGTGCGCGCGGTCAGATTGGCCGCGCGCCGGCCCGGTGGCGGATAATGGCGGCCATGACAGACGCGACCGCAGAGCAGATCACCGCCGCCCGCAGCCTGGCCGAGCGGGCCAACGGCGCCATGAACACGGTGCTGGAGGGCAAGGCCGAGGTCGTCTCGCTGACCGTGACCGCGCTCCTGGCCGGCGGGCACCTCCTCCTGGAGGACGTGCCGGGCGTGGGTAAGACGCTGCTGGCCAAGACCCTGGCCCGCGTGGTGGGCGGCAGCGTGCGCCGCATCCAGTTCACCCCGGACCTGCTGCCCTCCGACGTGCTCGGCGTCAACCTGTTCAACCAGGAGAGCCGCCACTTCGAGTTCCGCGCCGGGCCCATCTTCTCCAATGTCGTCATCGCCGATGAGATCAACCGCGCCTCGCCCAAGACGCAGTCCGCGATGCTTGAGTGCATGGCCGAATCGCAGGCGAGCGTGGACGGCACGACCTACCTCATGCCCTCCCCGTTCATGGTCATCGCAACGCAGAACCCCATCGACATGGAGGGCACGTACTCGCTGCCCGAGGCGCAGCGCGACCGGTTCATGATGCGAAGCTCGGTGGGCTACCCGGCCCCCGCCGCCGAGGCCGACCTCCTGCTCCACCAGTCCGGGCGCGAGGCCCTCGAGGACCTGCGGCCCGTCGCCTCCCTGGAGGACGTCGTCCGCGCCCGCGAGGCGGTGCGCTCGATCACCGCCAGCCCCCAGCTGCGCGGCTACATCGTCGCCCTTCTCGCGGCGACCCGCGCCGATCCCGGCTCCGTGCTCGGCGCCTCGCCGCGCGGCGGCCTCCACCTGCTGCGCGCCGCGCAGGTGCGCGCGCTGCTGGCCGGCCGCGGGTTCGTCACCCCGGATGACGTGCAGGCCCTTGCGGTGAGCGTCCTGGCCCACCGGATCATCCGGCGCGATTCCGCTGATCCCGCCGATGCGGCCGCCGCCGTACGCGAGGCGGTTGCCCGCACCCCCGTCCAGTGATGCGGGTGACCGCCTCCGGCATCGTCTTCGCGGTCATCGGAGTCGCCCTCATCGTGCTCGCCTACGTCTTCGGGCTGCCGGGCCTGCTGCCCGCGGGCATCCTGCTGCTCGCGCTCGTGCTGTGCTCGGGCCTCGCGGGGCTCCTCGCCTCCCGTCGCCTCGAGGCCCGCGTGACCACGACCGGGCGCTCGTGCGACGGGATCGCGCTGGCGCGCGTGGGCGAGGACCTCGACCTGCGTCTGTCCCTGCGCAACCGATCGCCGCTGCCGGTGGGCGGCTTCGTCGTGGCGTTCGCCCCGCGGCCCGGCTTCGGCGCCGAGCAGTCGGCCCGCATGCGCGGTCTCGCCGCGGGGGCGGGCGTGGGCATCGAGGCGGGCTTCTCCCCCACGCGGCGCGGGATGAGCGGCCTCGAGCGCACCTCGCTCGACCTCGTCGGGCCCTTCGGGCTGACCGCCGTGCGCTCGACGCTCACGGGTTCCTTCGACGTGGCGGTGGCCCCGCAGGACCTCGACGTCCCGGCGCGCCGGCGCCCCGGTGTGCCGGTCGCGCTGCGCGAGGAGCAGCGCCTGGTCCGCGGCGCCTCCACCCGCGACTTCCAGACGCGCGAGTACGTCCCCGGCGACGACCTGCGCCACATCCACTGGGCGACGACGGCGCGGCTGGGCGACCTCGTCGTGCGCGAGGAGGCCCAGGAGGAGTCCCCCGGCGCGCTCGTGGTCCTCGAGACGACCGCCGAGCCGGACGAGGACCTTATCGCGGCCGCCGCGGCAGGCGTGCGCGTGCTGCTCGACCAGGGCCTCGAGGTGCGCCTCGCCTGGGGCGCCGAGCACCGGAGCCTGCGCGGCGCGGCCGGCGCCGCGCGCCTCGACCTCGTCGCCGCGCGGCTGC
>NZ_WWEQ01000102.1 GCF_009857845.1 Brevibacterium rongguiense | reverse complement strand
GGGGGCCGCGGCCGAGCGCGCGGGGGAGGAGGCGCCCGCGGTGGGCGCGGCGGGCCCGACCCGCGCCTCGGCGGCCGAACCCGATCGCGCCTCGGCGGCTGGTCCCGAGCCCGGGGACCCGGGCGGGGCCAGAGCCGCGGAACAGGCCGGTGCGAGCACGCCCATGCGCTTCCGCGAGGCGTGGCGGGAGTCGGGCTACCGGGCCGCGCTGTTCGGCGGGATGGCCAACGGGTGGGCCTCGATGGGCATCCGCGTGGCGGTCTACCCGCTGTTCGCCCTGCACGTGCTGGGCGTGGGCGCGGCCGAGGCCGGCTGGGCGCTGACCGTCTTCGCGCTCGGCAACGCGGTCGCCGTGACAAGCGTGGGCCGCTTCGCCGACATCTACGGCCGCAAGCCGTTCATCGTCACGGGCTTCGCGGTGCTGGGTCTGGCGACCATTGTGCTGGGCTACTGGGAGTCGCTCACGGTCTTCCTCGTGCTCTCCGCCGTGGCCGGTGTGGGCGCCGGCCTGCTCAATCCCGCGCAGCAGGCGGCGGTGGCCGATGTCATCGGCTCCGAGAGGGCGGGGGGCAAGGTGCTCTCGCGGTTCCAGATGGCGATGGACACCGGCGCCATCTTCGGCCCGATCATCGCGGGCTGGCTCGCGGACGCGTTCGGCTACTCGATCGCGTTCGCCGCCTCGGGCGCGCTGGCGCTGCTCGCGGGCCTGTTCTGGCTCACGGCCCGCGAAACGCTGCCGCCCGCGGAAGCGCCGGAATCGGACTGAGGGTCCGTATACTCGCATCCGTGTGCAGGCTCCGGGCGAACCGGCGCTGACTTCCCCCAAGCACAAGGAGCCACCTCGTGGAACTCGATCGCCGCGCCCTGCTGCGCCTGTCCTCCGGCACGGGCCTCGCAGCGGTCGTGACCGCCGCCCTCCCGTTTGCCCTGCCCGGTGCCGCACCGGCCGCCGCCGCTGCTGCCCGGGGAGCCGTGGGCGTCCGCCAGCTGCGCGGCATGTGGGTGGCCAGCGTGGGGAACATGGACTGGCCGATGGCCCAGGGGCTCTCCGCCGCCCAGCAGAAGAAGCAGTTCACCACGCTGCTCGACCTGGCACAGGGCCTGCGCCTCAACGCCATCGTCAGCCAGGTGAGGCCGGCCGCGGACACGTTCTGGCCGTCCAAGCTGGAGCCGTGGTCGCAGTACCTCACCGGCGTCCAGGGCCGCAGCCCCGGGTATGACCCGCTGCAGTTCCAGATCGCCCAGACGCACGCCCGGGGCATGGAATTCCACGCGTGGATCAACCCGTTCCGGGTGTCCACCCAGTCCAAGCTCAGCGCGCTGTCCAAGGGCCACCCTGCCCGCAAGCACCCGGACTGGGTCTACGAGTTCAACGGCGGGCTGTACTACAACCCGGGCATCCCCGCCGTGCGCGCCCACGTGAGCGCCGTGGTCATGGAGATCGTGGCCCACTACGACATCGACGCCATCCACTTCGACGACTACTTCTACCCCTACCCGGTGGACGGGAAGAAGGTCGCGGATGCGAAGGCGCACGCCGCCCACGGCAAGGGGGCGTCGCTGGGCAGCTGGCGACGCGCGAACATCGACGCGTTCGTCAAGGGCATGGGCGAGCAGATCCACCGCAAGAAGCCGGCGGTGAAGTTCGGGATCAGCCCGTTCGGGATCTGGCGCAACCGCAGCTCGGACAGGAACGGCTCGAAGACCGGCGGCACGGAGTCCTACTCGGCGAACTACGCGGACACCCGGAAGTGGGTGAAGAGCGGGTGGGTCGACTACATCGCCCCGCAGCTCTACTGGGCAAACGGCGACCGCGCCGCGGACTACGCCACGCTCGCCGCGTGGTGGGCCGACGTCGTCAAGGGCACCAAGGTGTCCCTGTACATCGGCCAGGCGGCCTACAAGGTCAGCGGCGGTGAGTTCCGCAAGGCCGGTGAGCTGGCCGCCCACGTTGCCCAGGACGCGAAGATCCCGCAGATCACGGGCGAGCTGCTGTTCAGCGCGCAGGACGTCAAGCGCGATCCGAAGGGCGCGATCGGCACGCTGCGCTCGGGCGCGTTCGCGCTGCCGGCGCTGCCGCCGGTCAACCGCGCCCGAGGCCGCCGAGCCCCCGTTGCCCCGGCCGGTGTGCGCGCGGCCGCGCAGGGGTCTGCCGTGAAGGTCAGCTGGACGGGCGGAAATGCCACGTGGTTCGCCATCTGGCGCACGAAGGGCCGCGCGGTGACCGCCGCGGACACCGCGGATGCCCGCAACCTGGTCGCGGTGGTGCACTCGACGGGCCGGGGTGTCAACGCCTTCTCCGACCGCCACCCGGCCAAGGGCGGGCAGTACGCGGTCACCGGCTATGACCGGCTGTGGAACCAAAGCGGCCTGGGCTCGCCCACCGCCGCCAAGCGCCGTGCCGCAGCGGAGGGCGGGGCACGCGACGGCGGAACGACCATGAGCGGCGGGGCTGATTCGCAGGCGCCGTCGCTGAGCGGGGGCGTGAGCCAGCCGTAACCGGTGACCGCATGCGGAAGGGGCGGGATGCACGTGGTGTGCATCCCGCCCCTTCCGCATGCGCAGCGTGGGGGACTCGGCCTCAGCCGGTCACCTCACCCTGCGGTGGGCTCAGCCGCGGCGGCGACGAGCCATGAGCACCATGCCCGCACCAAGGGCCAGCAGACCCGCGGCGGTGCCGAGTGCGACGCCGACGGTGGCGCCGGTGCGCGGCAGGTGGCCGTTGCCGTTGTTGTCATCGTCGTTGCCGTCGTCACCGGGGTCCGGGGCATCGTCGGAGACAACGCTGAACGTCGACTCGAGCGTCTTCGCGCCACCGGCCTTGGCGTCCTGCGCCGCGGCCTTGCCGACGGTGCCGCCCGCATTGGGCTGCTCCGCCTCGGTGAAGTCGGCGGTCACACCGTAGGTGCCCAGGTAGACATCCTTGTTCTGGGCCGAGGTGAGGCCCCAGACGCGGGTGGTCGCGTTGCCGCTCTCGTCAGCGGTCACCGTCTCCTTCTTGGCGGTGACGCCCTTCTTCTTGATGGAGAAGCTCACCTTGGTACCGGGCTCGGCGCCCATGACCGAGGCCTCGACCCCCACGGACTTGTCCTTGTCGCCATCGCCGACGAACTTGGAGAGGGCGATGCGGCGCGGATCGATCTGAAGCGACGAGGGCTCCGGATCGGCCGGGTTGCTCGACGTGGGTGCCGGCGAGGACGGCGTGCCGGAGGTGGTCTGCGTCGGAGCCGGGGTGGTGGGATCCTCCGTCGCGGTCTCGGACGGTGCCGGGTCCGTGGGGTCCTCGGTCGCAGTCTGCGACGGCGCCGGATCGGTCGGGTCCTCGGTGGCGGTCTCGGACGGCGCCGGATCGGTCGGGGTCTCCGTCGCGGTCGCGGTCGGCGCCGGGGTGGTCGCAGTTTCCGTGGGTGTAGGTGTCGCCTTCTTGACGGTGAACTTCAGCTCGAGCGGCTCGGAGACGCTGTACTTATTCGTCAGATACAGCTTGCCCGTGTGCTCGCCTTCGTCCTTCGGAGCGGTGATGGCCCACGTACCACCGCTGACGGTGACCTTGCTCTTCGTGCCGTTGCTGTCGACGAAGGTTCCACCATCGAACCCGTTGGCCCCGCTGCCGCGCAGGCGCTGACCCGGTTCCACGGTATCGCCGCTCTGCTTGGCCTTCGACGCCACGAGGATTCGAGACTTGTTGCCCATCTGATCGAGGGCGTTGGGTACCTTCGTTGCCCAGAAGAGTTCCGAACCATCGTTTAGCTCACCGCCACCGGACAGGACCCCGAGTGCCTGGCCGTCCTCCGAAATGTATGCACCACCCGAATCTCCGTGATTTGCATGGGCGTTCGACGCGAACCCGTCCACCATGCGACCGTCGATATTGGCCCAGCCTTCCGAATAGGTGACGCTGCCCGATTTCTGACCCGAAGTGCGACCGCTTCGGAGAACTTGCTCGCCCACCTTGGGGGTACCCACGCTCGTGACGGAGTGGGCCTCGGCCAGCAAATCACCCTTCTTGGCACCCGCACCCCAATTTGACACCTTTGGAGCCACTTTGGTGCCTTCGGGGAAATCGACCAGAGCGTAGTCCGTGCTGGTGACGTCCTTCGTCCCGGCGGGAGTTGTTTCAACTGAGGGATCAGGGTCAGTCTGCCCGGGGCGACCAAACCTCCACTCGCTGATGGTGCCTCGGAATCCGCCTTCGGGGAATTTGACCGTGCTCGTGCCTTTTTCATCTCCCGTTGCGCCACCGTCGCCGCTCGAGAGGGTTTCCGCGATGTCGAAGTACTGGCCGGCAACGATTCCGTATTCGGAACCGCTGTTGAAGTCGGCCGTGCAGTGGCCTGCCGTGAGTGCCTGAGGCTTAAATGAATCGTTGCTGAGCGCCGTGAATCCGAGCGAGCATAGACCACCGGTCTTGTCACCCTTATGGGTTCCGTAGCCACCGCCACCGACTGCCGTGCCCGTGCTTGCGGCGAGTGCCGTCATCGGATGCCTGAGCGCCACTTTTTGCACGTGATTCTCGTCGACCAGATCGTTGACTTCGTCTTTTGTATCTCCGTAGGTGAAGATGAAGCGCCCTGGGTTTCGTTCCGAGTCTCAGCAAGGAGAATCGGAGCATGCCCAAGAAGTTCAGTCCAGAGCTGCGTGACCGTGCCGTGCGTATGGTCTACGACCGTCAGGCCCGCGAGGGTGGTC
>NZ_WWEQ01000101.1 GCF_009857845.1 Brevibacterium rongguiense | reverse complement strand
CGGCTGCCTGCCCTTTGTGGTGGGTTGGTGGGGTGTTGTTCTTGTCAGTGATTCTTTTGTCGGCTGGGGTCTTTTTTGGCTCGCACATTTTTTTGTGGAGAGTTTGATCCTGGCTCAGGACGAACGCTGGCGGCGTGCTTAACACATGCAAGTCGAACGCTGAAGCCTGGTGCTTGCACTGGGTGGATGAGTGGCGAACGGGTGAGTAACACGTGAGTAACCTGCCCCTGACTCTGGGATAAGCCCGGGAAACTGGGTCTAATACCGGATATGACGCGCTGCCGCATGGTGGTGTGTGGAAAGTTTTTTCGGTTGGGGATGGGCTCGCGGCCTATCAGCTTGTTGGTGGGGTGATGGCCTACCAAGGCGACGACGGGTAGCCGGCCTGAGAGGGCGACCGGCCACACTGGGACTGAGACACGGCCCAGACTCCTACGGGAGGCAGCAGTGGGGAATATTGCACAATGGGCGCAAGCCTGATGCAGCGACGCCGCGTGGGGGATGACGGCCTTCGGGTTGTAAACCTCTTTCAGTAGGGAACAAGCCCCTTCGGGGGTGAGGGTACCTGCAGAAGAAGTACCGGCTAACTACGTGCCAGCAGCCGCGGTAATACGTAGGGTACAAGCGTTGTCCGGAATTATTGGGCGTAAAGAGCTCGTAGGTGGTCTGTCGCGTCTGCTGTGGAAACGCATCGCTCAACGGTGCGCGTGCAGTGGGTACGGGCGGACTGGAGTGCAGTAGGGGAGTCTGGAATTCCTGGTGTAGCGGTGAAATGCGCAGATATCAGGAGGAACACCGGTGGCGAAGGCGGGACTCTGGGCTGTAACTGACGCTGAGGAGCGAAAGCATGGGGAGCGAACAGGATTAGATACCCTGGTAGTCCATGCCGTAAACGTTGGGCACTAGGTGTGGGGTCCATTCCACGGATTCCGTGCCGTAGCTAACGCATTAAGTGCCCCGCCTGGGGAGTACGGCCGCAAGGCTAAAACTCAAAGGAATTGACGGGGGCCCGCACAAGCGGCGGAGCATGCGGATTAATTCGATGCAACGCGAAGAACCTTACCAAGGCTTGACATGCACTGGACCGGATCAGAGATGGTTCTTCCCTTTGTGGCCGGTGCACAGGTGGTGCATGGTTGTCGTCAGCTCGTGTCGTGAGATGTTGGGTTAAGTCCCGCAACGAGCGCAACCCTCGTTCTATGTTGCCAGCACGTGATGGTGGGAACTCATAGGAGACTGCCGGGGTCAACTCGGAGGAAGGTGGGGATGACGTCAAATCATCATGCCCTTTATGTCTTGGGCTTCACGCATGCTACAATGGTCGGTACAGAGGGTTGCGATGCCGTGAGGCGGAGCGAATCCCATAAAGCCGGCCTCAGTTCGGATCGTAGTCTGCAACTCGACTACGTGAAGTCGGAGTCGCTAGTAATCGCAGATCAGCAACGCTGCGGTGAATACGTTCCCGGGCCTTGTACACACCGCCCGTCAAGTCACGAAAGTCGGTAACACCCGAAGCCGGTGGCCCAACACTTTGTGGGGGAGCCGTCGAAGGTGGGACTGGTGATTGGGACTAAGTCGTAACAAGGTAGCCGTACCGGAAGGTGCGGCTGGATCACCTCCTTTCTAAGGAGCTGTCACTGATAGCCGCGCGCGGCCTGCCCCTCTGTGTGGGGTGGGTGTTGGTGTGTGGTGGTGGCGCCGTCTGCTCGCCCGTTCGTGGTGGGGGCGGTTGCTCATGGGTGGAACGTCGTAGGAGGCGCCCCTTTTTGTGGGGGTGTGTGTGCGCTGCTGGTCGTGGATGGCTGGTGGCGTGTGCTGCTGTGTGTGTGCGGATGCGCTGTTGGGTCCTGGGAGAACAGGCCCCCCTTTTTGTGTGGGGGTGTGTTGTCCGGGATGCCGCCGCCTGGTGCGGGGGCTGGCCTGTGGCTGGTTCTTGTGTGGGTGTGTGGTGGTTGTGTGGTTTGTCAATAGTGGACGCGAGCATCTGGATGTCGCGCGTGTGTGCCCCCTGTCGTGTGGTGGTGCTGCCCTGTGTGGGTGGTTCTGCTGTCGGGTGTGTGTGGGCGTGGCGGCATTCTGTGATTTTGTTGTTGTAAGTGTTTCTTGTGTTATCCGACTCGCTGCCCCCTTGTTTTGTGTGGGGTGGTGGTGAGTGTACAAGGGCGCATGGTGGATGCCTTGGCATCAGGAGCCGATGAAGGACGTGGCAACCTGCGATAAGCCTCGGGGAGTTGGTAAGCGAACGGTGATCCGAGGGTGTCCGAATGGGGAAACCCGGCTGTGTGTTGTGCGCAGTCACCCGTGTCTGAATGTATAGGGCATGTGGAGGGAACGTGGGGAAGTGAAACATCTCAGTACCCATAGGAGAAGAAAATAAGAATGATTCCGTGAGTAGTGGCGAGCGAAAGCGGAGGAGCCTAAACCGTGTGTGTGTCAAGCGTGTCGGCGTTGCATGTGCGGTGTTGTGGGGCTGCTTGTGGGGATTCGGCATGGTCCCCGCGTGGGTGCGTGTGCGTAGTCGAATGATCTGGGAAGGTCGACCGGAGTGGGTGAGAGTCCCGTAGGCGAAACGTGTGCGTGCTGCGTTGAGTGGTTCCCGAGTAGGACGGGACTCGTGTAATCCCGTGTGAATCTGCCAGGACCACCTGGTAAGGCTGAATACTTCCTGATGACCGATAGCGGATCAGTACCGTGAGGGAATGGTGAAAAGTACCCCGGGAGGGGAGTGAAAGAGTACCTGAAACCGTGTGCCTACAATCCGTCAGAGCCTCCTTTGTTGGGGTGATGGCGTGCCTTTTGAAGAATGAGCCTGCGAGTTAGTGGTGCGTGGCGAGGTTAACCCGTGTGGGGGAGCCGTAGCGAAAGCGAGTCCGAAGAGGGCGATTTGAGTCGCGTGTCCTAGACCCGAAGCGGAGTGATCTAGCCATGGGCAGGGTGAAGCGTCGGTAAGACGTCGTGGAGGCCCGAACCCACTTCAGTTGAAAATGGAGGGGATGACCTGTGGTTAGGGGTGAAAGGCCAATCAAACTCTGTGATAGCTGGTTCTCCCCGAAATGCATTTAGGTGCAGCGTTGCGTGGTTCTTGCTGGAGGTAGAGCTACTGGATGGCTGATGGGCCCCACCGGGTTACTGACGTCAACCAAACTCCGAATGCCGGTAAGTGTCAGCGTGGCAGTGAGACTGCGGGGGATAAGCTTCGTAGTCGAGAGGGAAACAGCCCAGACCATCAACTAAGGCCCCTAAGCGTGTGCTCAGTGGGAAAGGATGTGGAGTTGCGAAGACAACCAGGAGGTTGGCTTAGAAGCAGCCATCCTTGAAAGAGTGCGTAATAGCTCACTGGTCAAGTGATTCTGCGCCGATAATGTAGCGGGGCTTAAGCACACCGCCGAAGTTGTGGCAGCGCCATGTGTAGCCCTAACGGGTGTGGTGCTGGGTAGGGGAGCGTCGTGTGGCCGGTGAAGTCGTCGAGTGATCGAGCGGTGGAGGCTATGCGAGTGAGAATGCAGGCATGAGTAGCGAATGACGGGTGGGAAACCCGTCCGCCGGATGACCAAGGGTTCCAGGGCTAGGCTAATCCGCCCTGGGTAAGTCGGGACCTAAGGCGAGGCCGACAGGCGTAGTCGATGGACAACGGGTTGATATTCCCGTACCGGCGAAGAACCGTCCGTACCGAGGCGTGTGAGACTAACCGCCCAAGCCTCCACCGGGGACTCTTTGAGTTCTTGTGTGGGTGGTGATGGTGGGACCTGAGCGCGTAGTAGGTAAGCGTATTAACAGGTGTGACGCAGGAAGGTAGTCGGGCCCAGCGATGGTTGTCTGGGTCTAAGGCTGTAGGGTGTCCGGTTGGCAAATCCGCCGGGCGTGAGCCTGAGAGCTGATGGGCGCCCCACTTGTGGGGTGATCCGATGATCCTATGCTGCCGAGAAAAGCATCGGCGTGAGGTTCGAGCCGCCCGTACCCCAAACCGACTCAGGTGGTCAGGTAGAGAATACTGAGGCGATCGAGAGAATCGTGGTTAAGGAACTCGGCAAAATGCCCCCGTAACTTCGGGAGAAGGGGGGCCGCCCCCGTGAAGCCGCCTGTGCGTGGTGATGTGTGGGTGGTGGCCGCAGAGACCAGAGAGAAGCGACTGTTTACTAAAAACACAGGTCCGTGCGAAGTCGTAAGACGATGTATACGGACTGACGCCTGCCCGGTGCTGGAAGGTTAAGAGGACCTGTTAAACACCTTTGGGTGTTGAAGCGGAGAATTTAAGCCCCAGTAAACGGCGGTGGTAACTATAACCATCCTAAGGTAGCGAAATTCCTTGTCGGGTAAGTTCCGACCTGCACGAATGGCGTAACGACTTCTCTGCTGTCTCAACCGCGAACTCGGCGAAATTGCATTACGAGTAAAGATGCTCGTTACGCGCAGCAGGACGGAAAGACCCCGAGACCTTCACTATAGTTTGGTATTGGTGTTCGGTGTGGCTTGTGTAGGATAGGTGGGAGACGTTGATGCGGCATCGCTAGGTGTTGTGGAGTCGTTGTTGAAATACCACTCTGGCCATTCTGGATTCCTTAACTTCGGACCCTGATCGGGTTCAGGGACAGTGCCTGATGGGTAGTTTAACTGGGGCGGTTGCCTCCTAAAGAGTAACGGAGGCGCCCAAAGGTTCCCTCAGCCTGGTTGGCAATCAGGTGTCGAGTGTAAGTGCACAAGGGAGCTTGACTGTGAGACGGACGTGTCGAGCAGGAGCGAAAGCTGGGACTAGTGACCCGGCCGTGGATTGTGGAATCGCGGTCGCTCAACGGATAAAAGGTACCTCGGGGATAACAGGCTGATCTTGCCCAAGAGTCCATATCGACGGCATGGTTTGGCACCTCGATGTCGGCTCGTCGCATCCTGGGGCTGGAGTCGGTCCCAAGGGTTGGGCTGTTCGCCCATTAAAGCGGTACGCGAGCTGGGTTTAGAACGTCGTGAGACAGTTCGGTCCCTATCCGCTGCGTGCGTATGAAATCTGAGAAGGGCTGTCCTTAGTACGAGAGGACCGGGACGGACGAACCTCTGGTGTGCCAGTTGTACCGCCAGGTGCATGGCTGGTTGGCTACGTTCGGGATGGATAACCGCTGAAAGCATCTAAGTGGGAAGCCGGCTTCGAGATGAGATTTCGTTATTAGGTGCCCTAGAGATGATGGGGTTGATAGGCCAGATGTGGGAGCCCTGTGAGGGGTGGAGCTGACTGGTACTAATACGCCGATCACTCACCCA
>NZ_WWEQ01000100.1 GCF_009857845.1 Brevibacterium rongguiense | reverse complement strand
CGCCGGCCGGGCGGCCCTCGGAGCGCGCGGCGGCGGAGTCGAGCCGCCGGGCGCGCGGGCGGGCGAACAGCGCGTCGACGGCGATCCGGCCCGGCCCGGTCAGCGCCAGGGCGATGCCCGCGGCGGCCAGGAGGAGGACGAACTCGTAGCCGCCGTCGGCCGCGTAGAAGCCCTGGGAGCCGTGCACGGTGACGATCGCGCCCACCGCGACGAGCGCGGTGACGATGCCCGCCACGCGGGTCAGGGCGCCCAGGATGAGCAGGGCACCGGCCGCGACCTCGGCGAACGGCAGGATCGCGCCCATGGCGGAGGCCGCCGGGACGCCCATGCCCGCGAGCATCTCCTGCACGCCGGGGATGGAGACGGACAGCAGCTTCTGCAGGCCGTGGGCGATCATGATGACGCCGGCTGCGAGGCGGAGGACCAGGATTCCGATGTCGTGAGTCATGCCTCCACTCAGGCAGATGCATGGTTGCCACTTCAACCACTTCACCGGCCTCGCCCTCGAATGTAGGAAGGATCACCTGGCCGATTGCCGAATGCCCGGCCGCCGCCCGTGGCTACGATGAGGCCATGACCTCTGCGAACCGCTGGCGAATGATGATCGAGAACGACCCGGAGCACTCCCACCGCTACGCCCAGCGGTGGAAGGACATGGCCGCCGCGGGCCACGATCTGGGCGGGGAGGCCCGGTTCCTCGACGCGATGGCCCAGCGCGGCAGCCGGATCCTCGATGCCGGCTGCGGCACGGGGCGCGTGGGCGGACTGCTCGACGCCGCCGGACACGACGTGGTGGGCGTTGACCTCGATCCCTATCTCATCGCGCAGGCCCAGCGGGACTTCCCGACCGCCAGCTGGAGCGTGGGCGACCTCGAGGCGCTCGATCCGCAGGCCTACGGGGCGCCCTTCGACATCGTCTTCTCCGCCGGCAACGTCCTGGGCTTCCTCGACCCGGAGCTGCGCCCGGGCGCAGTCGCGCGCATGGCCGCGCTGCTGGCCCCCGGGGGGCGGCTCGTCACCGGGTTCGGTGCCGGCCGCGGCTACGCGTTCGAGGACTTCCTGCACGACCAGCGGGCCGCCGGGCTTGCCATCGACCTCACCCTGTCCACCTGGGACCTGCGCCCCTTCGCCCCCGATGCGGGCTTCCTCGTCTGCGTCGCGAGCCGCCCCGAGGGCTCCGAGGCATCCACGGCACAGGCACCCACGGCACAGGCGGGCGAGGACTCACCCGAGCGCCCGCCGCTGTCCCGGGAGGCCGGGGCCCCCGCCGGCCGCCGGCTGCTGTGAGGCCCCGGTGGTCAGGCCGCTGAACACCGCCGCGCTCGCGCGGGCGACGGGGATGGGCTGGGAGGACATCGTCGCCGTGCTGGAGGCCGCTGGCGGTTCGCGGTTGGATCACGGGCAGCTCGCGGCCGTTGCGGCCACCGCGTTCGCCGGCCGCGTGGACAATCCTGGCTGGTGGGCGCAGGCGGCGGCCCTGGGCTTCGAGCAGCGGATCGGCCGGCGCCTGCCCGGCCAGCGCGCCGACGGCACCTTCTCCGCCACCGCCTCGCGCACCGTCGCGCTCGACCGCGCCGCGGCCTACGAGCGCGTGGTCCGCCACCTCGGCGCGCACCCCGGTGCGATCGCCGGGCACCCCCTGAGCGGGCCGCCGCGCACCTCGCGCACCGCCCAGCGCAGCTTCTGGCGCGCCGACCTCGAGCGCGGCGAGCGCATCGAGCTGGGGGTCGCCGCCGCCGCGCCGCTGGCCGCGAGCCCGCAGGCGGCGCGCGCCCTGGTGACGGCCGGCGCGGAGAAGGTCCCGGACCCCGCCGCTGCGGAGGCCTGGCGGGTGGACCTCCGGGCGCTGCTGGCAGACATCTTCGGCTGAGCGGCGCGGCCGCTCAGCCCCGGCGCTGCCGCTCGTACTCGCGCTGCCAGTCCTCGGGCGTGCGCTGCAGGGCGCGCATGTGCCGGCGGGCGAGGTCCATGAACGTCCGGGTGGCGGGGGAGAGCTCGGCGTCGATGCGGGTGATGAACGCGAACTGCTCGACGAAGGGCGGCTCCACCGGTGCCCAGGTGACCCGCTCACCCACGCGGTGGGCGCGCAGGACGAGCGAGGAGGCCAGCGTGTCGCCCACGCCCTCGGCGCACAGCTCGAGCGCCGCATCCATGAACTCGACCTCGATGTAGGGCCGGATCCGCACGCCGGCCGACTGGGCGAGCACGTCGAGCCGGCGCCGCATCGGGTCGTCGTGCCGGAAGCGCGCCTCGGAGAGCACGAGGCGGCGCTCGGACAGCTGCGCCGGCGTCACGGGCTCCTCCGTGTGGGCGGGCTCGGCGCTCACGCAGACGACGATGTCGGTGAGGACCGGCTCGGAGACCGTGAGCCCGTGGGCGTCGATGGGCAGCGAGACCAGCCCGGCCTCCAGGTCGCCCTCGCGCACGGCCTGCGCCACCTCGGACGAGTTGAGCCCCACGATCTCGATCTGGACGTCGGGGTGAAGGCGGGAGAAGTCGACGATGAGCGGGGTGAGCAGGTAGCGGTGCGCGCTGCTGAACGTGCCGAACGACACCGTCCCGCCCAGCAGGG
This sequence comes from Brevibacterium rongguiense, assembly GCF_009857845.1. Lineage (GTDB taxonomy): Bacteria > Actinomycetota > Actinomycetes > Actinomycetales > Brevibacteriaceae > Brevibacterium > Brevibacterium rongguiense. The sequence goes on along the minus strand of NZ_WWEQ01000100.1, from coordinate 2,687 downwards.
CGCTGGCCTGGTGCGCGGCGGCGGTGACCGCCTCGGCCGCGGCGAGCGCGGCCCTGGCGCGCGGGACGAGCTCGCCGGCCCACGTCCGTGAGATGCCATCCTGCCCGGCGGCGTCTCCACCCCGATGAACGCTGACGAGCCCGGCGGCGGCGTCGTGCCCCGCACGCCGCTGGGGCGGCGAGCCGATGTCGCGGAGGTCTCCGGCATGATCGCCTACCTCGCGGGCCCCGACTCGGCCTTCGTGACCGGCGCCCACCTCGTCATCGACGGCGGCTTCGAGGCCGGCTGAGCGGCGCCCGAGGCGCTGGCCGGCACCCGGCCGGCCCGCGCCTCGGCCGCGGCGGGGCCCGGGGGAGCGCGGTGACGGGGGCCACCGCGGGTTGCTACCACGGAAGACTTCACCCATCCTGGTAGACGGCCGTTTTCGTCCCCAACCCCGCAAAGGACCCGATGACACAGGGCAGAGAACCCTCCTCGTCGCCAGCCGACCCGCAGCCCGCGGGCGCGCACGCCGCACCCGGCTCCACCGCCTTCGACGCGCCGGCGCCCGGCGAGGCCCCCACCGCCTTCTCCGACGCGCCCTCGACGGCGGTTGACCCCCGCGAGGAGCCCACAGCGGCCTCCCTCGAGGAGCGCCTCGGCCACGCCGACCGCTACGACTTCGTCGACCCGCTCGATCCCGACCGCCGCGAGGTCGAGCCCATCGACGACAGCGGCTCCGATGACGAGATCACGGAGCAGCTGCGCGGCCAGGGCGTGAAGATCGGCCGCGGCGGCGTGACCCCGGCGGTCTTCTACCCGGCGATCGGCATCGTCGTCCTCGTCACGGCGCTCGCCATGGTCTTCCCCGACGGCACCGGTGCGGTACTCGAGTCGATCCAGGGCTGGATCGTGCGGGACCTGGGCTGGTTCTACATGCTCACGATCGGCATCCTCATCGGCTTCGCCGTGTTCTTCGGCGTCTCGAAGTACGGCCGCATCCGGTTGGGCCGCGACGGCGAGAAGCCGGAGTTCGGGCTGCTGTCCTGGTTCGCCATGCTCTTCGCCGCGGGCATGGGCATCGGCCTCGTGTTCTTCGGCGTCGCCGAGCCGCTCACCTACATGACCTCGGACCCCAAGCCGGGCACGGACGGGCCGCCGTCCGCGCTGGCCGAGCAGGGCCTCGCCCAGACGTTCATCCACTGGGGCCTGCACCCCTGGGCCTGCTACGCGATCATCGGCCTGGCCCTGGCCTACGGCATCCACCGGCGCGGTCGCCCCGTGTCGATCCGCTGGGCGCTCGAGCCGCTCTTCGGCGAGCGCATCAAGGGCTGGCTGGGCGACACCGTGGACGTCATCGCGGTGCTCGGCACGCTGTTCGGCGTCGCCACCTCGCTGGGCCTGGGCGTCCAGCAGATCGCCGCCGGCGTCCAGTCGATCGGCATCATCAGCGAGGTCAACAACACGATCCTCGTCGTCCTCGTCGTCATCATCACCCTGCTCGCCACCACCTCGGTCGTCACCGGCTTGGGCGCGGGCATCAAGTGGCTGTCGAACATCAACCTGTCCGTGGCGGGCCTGCTGCTCATCTCGCTCATCATCATGGGCCCCACCGTGTTCCTGTTCCGCGAGATGATCCAGGCGTTCGGCCTCTACCTCGCGAACTTCTTCCAGATGACGTTCGACACCGCCGCCTACACGGGCGAGGAGGGCCAGACCTGGGCCTCGTCGTGGACGATCTTCTACTGGGGCTGGTGGATCTCCTGGGCGCCGTTCGTGGGCGTGTTCATCGCCCGCATCTCGCGCGGGCGCACCATCCGCGAATTCATCGCGGGCGTGCTGCTCGTGCCCACGATGGTCAGCTTCGTGTGGTTCTCCGTGCTCGGCGGCATCGCGATCCACCGCCAGCTCACCCAGGGCGACCTGTGGCACGAGGGCGGCGAGGCGATCGTCCCGGAGAAGGCGCTGTTCACCGTGCTCAGCGACCTGCCGGCGGGCCCCGTGCTCTCCGTCGTGGCGATCCTGCTCGTGGCGATCTTCTTCATCACCTCCTCGGACTCCGGTTCGCTCGTCGTGGACATGCTCTCCTCCGGCGGGCACCCGAATCCGCCGCTGTGGTCGCGCGTCGTCTGGGCCTTCCTCGAGGGCCTCGTGGCGATCGCACTGCTGCTGTCGAACGGCCTGACCTCCCTGCAGGCGGGCTCGCTCATCACGGCGCTGCCCTTCAGCGTGATCCTGCTGCTCATGGCGTTCGCAACGCTCAAGACGCTCAAGCTCGACCACGCGATGGTGGAGGAGCAGAAGCTCCTCCACCGCGCGGAGGCGATCAGCGAGCACATCACGGACAGCATGGCCGACCGCGTCACCGGCCACGTCAACGAGCAGTTCGCCGGCGAGTGGGGCGAGGTGCTCGACGACCGCATCGACTACCGGATCTCCCGCACGCGGGCCGGCCGCGTGGATGCCGGGCGCGGGCGCACCGCCACCGGCGAGCAGCCCGCCGTGGCGGACCCGGATGCCGCGCGCAAGCGCGGCGGGAAGCCGCCCCGCAAGGGCTGAGGCAGCCCGCCTCGCACGCAGGGGCCCGGCCGATCCACTCGGATCGGCCGGGCCCCTGCGCGCGTGCGCCGGCGGGGCAGCGGTGCTGCCCTGGCGCACCGACCGCTGCAGACCGTCCGCCGCGCCGCGCCGCGGCTCCCGGCGCTTTG